>SAAX01000164.1 GCA_009929215.1 Deltaproteobacteria bacterium | reverse complement strand
CCCTTGATATTGTGGTGGAGAAGAAGGGATTTGAACCCTCGACCCCCGCCTTGCGAAGGCGATGCTCTCCCAGCTGAGCTACTTCCCCACAGTGGAAAGCTAAACGCAGGAATTGACCAATAGGCAAAACACTCCGTCTTGTCAAGCAGTTCTGCGAGCTGCTGCTTTCGGGCAGCCTCGCGCAGATGCTGGTCACAGCTATGGCCACTGCTCGGATTCTGGAAGTGCCCAGCCTCAGCCCAATGTTTGCATAATGCGCAAAATACGGTGCTCATAGCCGTGGGCCGCACGCAAATGCTCGCGCCATGCGTGGCGCAGATCAAGCGCATCCGCAGGATGGGCCTGAAACCACGCGCATTTGACCATAAAATCTTCGGGCTCGCGCAGCCGCATGGGTTCCACCAGCACATCCGCAAAAATATTGAGCCCCTGGGTGGCGTCGCTGAGCAGCAGACCGCCGCTGGCCCACACGTCAAAGTGGCGCTGGCTCAAGCTGTGCGGCATGAGCAGGCTGGTCACGTTGAGCACGGCTTGCGCCTGCGCGTAACAATCGGGCAAGGCGGTGTAGTAGTCCACAGGGGGGCGAATATCGGCCCCGGGCAGCAGAGCCTTCCAGCCATCGTCACCGACCACGCGCAGCCCGGCTGGCCCGCATGGTCGTTCTGGTTGGTCGGGCTGGCCCAGATTGCCCGCTCCTGCGGCCAAAAGCCAGCGAGTTCGGTTGGCCTGTGCGCAGCGTTCGGCCCCAAGGCCGGGGCGCCGCACGTCATAGCCCGGCCACAGGCTGCCGCCCAACCGGCTGTGCCACCAAAAAAAATGCGGGGCGTCCTGCGGGCCCGAGCTGCGGGCAAGCAGGCTGGCGGCCTCGGCCTCCAGCTCTTGCGGCACGCTGGCGGCGGCAAAAAAACGCTCTTTTTCAGGAAAGGCCGACCGCCCTACAAAAAGCGGAGGCTCAAACCTTGCGGGCAGTCTATCCAGCCCGCGCCACATGTGCGGGGCCACGGCCAGTGGCAGATGAAATACCCGCTCTGCACCCTGTGCTTTCAAACCTTCCACAAAGCTGGCGTCTGTCACATAAATATGGGCATCCTGCCACCAGGGCAGCCGCACGCCAGAAAGCACATGCCAGGGATTGTCCACAAACCACAGCGCCACGGGAATGCCCATAGCGCGGCACAGGTGGAATATACGCCCGTCGGCATCCAGCCCGCGCAAATTTACCGAGAACAAAAGCTCTGGCTTGCTGTCCCGCAAAAAATCCCGCCAGCTGGCGGCAAAGGTATCCCCGGCGGCACTGGCCCCGGCCGCAGCCGCCTCTGACCGGGGATGGGGCTGTGGCAAATTTTCCACAATCGGCCCGTACCCGCACTGGGCAAGGGCATGGCGCAGTTCCTGATGCAGCAGCTGGCCATCGTTGCCGGGCAGCAGTACTGGCCGACCTTGGCCCACAGCCCGCCCCGTCTGACGCATGCTCGCGCTCTGCGCGGCATCCACCCTTCCCAACAGCGGTCCCCAAAACTGGGGATCAAGCCGCATACCGGGCGTGTACACATAACAACGGCACGAGGCTGCCAAGGCCACGGCTTCATCAGGCGCGACCTCGCGCCAGTGGGCGGGCAGCGGCGAATGAGACTCAAGGCCCGCCTGTTCCAT
>SAAX01000020.1 GCA_009929215.1 Deltaproteobacteria bacterium | reverse complement strand
TTTGTGATGCAACCGCACGTTTGCACATTTTGCGCGCAAAATAAAAAGGGGGCCGAAGCCCCCTTGAGAGTGTTGCCAACGTGGTCGTGTATATCAGAGTAAAGATGCCAGTATTTCTGATATGCCCTTAAGCGACTGAATTTTACACACTATTGCCTTGTGGCAAAGCCATGACTGGCGAGTTTTGTTTATTGTCATTCGTATTGCTATGGGTAACTATTGTTCTGTGCTCGCTACAAGGACGGCATGCCAAGCAGCAGCCGGGCCGAAACCACCACCTGCATGATAACCTGGGTGATGTCCTTGACGGCCTGCATGTTTTTGGATTCCACCCTGGGCAGAACCATAACCTGATCGCCCGGCAGAATGTTGTCGCCGTCTTGCGAAACAGAGCCATTCTGGTGCAGCACCAGCACCTTGTCGTGGTCGGCGCGGTTGGTGTAGCCGCCAGCGCCCTTGATGTAGTCGTCCACATCCTTCTTTTTGCCCCACAGCATGGCCTGGGGCATCATAACTTCGCCGCTCACTAGCACCACGTCGCTCTTGGGGGGTATCACGATAATGTCGCCGTCTTCCAGCGCCAGATCGGCCTTGTCCGGGCCGCCGTCAAGCACCACAACGCCTTCGGGCTCCACGGTTTTGGCGCGCTCCACAAATTTGGAGACCATTTCGGCCTCCTTGGCGCGAATTGACGCTTCGTCCGAGCTGGACGACGAAGCCGTGAGGGCTGTTTCTTCCAGCCTGCGCAGCGAGTCGGCAATGGCCTTTTTCTGGCGGGCGGCTACGCTTTTGCGCTTGATGTACATGGCTTGCAGGTTTGCACGGCCCGGCTCAACGGCAATGAAGTTCTTAACTTCCTGCAAGCGTGCGCCGCGCCGTACAGGAAAGCGCGAGGCTCCGCGCACTGCGCCCTGCACCTCGATCATCATGGTATTGCCTGGGGCATCGGCAATAAACTGCACCTGGTCGCCGTCTTCCAGCATGAGGTTGCGCAGCTCTTTAAGCGGTAGGTAGGTGCTGTAGGGTGCGCCGTTGCGTGTGCCGGTAAGGGCAATGTGCGAGGCGCTGTTTTGCGGTTCGGCCAGTTCGATCAGGGCCGCGCCAGAAGACTTGCCCTTGGGAAATTCAAACTTGGCCGGGGTGCGCACTGCGCCAATGGCCGCAACCGTGGGGCCCTTGTCGCCCACAACCAGGGTGTCGCCCTCCTGCACGCGCACGGCGGGCAGCACGCCCTTGCGGGCAAAGGGGTAAAGGTCGAGGTTGGCTACGGCCTTGCCGTCGCGCATAAGGCGAATATCGCGGTAGCTGCCGCGCACCGGGTCAAGGCCGCCAGCCTTGTCCAAAAAGCTCAGCAGCGGGTCGCCGGGCGTGCCGGTGTAGCGCCCCGGTTTGGTCACGCCGCCGGTCACAAATATGGCCACAGGGCGGGCATCGAGGGGGGCGGCATAAATCTGGGCGTCGGCGTGGCCGTTGGCGGCCAGTTTGCTGCGCAGGGCTTCTGTCAGCTTGTCGTAGCCCAGGCCCGCAACGGGTATGGCCCCCACTTCGGGCACGTCCAGATGCCCGTCGGCAGCCACAATCAGGGTGTTGTCAACCTTGAGATCTCCGCCCCAAAGGCGCAGCACCACTCGGTCGCCAGGCGCGATGATAGAGGTGTCCTTGGCATCCTTGGCAGCGTCCTTGCTCTGCGAAAAATTGCCCTGAAACAGGTTGGCTGCGTAGGGCTGCGGAGCTTCTTCGGCCTTGGCCGTGCACGACAAGGCCAGAAAAACCAGCATAAAAGCAAACAATGTTCTGTGCGACATGGCAGTGATGATGCAATGGATTCGGGCTTGCATGGCCCCCAGAGGTGGTTCCACAAACAGGCAGGTGCCCTTGGGTTCCGTGTTCAGCCCTGCAATGCCCATCGTATAAGGCGGGGCAGCCCCGAGCCACTGGTACGAAAAAGCACTGTTGCAGGGCGTGCAACAGTAACAAGTGAAGCGCACGGGCATGCTAGCCGCCGTGCGCTTCAATAAATAATCATATTTGCCGCGATTAGCCAGAGGCAATGCTCATGTGGGCAATTTTTTGCCCGTTTGCCTCTCTAATCGAATATTAAGGGCACTGCTATTGCGAGAGGCCCTGTCCCCAAACCCGGGGGGCCATGTTCCAGCGGCCCGTGGCATCGCGGCAGATAACAATTACCTCTGCCTCGCGCTGGCCCGCAAGCACGGTTCCGCGTTTGCAGTCTTCACCCTTGGCCGAGGTAAAAAGCTCATCAAGGCTCACGCGCACGCCCTTGCCAAAATCCGGGTCGTCAACTGTGGCGGTTTCGCCCACGTTGGAAACGATCATAAATCCCGTGACCGGGCCGGGAGGTGTTTCTGGCTGGGCGGGCGATCCGCCAAAGCCACAACCGCCGAGCAGCAGGGCTCCAAAAAGCGCCAGACCAGAAAGTGCAAGCCGGGCTTGGCCCAGTGGCAAATGTGCAGAAAGCGTTTGCATGACATTCCTCATAATTCTGCCGCAGTCACAAAGAACTGCGGCGGCGTTTTCTTTCCCTCTCGCAAAGATTGGGGGCGCTGTCAATGCTGCCTGCCAGTGAGCCCGGCGGTTGCAGATATAATAATCACGCTTTTTGCAAAAAAAGGGAATTTATCTGTTGATACCATGGCAAGTCAGCAGGTTAGCAAGAGCACAATTAATAAATAACAAATTTTATTTTGCAATTTATTGTGAGGGTGGTATTTTAACCACAATCTAGAAGTCAGCTTCGGGAGAGGTCATGTCCAAATTGGCAATGAAAACCATCCGGGTACATGACGCCGTGGGCAGTATTTTGTGCCACGACATCACCAGAATTGTACCAGGTGAAAGTAAGGGACCAGTTTTTCGCAAGGGCCATGTGGTAAGGCAAGAAGATGTTGAGGTGTTGCTGCAGGTAGGAAAAGAGCATCTTTACGTTTTTGAATCTCTGCCCGGCATGGTGCACGAAAACGACGCCGCCGCGCGCATAATCGCCGCCGTTGCTGGCAGCAACCTTGCGCACACCGAGCCCAAGGAGGGGCGCATCGATTTGCTGGCTGCCTGCGATGGCCTGCTGCGTATTGATGTGCCTGTGCTCAACCGCATCAACAGCCTTGGCGAAATATCTGTCGCAACCATCCACACCATGCAGCATGTCACCAAGGGCCGCCCGGTTGCGGGGACTCGTGTTGTGCCATTGATGATTGAAGACGAAAAGCTGCGCCAGCTCGAATCGCTTGTGAGCGGGCCGATCATCGATGTGCTGCCCCTGCGCCGCGCCAAGGTTGGCGTGGTCACTACCGGCAGCGAGGTTTTTTATGGTCGCATACAGGATGCCTTTGGCCCTGTGCTGCGCAAAAAATTTGCGGCCCTGGGCAGTACGGTGGTGGGGCAAACCCTCACCAGCGACGAAGTGCCCATGACCGCAGGAGCAATTCGGGATTTTCTGGAACAAGGTGCTGATCTTATTGTGGTAACAGGCGGCATGTCTGTAGACCCCGACGACCGCACGCCTACAGCCATCCGGGCTTCCGGGGCAGAGGTGGCAAGCTATGGTGCGCCGGTTTATCCGGGGGCCATGTTTCTGCTGGCCTATGCACAGGGTGCGGCGGGGCGGGTTCCTGTTTTGGGGTTGCCGGGCTGTGTCATGTACCACAAGGCCAGCATTTTTGATCTGATTGTGCCGCGCCTGTTGGCGGGCCTGGAGGTAAGTGCGGCAGATGTGGCGGCATTGGGGCACGGCGGGTTTTGCGCGCAGTGCGACGTATGCCGTTATCCTATCTGCCCTTTTGGCAAGTAGTGAGGAAAAAACTGATACCGAGCGCGGATTTTCCGCGCAGGCCCATACCTTTGTTCATCATTAAAAGGAGTCGCGCATGGAATCAAAGACCCTTGTAATTAACGGCGTCCCCCGGCGTTTGGTGGTTAAACCTGAAGATATGCTGGTGGATGTGCTGCGCGACCAGTTGCAGCTTACCAGCGTCAAGGTTGGCTGCGGCAAAGGCCAGTGTGGTGCTTGCTCTGTAATTCTTGACGGCAAAGTTGTACGCGCCTGCGTTGTCAAAATGAGTCGTGTGGCCGAAAACGCCGCCGTTACCACTCTTGAAGGTGTGGGCACGCCCGCCAATCTGCACCCCCTCCAGCACGCCTGGATTTTCCACGGTGCGGCTCAGTGCGGTTTTTGCACCCCCGGTTTCATCGTTTCGGCCAAGGCCCTGCTTGATTCCAATCCCAATCCCAGCCGCGAGGACGTGCGCGACTGGTTCCAGAAAAACCACAACGTATGCCGTTGCACGGGCTACAAGCCCCTGGTGGACGCGGTTATGGACGCCGCTGCCCTTATGCGCGGCGAAAAAACGCTGGACGACGTGACCTTCAAGATGCCCGCCGATGGCCGCATCTGGGGTTCCACCATTCCGCGCCCCACTGCCGTTGCCAAGGTTACCGGCACTGCCGAATTTGGCGCGGACGCGGCGCACCGCCTGCCCGACAATACCCTGCATCTGGCCATTGCCCAGGCCAAGGTCTCCCATGCCAATATCAAGGGCATCGACACCTCTGAAGCCGAAAAAATGCCCGGCGTGTACAAGGTGCTCACCCACAAGGACGTGAAGGGCAGAAACCGCATCACCGGCCTTATCACCTTCCCCACCAACAAGGGTGACGGCTGGGAACGGCCCATTCTTAACGATACCAAAATATTCCAGTATGGCGATGCCCTTGCCATCGTGTGCGCCGATTCTGAATGCAATGCCCGCGCTGCGGCAGAAAAGGTCAAGTTTGACCTCGAACTGCTGCCCGAATACATGAGCGCCCCCGAAGCCATGGCCCCGGACGCCATTGAAATTCACCCCGGCACGCCCAACATTTACTACGAACAACTGGAAGAAAAAGGCGCGGATACCGCTCCCTTCTTCAACGACCCCGCCAACGTGGTTGCCGAGGGTAGCTACTACACCCAGCGTCAGCCCCACCTGCCCATCGAACCCGATGTGGGCTATGGCTATGTCAACGACAAGGGCCAGGTGGTCATCCACTCCAAGTCTGTGGCCATCCATCTGCACGCGCTGATGATCGCCCCCGGCCTTGGCCTGGAATTCCCCAAGGATCTGGTTGTGGTGCAAAACACCACCGGCGGCACCTTTGGCTACAAGTTCAGCCCCACCATGGAAGCCCTTGTGGGCGTGGCCGTTATGGCCACCGGCCGCCCCTGCCACCTGCGCTACAACTATGAGCAGCAGCAGAACTACACCGGCAAGCGTTCGCCCTTCTGGACGACCGTTCGTTACGCCGCCAACAAGCAGGGCAAGATTCTTGCCATGGAAACGGACTGGAGCGTTGACCACGGCCCCTATTCCGAATTCGGCGATCTGCTCACCCTGCGCGGCGCGCAGTACATTGGCGCTGGCTACGGCATTGCCAACATTCGTGGCAAGGGCCGTACCGTTGCCACCAACCACTGCTGGGGCGCGGCCTTCCGTGGCTACGGTGCGCCTGAAACGGAATTCCCCTCTGAAGTGCTCATGGACGAACTGGCCGAAAAGCTCGGCATGGATCCCTTTGAAATCCGTGCGCTGAACTGCTACCGCGAGGGCGACACCAACCCCTCGGGCCAGATTCCTGAAGTCATGAGCCTGCCCGAAATGTTTGAAAAAATGCGCCCCTACTACGAAGAATCCCAAAAGACCGTCAAGGCCAAATCCACCGCCGAAGTAAAACGCGGCGTGGGCATTGCCCTTGGCGTGTACGGCGCTGGTCTTGACGGGCCGGATACCTCCGAAGCCTGGGCAGAACTGAACCCCGACGGCAGCATCACCATCGGCAACTCGTGGGAAGACCACGGCCAGGGTGCTGATTCCGGCACGCTGGGCACTGCCCACGAAGCTCTGCGTCCTCTGAACATCAAGCCCGAAAACATCCATCTGGTCATGAACGACACCAGCAAGACGCCCAATTCCGGTCCTGCTGGCGGTTCGCGTTCGCAGGTGGTTACGGGCAACGCCACCCGCGTTGCCTGCGAAATGCTGATTGAAGGCATGCGCAAGCCCAGCGGCGGCTTTTATACCTATGACGAAATGAAGGCCGAAGGCCGCCCCGTGCACTACGACGGCAAGTGGTCTGCCCCGGCCAAGGATTGCGACCTCAAGGGTCAGGGCGAACCTTTTGCCTGCTACATGTACGGTCTGTTCCTGGCCGAAGTGGCAGTGGAAGTGGCCACCGGCAAAACCGCAGTTGAAAAGCTCGTGTGCGTGGCCGACATTGGCACGCTCTGCAACAAGCTGGTGGTTGACGGCCAGATCTACGGCGGCATGGCGCAGGGCGTGGGCCTTGCCCTTACCGAAGACTACGAAGACCTCAAGAAGCACAGCACCCTCGCTGGCGCGGGCGTGCCCACCATCAAGATGATTCCCGACGACATGGAAATCGTCTATGTGCAGACCCCCCGTAAGGCCGGGCCTTTCGGTGCATCCGGCGTGGGCGAAATGCCCCTTACCGCGCCGCACCCCGCCATCATCAACGCCATTTACAATGCCTGCGGCGCGCGCGTGCGTCATCTGCCCGCCCGTCCCGAAAAGGTGTTGGAGGCCATGCCCAAGTAGGGTAGGCTAGGGCTAACCCTTTGGAGAAATGGGGAGAATCCTTTGCAAAAGGGTTCTCCCCACAAAAATGAATAATGAGCCCTGAGTGTTATTGGTATTTCCCGTGGTTCAGCCACATGAGCTGCTACGGATGCACGGTTGGCGGGGTTTTCAGGGGGCTCTCTGAAAGCCCCGCTTGCCTTTTGGCAGCGACCTGAGCCGCCGTACCCTGCCGTAATGCAGCACCTGCCCAATCCAGCGAGAGACAGCGCCATGATGGACCAACAACGTCTGCACGAAATAGAGTCGCACTGCACGCAGGAAAGCCCGCCCCGTTGCCGGGTGGCTTGTCCCTTTGATCTGGATGTGCGCACCTTTATGGCCCGCATGGCCGAGGGCAAGCAGGGCGAGGCCCGCAAGGTGCTTGAGCGGCATCTGCCCCTGCCCGGCATCATAGCCCGCATCTGCGACCACCCCTGCGAAAATGCCTGCCTTCGGCAAGATCTTGGCGGCAGCGTAGCCATGCACGGGCTTGAGCTGGCGTGTATGCTGGCCGTGGGGCCGCAGGGCCGCCCGCTGCCCCTGCCGCCCAAAAAGTTCCGTATGGCGATCATGGGTGCGGGGCTGGCTGGCCTGACGGCGGCGTGGGATCTCTCACGCAAGGCCTATCCCGTGACGGTATTTCACGCGGGCGCACCCTCAGAATTTTTGCTGGGCCGTTATACGGCGCTGGCTGCCGAGCCCAAAACCACAGGTATTGCCAAGGATTTTGCGGCAGAAGATTTTGAAAACCTCATTCGCCAAAAAGTTCGTTTTGAACAGGCCACTCTGGATGCGGCCCTGCTGGAAAAACTGGCGGCAGAATACGACGCCGTACTGGTGGATGCAGACGCCGTGCAGGGTGCTGCCCCCGGTCTTGTGCCCGACCAGATACCGGGCGAGGCCGATATAGAAGCCGAAACACTGCTGTGGCGCGACAATATCTGCTGTGCGGGCTGGCCTGCCAGCACGCCCACGGGGCACGTTTTTGCCTCTGCCTCACGGCAGGCAGGGCAGGGGCGGCACGCGGCCCAGACCATGGAACGTGTGACCAGCGGTGTTTCGCTCACTGCGGCGCGCGACAAATCTCAGGGCCCGCTGCACACTGATGTTACGGGCATAAAACCCGTTCCGCGTGTGGAACCGGCCGTGCACGCGGGCAACAACCTGGCGGAGCCCCTGTATTCGGCACAAGAAGCCGTGGCCGAGGCAGAACGCTGCCTGCAATGCCAGTGCATGATCTGCGTGCGCGAGTGCGTGTATCTGCAAAAATACAAGGGCTACCCGCGCCTTTACGCCCGCCAGATCCACAATAATGCCTCCATCGTCAAAGGCCTGCACACGGCCAATGCCGTCATCAACGGCTGCGCCCTGTGCGGCCAGTGCGAGGAACTTTGCCCAGAGAATTTCTCCATGTCCGAGCTCTGCCTTTCCGCACGCGAAGACATGGTGGAGCGCGGCTTTATGCCGCCCACGGCACACGAATTTGCGCTGGAAGACATGGAGAGCGCCAGCGGGCCGGAATGCGTGCTCGTGCTTCCAGCCCCTGCGGCTGAGGGCGCTGCGCCGGATCAAGCCGTAGCGCATCTGTTCTTCCCCGGTTGTCAGCTGGCTGCGGCGCGGGTGGAGCAAACCGCTGCCCTGTACGACCTGCTGCGCACAAAATTTGGCACGGCAGATGGGCTGGGGGTGGGTATCATGCTTTCGTGCTGCGGTATTCCCGCCCGCTGGGCCGGGCGCTCGGCACTGTTCAACGAGCACATGGATAACATCCGGCAGGCATGGCAGGGGCTGGGCAAACCACGCATTGTGGCGGCCTGTTCCTCGTGTCTTGCGGCCCTGCGCGAAGGTCTGCCCGAAGCGCAGACAGTATCGGTATGGGAAGTGCTGGACGGATTGGCGCTGGATTTGCCGCAGGATTTGGCCGCTACCAGCTCAAGTGCAACGGGCTTGCCCCAAATATTTTCCATTCAGGATCCCTGCACCGCGCGGCACGACAAAGCGTGGCTTGCCGCCGTGCGCAGCCTTGCGGGCAAGTGCGGGGCCACGGTTGAAGAACCCCGCCTCAGCGGAGCCTCCACAGCCTGTTGCGGGTATGGCGGCCTTGTGTGGTGCGCCCAGCCGCAAACGGCAAAAGCCATGAGCGACCACCGTGCGGCCCAGCTTGAGCACCCCGGCCTTGCCTCGTGCATCATGTGCCGCGACCGCATGGTGGCCAGCGGCAAGGAATGCTGGCATATGCTCGACCTGTTGTTGCCCCAATCAGGCTGCGACCAATCAGGCTGCGACCAATCAGGCTGTGGTCAATCGTGCGGCCAGTCGGGCGCTGTTCCTGGCCCCGGCCTGTCGGCCCGCCGGGCCAACCGTGCGGCCCTGCGCCTCAAACTGCTGGAAACATACGGCAGCGCACAGGGGCAGAAAAATGTGGCCAGCAGCCAGCCAGCCCATGCGGGCAAGGGCCGGGTGCTGGTGAGCCCCGAAGCCTTGGCGCGCATGGAGGAGCGGCATATTTTGCTTTCAGATGTGGAAGGGGCCGTGGTGGGGGCCGAGGCCAGCGGCCACTGGTTTGAAAATTTGGAAAACGGCCACCGCCTTGGTTCGTGGCGGCCCAGAAAGGTGACATTCTGGGTGGAATACCAGCCCCAGGGCGAGGGCTTTATTTTGCACGATGCATGGTGTCACCGCATGGTTGTGCCGGGTTCTGGCGGGCAGGAAGCCGTGGATGTCATCAACAGCCACCAGTGTTGCACTGACGGGGGGCGCCCAGGACAGAATGTGGGCTCTCAGGGCGGACAATCTGGTGCGCAGGGAGGTGGACAATCATGAGCATGGGGCCAAATTACGGGCCGGACGGCGGCCAGTGGGTGTGCGGGCGTTGCCGCGTTGCTCTTGAACAGGTGAAGGTTCCCGTATTTTATCTCAACAGCGCCTTTGACGTATTTTTGCCGCGCTGCCCCAAGTGTGGGCTCACCCAGGTTCCCAAATCACTGGCAGAGGGCAAAATGCTTGAGGTGGAAGCCCTGTTGGAAGACAAGTGAACGCACTCTGGGAACGCCCCGATTTTCGCCGCGCGGCTGGTGATGCATGGCGTCCCGGTGGCGTGGCCCTGACCAGCCGTGCGCTCGACAGGTGCGCGGCCAGCGGCTGGCTGCCGCAGGGCGGGCTGGTGCTCGATCTGGGCAGCGGGGCAGGGGCCACTCTGCGTCTGCTGGCAGAACGGGGTTACCGCGCCGTGGGGCTGGACAAACACGTCGGGGCAACGGGCCTTAAGTGTGATAATCTGGCTGACACATGCTGCCTTGTGTGCGCCGACCTGGCGCATCCGCCGCTGGCTGCCGCCTGTGTTGACTGCGTGCTGTGCGAATGCGTGCTCTCGCTGCTGGCAGACCCCCTTGCGGCCTTAAAAGCGACCTACACGGCCTTGCGCCCAGGCGGGGTGCTGGTGGTCAGCGACCTCATGCTGCGGCAGGGCTATGCCCCCGCCCCGGCAGATTCCGGCATTGTATCTGTAGGCTCATCGTGCCTTGCGGGGGCGCGGGCCCAAGCCGTATGGCGTGGCCTTATGGAAGCAGCAGGCTTCAGACCTGTACATTTTGAAGACAACAGCCGCGCCCTGGTAGAACTGGCGGCGCGTATGGTCTGGTACGGCGAGGACTCGGCCGGGCAAGGCAAGAATTGCGCCTGTGGGGGCAGTGTTCCCGGCAAAGACTTGCGTGCCTTTGGTTACGGCCTGTGGATCGCCCGAAAGGAGACGCTATGAATCCCATGATGATGGAACTGCTGCCCCTGGTGCATCAGGGTTATTGTTGCAGCCAGTTGCTGCTCCTGCTCATGCTTCAGGCGCAGGACAGGCAGAACCCCGGCGTGGTGCGCGCTGCGCAGGGGCTGTGCCACGGCATCGGGCAGTCAGATGGCCCCTGCGGCCTGCTGACAGGCGGCGCGTGTGCGCTGGCGCTGGCCGCTGGCAAAGGGGCAGAGGATGAAATTCCCCACCCCATGCTCACCCCCCTGCTCAATGACTATGCCAGCTGGTTTTATGACCGCACAGCGGCCTACGGCGGGCAGCGCTGCGGGCAGATTGCGGCAGGCCTTGGCGCAGCTTCCGGCGTGGCGGGCGAACAGCCCAATCCCGTGGCCTGTGGCGATCTGCTGGCCGAATGCTGGGGAAAAATCATGGAACTGGTTCAGACCTACGAGCTGGATCTGACGGAAAAAGCATGACCCTGCGCCGTACCCAAAGCCTCTGCCCCGTGTGTTTGCGGCGTATAGAGGCCAGCTATGTCCAGTCTGTCACCGATGCCCGCACCGTGGTGCTGCGCAAAACCTGCCCCGACCACGGCACGTTCAGTGTACCCGTGTGGCGTGAATCCGGCGAGGGCGCGGCTGCCACGCCGCCTTTTGTGAGCTGGTCGCGCCCCAAAAATCCTTCCTATCCGGCTAATCCCCGCACGCCCATCCGCGATGGTTGCCCCTACGACTGCGGTCTTTGCCCTGCCCACGCCCAGCACACCTGCACGGGCCTGTTTGAGGTCACAAAACGCTGTGACATGGCTTGCCCCGTGTGCTATGCGCAGGCCGGGTCGGTGTCCAACCCACTGCGCGGCGAGAGCGAAGATATCCCGCTGGATGTCATCGCCATGCAGATGGATACCCTCAAGGGGGCTTCTGGCCCCTGTAACGTGCAAATATCCGGCGGCGAACCCACGGTGCGCGACGACTTGCCGCAAATTATTGGCATGGCGCGCCAGCGCGGTTTTGGTCTGGTGCAGGTTAATACCAACGGGCTGCGGCTGGCGCGGCAGCAGGGCTATGCCCGCAGCCTGCGCGATGCCGGGCTTGATTCTATCTATCTGCAATGGGACGGCGTGCGCGAGAGCAGCTTTATGACCCTGCGCGGCAGGGAATGCCTTGAATTCAAGCGCCGCGCCGTGCGCAATTGCGCCGATGCCGGGCTTGGCGTGGTGCTGGTGGCAACCGTGGTGCGCGGCGTCAACGAGGGCGAGCTTGGCGACCTTTTGCGGCTGGCGCTGGAGCTGGGGCCAGCGGTGCGCGGGCTGCACATCCAGCCCGCAGCCTTTTTTGGCCGCTACCCCTGGCAGTTGGAGGAGGCCCCGCGCCTCACCCTGCCCGATGTGATGGCTGCGCTGGTCAATCAGGCCCCGGAACTGGTGAGCCCAAGCCATATGCACCCGCCGGGATGCGAAAACGAGCTGTGCTCTTTCAGCGCCGTGTACCGCCGTGTGCGGCGCAACGGCCAGCCGGGGCTCGAATGGCTGCCCGATGCGGGGCAATCGTGCTGCAATTCCAGCGAGGGCGCACCGCACACAAGCGGCGCAACAGTGCCACCCCCTGCCGAGGAGGGCGCGCGCAAGGCAAAGCAGTTTGTGGCCATGCACTGGAAGGGCGGCGAGGCGGCGGGCGAAACTTCCACGGCAGAATCCGGCGCGGACGGCTTCAGCCGCTTTTTGGCCCAGGCCGGGGCAGAGCAGCGTTTTACGCTCTCGTCCATGGCTTTTCAGGATGCCCTGAGCCTCGACCTTGACCGCGTGCGCGGCTGTTGTATCCATGTGGTGCGGCCCGATGGCCGCATGATTCCCTTTTGTCTGCACAATCTTACGGCCAGCAACGGTACGCGTCTGTACGGCGAGGAATCATGAACGCCATAGCTGATGCGGATTTTGGCTCCTGCCCGCTGGATGCGTGGCTGGCCCGGCAGTGCGGTGCGGCAACAAGCCGCGAGCTGCCCGAGCGGCTGGCGCAGATGCAGGTGCACCTTTTGCGCCGCACGCTTGCGCAGGCCATGCGCGGGGCTTTTTACGCCACACGTTTGCAGGGCTACGGTCTCAACCTGACGGCGCTGGAAGACCTGACGCATCTGCCCTTTACCACCGCAGACGACCTGCGCAACTGGAGTGATTTTTTGTGCGTTTCGCAGGGCGACGTGCAGCGCATGGTGACGCTGCACACTTCGGGAACCACAGGCCAGCCCAAGCGCCTTGCCTTTACGGATGCAGACCTTGCACGCACGCGCGATTTTTTTGCCGTGGGCATGAGCCAGCTTGTGCGGGCAGGGCAGCGGCTGGCCGTGCTGCTGCCGGGTGCGGAACGGCCTGACGGTGTGGCCGACCTGCTACGGCAGGCCCTTGGCAGCGCCGGGGTGGAGGTGGTGGCCCCGCCGCCGCAGGTGCACATGGCTCGTCAGCCCCACGGAGAAAATGCAGACCTTCCGCAAAACGATACCAAGGGGGGCGAAGCGCTGGCCCGCTGGCTTGAACAGGCCGAGGCCCATTGTCTGGTGGCTGCCCCGGTGCAGCTGGCCAACCTGCTCACATGGTTTCCCACCGCAGGGCCCAAAAATCTTGCGGGTGTGCTTTCCAGCGCCGAGCCGCTGGATGCTGTGCTTGGACAAAACCTGCGTCAGCATTGGCAATGTGAGGTTCTTGACCACTACGGGCTTACAGAAACTGCCTATGGCGGGGCTGTGGAATGCGCTGCGCACGATGGATTTCATGTGCGGGAGCTGGACGTTCTGATAGAAATAGTAGATATCTCGGGAAGTAAGGTTTTGCCGCATGGTCAGGCGGGCGAGGTGGTTATTACCACCTTGCAGCGCGAGGCCATGCCCCTGGTGCGCTACCGCACGGGCGATGTAGCCCGTATATTGCCCGCCGCGTGCGCCTGTGGCAGCCCGTTGCGCAGGCTTGGCCCTGTGCTTGGCCGCATCGAGCGCCCGGAGGGGGCAAGCCCGCGCATCGTTTGCCCCAGCAAGGGCAGGGGGTGGCAAAACTCCTGATCTGTCAGAAACGTGTACGCATTTTGGCATCCTGTATCTGCCGCAGTGGATAACTGATCCGCGCTGCGACGCAAGGAAGGAAGCGCATGGATTCAGCCGTTATTGTTCTTGCCGCTGGCATGGCTTCGCGCATGGGGGCGGCCAAGGCACTACTTTCACTGCCCTTGTTGCCCGATGGCGGGCGCTGCTCGGCCCTGCGGGGGCTGGTAAAACAGTACCGCGCTGCTGGCGTGCAGCATGTGGTGATCGTGAGCGGTTTTCATGCCGAGGTTGTGGAAGGCGAGGCCTCGGCCCTGGGGCTGAAGGCTGTGCGCAATCCTGACGCGCAGCAGGGCATGTTTACGTCGGTACGGGCTGGCGTTGCAGCGCTGACGCAGAGCGGCTTTGACGGATATTTTTTTGTGCAGCCTGTGGATATCCCGCTGGTGCGCCCTCTCACCCTGCGGGCCCTGCGCAACGCGGCAGAGCAGGAAGAAGCTGGCCGTGCAGCCGAGCTTGCAGTGAGCGGCAAGGCGGCTCCTCTGCCGGTGTTCATTCCCGCCTTTGATGGGCAGGAGGGGCATCCCCCGCTTGTTCCCATGCATCTGGCCCCGCGCATAATAGCGCACAATGGGCAAAACGGATTGCGCGGCGCGCTTGAGGGTGCGCCCCTGCGTCATGTGCCCGTGCCCGATGCCATGATTCTTGAAGACATGGACACCCCCGACGACTACGCCCGTCTGCGTTTTCTGGCTCTTGAGCGGCACATGCTTTTGCCGGTAGAGGCCGAATCGTTGCTGCATCTGCACAATGTGCCAGAAAAAGGCCTGCGTCATGGCCGCGCGGTGGGTGCTGTGGCCTGTTGTCTGGCCGAGGCTCTGGCGCACGCGCGCGAAATCGCAGGTTATGAAGCTGGCGTAGATCCGCGCTGGGCGCTTTCTGGAGGCTTGCTGCACGATATCTGCAAAGGTCAGCCCCGGCACGAGGCGGCGGCGGGCGATCTGTTGCGTCAGATGGGGCTGCCCGACATGGCGCGGCTGGTGCAGGATCACCGCGATCTTTCGCTACCAGGGGACGAGCCCATTACAGAGCGTGAGCTGGTCTATCTGGCCGACAAATATTGTTATGGCGGCAGTTTTGTGCCCATTGAGCGCCGCTTTGCCAACAAGCTTGAAGCCTATGCGCAGGATGCCGCCGCCTGCGAGGCCATTCGCGGACGCATGGTTCGCGCCAATGAGCTGGAAGAACGGCTTGCGCGTGAGATTGGCAGAGCCCCCGCCCTTGTGGCCGAGCGGGCGTTGAAGCGCAACTGTGGCGCAACCCAGGTCAATGCCGCATGAGCGGCATGTGGCTGGTGCGGCACGGCAGCCTGCCGCCCAACCCGGAGCGCCGCATGGTCGGCGCGCGCGATATTCCTTTGAGTGATGCGGGCCGCGCCCAGATACGCATTATGGCGCGCCAGTTTGTGCCAGAGCTGGGGCAGGGCGTTGGCGCTGTGATCTGCTCTGATCTTGACCGCTGCCGTGAAACAGCCGCCCTGCTGCTTGAAAATATGCCCGAAGCCAGCCAGCAGGGCCGCCCGCCGCTGCATCTGGAACCCGGCCTGCGCGAAATCTGCCTTGGCCGCTGGCAGGGCATGACCAAGACAGAAATTGAGAGTACCTGGCCCGGCGCATACGCGGCCCGTGGCCAAAATATGGCCCACTACTGCCCCCCAGGGGGGGAAAGCTTCATGCAGGCCCAGCGCAGGGCCTTGGCGGCGCTTGCCCGCTGGCGCAGGGCCTACCCTTGCGCCACTCTGCTTGTGGTTTCGCACGCGGGCATCATCGGCACCTTGCTGGCGCACTATCTTGCCTTGCCGCTCAGGCATGTATTGCAAATACCCCAACACTACGGATGCCGCAGCTTTGTGCCTGAATGGTAGGGGGTGCCAGTCTTTTTTTCAGATACGTTTCTGCGCTTAGATCCAGGCTGTGGGGTTGTACACGGTGATGTGCAGCTTGATGTAGCGGTCTGTAAGCACGTCTGCGGGCAGATTGAGGGCAATGTGCTCCTGCTCGCGCTGGCTGAATTTTGCCAGCCATGCCGCAGCCTTGCGCCCCAGCTCGGCCATGTGGGCCAGCGGCGTAAACATGCTGGCAGGGCATATCTGGTACAGATACAGCTCGCCCAGATTAAGCACAAAGGGAAACAGCCCGCAGGCCACGGGCCTTTCGGGGCGGGGCAGACGGCAACCCTGGCTTGTGCACGAGCGGCAGCCCCTGCCGTCCATAAAGGCCGTGTCCTTGGTCAGCAAAAAAAAGTCGTTGGCAAGGCCAGGGCGCAGCTGGTCGGGCAAAAGGCCCATGGGAAAGGGCTCGTCAGAATCCTGCGGGCCACAGCAATAGCGGCAATCGCGGCAATAGCCGTTTTGCAGCCAGCCATTGCGCCAGCTCACCGTGCGTCTGCGGGGAAACATCCTTTGCCAGTGCGTCAGATAATCCCAAAATCCTTTGCTCATACGTTCTCCAAAAAGCAGCTGTTGGGCAGGACTCAGCTTGAATGCAGCAAGGCCATGCCGCACACAAGCAGAATAATACCCGCAAAGGCGCTGGCCCGCAGTTTTTGGCGCAGCAATATCCATCCGCCCAGCGATGTGCCAAGCACGCCAAAACCGCCCCACATGGCGTAAGCCACGGCCAAATCCATATGACAAACTGCCAGTGAAAGGCAATAGAAAGCCAGCCCCACCAGCGCCAAAGCCAGCAGCCCCAACCCCCGGCGACGAAAACTGTCAGACCGCACCAGCAGCATGTTGGCGGCTACGTCCAGAGCGGCCGCAAGCACAATCAGGGGCAGGGCGGCAGAGGAAAATAAATTTGTCATGTCCATCACAGCCCCTCCTTGACGGTTGCGGTGGAGGCGGCGTCGAATGTGGCTGTGCCTTTTGCTGCGGCCTTTTCGCCGCTACGTTCATCTCCGTGCCCTGTACCGTGATTCACCAGCAGCGCACCCCCAAGCACACAGGCAAGCCCCAGCGCGCGGCGCAGGGTTACGGCTTCATCCAGAAAAATAATGCTGCCAAGGGTTATGCAGGTGAGGCCAAGCCCCTCCCAAAAGGCAAAGGTCACGCCTACGGGAATGCCTGTAACAGCACGGGATAAAAAGATGTATGACAGGCCGATTGCCAGCCACATGGCAATGAGCCCCAGCAGTTGGGCATGGGCAAAGGGCCAGCCCTGAGCCAGTTTCATGATCAGTGTACCGCCAACTTCCAAGGCTATGGCCGCAAGCAGACAGTACCAATGGTAAGGTTTTGCCGTAAGCATACGCATCTCGCAGTAAAGTAATGGATTTGTTCTTCAGCCATGAAGAACAGCAATAGCGCAACAGGTGAGAACTGCGAGAAATGCTAAAGCAGGGAACGCCAGTAGCGTTCTTCAGGAAAGCCCGAAACGTGCGGGCAAAAAAGCGGCATTGCAGAAGTATTGAAGTCGAACATGGCTTAAATATAAGGTCTGAGAAATGGGGAGTCAAGGCAGATAGAATTTTCTGCCTTGCAAGTCATCGGCAAGACCGACGCTGGCGGCGCAAAATCCGTGAAGCGGAGTTTGCCACAAAAAAAGCGGGCCTTGGGCCCGCCTTTTTCAATATGGATTATTCAGCGAATCTACTGGGCAGCCACCCAGGCGTTAGCTTCCTCAAGGTTGAGGGTGCCTTCGTACAGCGCCCTGCCGCTCACCGCACCCACCAAGCTGGTGGTGAGGGTGAGGGGATAGAGCTTCTGCACATCCGCCAGGGTTGCCACGCCGCCAGCCGCAATGACCGGAACTGTGGAAAGGCGCGAGATATGCTCCAGCGCCGCCACGTTCACGCCACACTGCATGCCGTCGCGTTCAATATCTGTGTAGATGATAAAGGCCGCGCCGTCTTTCAGCAGACGGGGCAGGGCTCCGTCCACAGTCAGGCCAGTATCGGCCACCCATCCACGGGTTTTGAGCTTGCCGCCTTCGGCATCAAGCGAAACGCCGATGCGGCCGGGAAAGGTGCGGCACATTTCTGCAAAAAGTTCAGGCTGTTCCAGCGCCAGTGTGCCAATAATCAGGCGCGTAACACCGGCATCAAGATAGGCTCGGGCTGTTTCCATATCGCGTATACCGCCGCCAAGCTGCACGGGAATGCTGAGCTCGGTGCAGATGCGGCGCACAATCTCGCGGCTTTTGGCAGCCCCGTCAAAGGCTCCGTCCAAGTCAACCACATGCAGCCACTGGGCACCACGGGCCTCCCAGGCTTTTGCGGCATCGGTGGGGTCTTCGGCAAAAACAGTGCTTTCGTGGGCACGGCCCTGTTTGAGGCGTACGGCCTTGCCGTTCTGAATGTCTACAGCGGGAAACAGAATCATAAACCCATGTCCTTTACTGCTTTGCGCATACCGTCTTCCGACAGCTCTTCTGCCGTAACCCACTGGCCGTGACGCTTGAAGAACGTGCCCACGTTGAGCAGGTTGTCCACCAGGCCTTCCTGCTGTTCTTCAAAGACCGAGCGCGACATCACATTACCGTTGGCAATGTTTATAAGAAAGAACTCTACGCGCACATGGGCGGGCTGGGTAACGCCAGCTTTTGAGCCCTGGCGTTCATGCCAGTCGAGCACCTGAGGCACAAGCAAGAGCTGCGCGCCCTGCTTTTTGCCATAGGCCACCCACAGGGGCAGAGCCTGAGGCTGCTCGGAACTGTGAAAACGCGTCAGGTCCTTGGGCAGATCAATGGCATTGATAAACTTGTACTGGCGTTTGGCTCCAGCGTTGAGCACGGTCTGAAAACGGCGGTCAAGCGAGGGCAGCTGTTCGTCCGCGATACGGCCCTGATTGTCGGGGATATGGCCGGTGATAAGTTGGCTTGCGTTGATCGGCTGGGTAAAGGGCGCAACCGAGATAACATAGGACGGCGAAATTACACGCGGTACATCTGCCGTGCTGCTGGGACGCCGACTGCAAGCGCAGGCGATCATCAACAGGCAGAGCGCGGGCAGCAACAGCATTCGAAGTCGGGATTGCATCAATCAAGACCTCCCTTGGTGCTTCTGATGGTTGTGCCGTTTCGGCGCACTGCCTGGGCAAGGGCAAGGCCCAGCCCCTTGGCGGCCGATTCCAGCAGATGATGGCCATTTTGGCCGTAGCGGAATTCTATATGCAGGTTGCAGCGCGCGCTGCTGGCAATGGCCTTGTAATATTCACGCCAAAGGTCTTTTTCTTCGCCCGCAAGAACCGGGGGCAGCAGGTCGCCGCCGCGCCATTCAAGCCAGGGGCGGCCCGAAAGGTCAACGGTAGCCTCGGCCAGCGCTTCGTCCATGGGCACGCGCCCATAGCCCACCCTGGCAATGCCCGCCCTGTCACCCAAAGCTTCAAGCAAGGCCTTGCCAAACAGCAGGCCCACATCTTCGGTGGTGTGGTGGGCGTCCACTTCCATGTCGCCCTCGCAAACCAGCCTCAGATCCATGCCGCCCCAAAAGGCGGTTAGGGTAAGCATATGGTCGAGCAGGCCAAAACCGGTTTTCACATCCGTGATGCCCTGACCGTCAAGGTTCAGCTCAAGCCGGATGTCGGTTTCTGCGCTTTTACGTTCCTGTGTGGAGGTTCTGGGTGCGGTGTTGCTCATGCGTCCTCCGTAGAGTGTTCGCCCTTGGCCGCCTTGGTTTCAGTTGCATCGCTGTTGGGTGCATCATCTGCCTTTTCTTCAGATTCGTCATCCTTTGCAGCGGGCTTTTTGCCGAAGGCCACCGCAACATAGATGCTTATTTCGTACAGAACCAGCATGGGGGCCGCCATAAGCAGTTGCGAAACCACATCGGGAGGCGAAAGAACGGCCGCCGCAATAAAGATGCCGAGAATGGCGTAACGGCGCACCCGGCGCATGAGCTCTGCGGTGATAATGCCCATGCGCGCCAAAAAGAAGGCAAACAGAGGCATCTCAAACACAAGGCCAAAGGCAAGTATGAGCTTGAGTACAAAGCTCAGGTAGTCGCTGACCTTGGGCATGGCCACGATACTGTCTGTGGCATAGCTTACAAAAAAGGCAAATGCCTGGGGAAACACCACAAAGTAGCAGAACGCACCGCCGCTGACAAAGAATACGGCCGACATAAAGGCCACTGGCAGAATATGCCTTTTTTCTTCATCGTACAGGCCGGGGGCAATGAACGACCATATCTGGTAAAAAATAACCGGGCTGCTTACGAACACGCCTGCCACAAAGGCAATATGCATGCGTGTAAAAAAGCCTTCGGGCAGGGTGGTGTAGATGGCATGTGAACCATCGGGCAAAACCTTGAGCAGCGGGTCTACCAGCGCGTCAAAAATGGGGTCTACGACAGCCCAACAGGCAATAAAGCCCACCATGACGGCCACAGTGCAACGCACAAGGCGGCCACGCAATTCCGAAAGGTGGTCCATCAGGCCCATGGGGTGATCGTCTTCTTCCTCCGCTTCCTCGTCTTCCGGGTTGGCGGGCGGTGCACTCTCGCTCTGAACGGGCAGATTTTCAGGCTCAGCCGCAGGGCTTTGCACCGCGCCAACGGGCGGCACAGGGGGCAGGGGGGGCTGGCCTTCGGCCAGTGTGGCAGGTGCATCTTCCGCAACAGCTTCTGCTACAGATTCGGGGGCGGCTTCTGTTGCCGCAGCAGACGTCGATGCCTGCAAGGATTCTGGCGCAGATACCTGAGTAGATTCCTGGACTTCTGTGGCAGAAGATTTTTCTGCCTCGGTAGAAACAGCCGTAGCGGCCACCGGTTCTACCGGGGCCGCCAGGCTTTCATCTTCTTTGAGGTTCGACGTATCCCCCGCATTCTCAGGGGCAGACGGAGTAACGGCCACCTCGGGGCTCAAGGGCTTGTCTGTGCTCATGCCTTGCCGCCATTTTCAGGGGCTGCGGCAGCCTGCGCCTCACCATTGGGAGGCGTTGGCTGTTTTGCCTCGGCGGCTTCGGCCTGGGCCTTGGTTTTGGCAAGGGCCTCTGCCAGTGGGCTGCCCGCAGGGGGCGTAACCGGGGCGGCATCTGCCTTTGCCTCAACAGTGCTGTCTGCGGTGGCATGTGCACCGGGGCCTTCCACCACCTGTGCGTCCACAACCTTGGCTTCAGATGCCGTTGCCGCAGCCACGGTATCTACAATGGACTGTGCGGTGGCGGTCTGCGCAGGGGTACCCTGTGCAGGAACGGTCTGGGCCGCTTGAGTTTCGGAGCGGGTGGCAGAGGCGTCTATAACCGCCTCGGAGGCGGGGATGTTCTCTGTGGCAGCCGTGGTGGCAGTAGCCGTAGCGGCGGTTGCCGCAGGGGCGTCAGAAGCGGCTGAAGCCATTTCGGCTGCTTGGGCATCTCTGGCTGCGGCTGCTGCTTCCTTGGCCGCACGGGCGGCCTCCTGCTTGCGTTTACGCTGTTCATCTTCCTCGGCCTCAGCGTTCAGCGTGCGCTGAAAGTCTGTGGAAACCCGACGGAATTCGCCCATGGCCTTGCCCAGCGTGCGCGACACGTTGGCAAGGCTTTTGGGGCCAAGAACAATGAGGGCCACCACCAGGATGACCAGAAGTTCAGTGCTTCCTATCCCAAACATGCTGCCCCCCTATTCCCACTCAATGGTGCTCGGCGGCTTGGAAGAAACGTCGTACACCACGCGGTTGACGCCCTTGACCTCGTTGATGATGCGGCTCGACATGCGCTCTATGAGCTCTGCGGGCAGCCGCGCCCAGTCTGCGGTCATGGCGTCCACGCTGTCTACCACGCGCAGGGCGATGACATGCTCGTAGGTGCGGCCATCGCCCATGACACCAACGGTCTTGAGCGGCAGCAGCACGGCAAAGCCCTGCCAAACCTTGCGGTACCAGCCAGATTCGCGCAGTTCCTGCTGCACGATCCTGTCGGCGAGGCGCAAAATCTGCAAGCGTTCTTCGGTGATTTCGCCGAGCACGCGAATGGCAAGGCCGGGGCCGGGGAAGGGATGCCGCCACACGATGGAATCGGGCATGCCAAGCTCTGCGGCAACCTTGCGCACTTCGTCCTTGAAAAGTTCGCGCAGGGGCTCAATGAGCTTGAGCTTCATGGTGTCGGGCAGGCCGCCCACGTTGTGGTGGCTCTTGATAACGGCGCTGGGGCCCTTGTGTGACACCGACTCGATAACATCGGGGTACAGGGTGCCCTGAGCCAAAAAGTCCACCTGGGGCAGTTTTTTGGCTTCTTCGTCAAAAATTTCAATAAAGGTGTGGCCGATGATCTTGCGTTTCTTTTCGGGATCATCCACGCCAGCAAGCTTGGAGAGAAAACGCTCCTGAGCCTGTACAAAGTCAAGATTGAGGTCGAAATGCTCACGCAGGTAGCTGACGACCTCGTCGCCTTCCCCGAGGCGCAGCAAGCCGTTATCCACAAAGATGCAGTGCAGGCGTTTGCCAATGGCCTTGTTCAGCAGCACGGCCACAACGGTGGAGTCGATGCCGCCAGAAAGCGCGCAGACCACATGGCGGTCGCCCACCTGTTCGGCCATTTCGGCAACCACGCGCTCCACAAACGAAGACATGGTCCAGTCGGGCTTGATGCCAGCCACCTTGAACAGGAAGTTGCGCAGCATGCGCTCGCCGTCTACGCTGTGGTGCACTTCTGGGTGGAACTGCACGGCGTAGATTTTGCGGGCCTCGTCGGCCATGGCTGCCACGTCGAGGGTGGGGGTTTTGCCGGTTACGGTAAAGCCCGCCGGGGGCACAAGAACCTTGTCGCCGTGGCTCATCCACACGCGGCTGGTGGATTCAATGCCTTCCCACAGGGCGCAGGGTGCGGCAAGGGTAAGGTCAGAGGGGCCGTATTCACGCGTGAGCGACTGGGCAAGCTGGCCGCCCAGATTCTGGGCAAGCAGCTGCATGCCGTAGCAGATGCCGAGCACGGGCACGCCAAGATCAAGAAAACCGGGGTCGAGCGCCGGGGCGTCGGATTCACCCACGCTGGCGGGGCCGCCAGAAAGGATGATGGCAGAAGGCTTCATTGCCGCCACTTGCGCGGCGGTTGTGATGCAGGAATGTATTTCGGAGTAAACCCCGGCTTCGCGCACGCGGCGCGCGATAAGCTGGGTAACCTGTGAGCCGTAGTCAATAATTATGACTTTGCTGGGCATATGTGTCCTCGCCTGGTGCTGGCCGTGGCCTGTTGCTGTGCGCCGCTTCCGTGCGCCCGGTAGTTCGCTTGCCGATCATTAACAGATTGACCAATGGGGGGTCACTGTATCAGCTCGGCTTTGTGCCGGGGCTTGTGGGGAGGCGCAACGGCCTTGCACGCCGCTGCGCTTCCCGCAAATGTCGCCACGAGATTTTCGTTAACCTTGGCCCGACGGCCGCCTGCCTGCTTGTGCGCTTTTGCGGCGCAGGGTCGGTACGCAGACGAAATTCCACCGCCAATGGCCAAACCGCGTGTTGCGGTTGTTTCTAGTTCTCGATGCGGTAGTTGGGTGCTTCCTTGGTGATAACAACGTCGTGCACGTGGCTTTCGCGCAGACCCGCCGGTGAAATCTCGCAGAAGGTGGTGTTTTCGTAAAGATGGGTCAGGTTGTGTGCGCCCACATACCCCATGCCAGAGCGCAGACCGCCCATGAGCTGGTACACGGCTTCCATGACGGGGCCACGGTAGGGCACGCGGCCCACGATGCCTTCGGGCACGAGCTTTTTGCTCTTTTCCTGGAAGTAACGGTCAGAGCTGCCGTCCTTCATGGCGTCGATGGAGCCCATGCCGCGATATATCTTGTAGGTACGGCCTTGGTACAGAATGGTTTCGCCGGGGCTTTCTTCGGTGCCCGCAAAGAGGGAGCCGATCATTACCGAGTGCGCGCCCACCACAAGGGCCTTGACGATGTCGCCCGAAAACTTGATGCCGCCGTCGGCAATGCAGCAGCGGTCCATTTCACGCGCAGCGCGGCCCGCTTCCATAACGGCGGTAACCTGCGGCACGCCCACGCCAGCCACGATACGGGTGGTGCAGATGGAGCCGGGCCCAATGCCAACTTTGACAGAATCGGCACCGGCTTCAAGAATGGCCTTGGCGCCTTCGTAGGTGGCCACGTTGCCAGCCACCAGCTGGCAGTTGGGAAACGCGCCCTTGACCATGCGGATGGCGTTGAGCACGTTGAGCGAGTGGCCGTGGGCCGAATCAAGCACCAGCACGTCTGCGCCGGCTTCAAGCAGCTGCTCGGAACGGGATTCGCAGTCGCGGCCAATGCCGATGGCAGCGCCAACGCGCAGTCGACCGTTAGAGTCCTTGCAGGCGTTGGGGTACTTTTGAACTTTGTCGATGTCCTTCATGGTGATGAGGCCGCGCAGGTGACCCTGTTCGTCTACCACCAGAAGCTTTTCGATGCGGTGCTCGTGCAGGTGACGCTTGGATTCTTCAAGCGAGGTTCCCATGGGCACGGTCACAAGGTTTGTGCTGGTCATTACCTCGGAAACGCGCACGGCGGCCCCGTCCTGCACAAAACGCACGTCACGGTTGGTCAAAATACCCACCAGACGGCCATCATCCACCACAGGCAAGCCTGAAACGCGGAAGTCGGACATGAGATCCAGGGCTTCCTGCACGGTATTGTTGGGGGAGATGGTCACGGGGTCAAGAATCATGCCGCTTTCGCTCTTTTTGACCTTTTCCACCTCAAGGCGCTGGCGCGCCACTGGCATGTTTTTGTGGATAATGCCAATGCCGCCCATGCGGGCCATGGAGATGGCCATGGCGGCTTCTGTCACGGTGTCCATGGCGGCAGAGAGCAGGGGAATGCGCAGAGGAATTTCGGGGGTGAGCCAGGTGGAGATGTCTACGGCGTCAGGGGTGATGTCCGAAAAGCCGGGGACTAGCAAAATGTCGTCGAAGGTCAGCGCCTTACCGCGATTGGTGAACATGACGTCCTCGTAATTGGCTGTGATAATTCTGAAAATTATAATCCAAAAGACTATCCCCTTGTGCCCCATATGTCAATGAGTACAGCGCGCGCCAGCCCTTGGGCCGCAAGGGGTAGCGGGTGCGCAGGATAAGCGTGCCGGTGCTGTTTTAGCGTAAAAACATGGGCGGCTTTGTTGCCGCTGGGGCGCAAGCTCCACTTGCGGGGCTTGTTGGTGCGCCAGGCGTGGCTGCACGCCGGGTTGCGCGTTGTTTTAACGCAGGTTGTAGTACCCGCACGGCAGGGCGCGTGGAGCGCTGTAGCCGTTTGCACGGGTGCTGGCGAACTACTGCTTTTAGCAGCTTTTTGCAAGGGGGCTGGCAGCCCTTGCGCGGTGCAGGTTTGCGGGCGGGTCTGCAAAAAGCTGCTCGGGCGCGGGCATTCTGCGCGTAAGGCTTGACGTGCCGCACCAAACAGCCTATGAATCAGCACTTCGACCAAAGCGCGGCCCTTGCTTGTAAGTGGCGGCAGCGGCGGGGCGGGCGCAAATGCGCCGATTTTTACACCGTAAGTGTTGCGGTGCAATGGGGTCTTCATGTTCGAGAGCCTTTCCGACAGACTTTCAGGCGTATTCCGCACATTCAGCGGGCGCGGGCAGCTTACCGAAGAAAACGTGCAGGCTGGCCTGCGCGAAGTGCGCCTTGCCCTGCTTGAGGCGGACGTCAACTTCAAGGTCGTTAAAGACTTTGTGGAAAGCGTGCGCGAAAAGTGCCTGGGGCAAGAGGTGCTCAAGGGCGTTAGCCCTGCCCAGCAGGTTGTCAAGATTGTTCACGACGAGCTCGTGCAGCTGCTGGGCGGCGAAACCGCAGGGCTGAACTTGCAGGGCCGCGAACCAGCGGTCATCATGCTTGTGGGTTTGCAGGGCTCTGGTAAAACAACCTCGGCGGGCAAGATTGCCAATATCCTGCGCAAGCAGAAAATGCGGCCCTACCTTGTGCCTGCCGACGTGTACCGCCCGGCGGCCATTGATCAGCTGACAGTGCTGGCCAAACAGCTTGATATTCCTTGCTACCCCTCCACGGTAGACATGAACCCCGTGGACATTGCCAAGGCTGCGCTTGAAAAAGCCCGCGAAGAGCAGGCCACTGTGCTGCTGCTCGATACCGCTGGCCGATTGCATGTGGATGAAACCCTCATGCAGGAACTGGCCGCCATCAAGCAGGCGGTGCAGCCCCAGGAAATTTTGTTTGTTGCCGACGCCATGACAGGGCAAGACGCCGTGACCGTGGCCGAAAGCTTTAACGAGCGCCTTGGCATCACTGGCGTGGTGCTCACCAAGATGGACGGCGATGCGCGCGGTGGCGCTGCTCTCTCCATCCGCGCTGTTACCGGCGCGCCCGTCAAGTTTGTGGGTATGGGCGAAAAACTGTCGGAAATGGAAGTTTTCCATCCCGATCGTATCGCTGGCCGCATTCTTGGCATGGGCGACGTGCTCACCCTGGTTGAAAAGGCGCAGAGCACCATCAACGCCGAAGAAGCCGAAGAACTGGCCCTCAAGATGAAGAAGGCCAGCTTTGATCTTGAAGATTTTCGCACCCAGATGCGCCGCATCAAAAAGCTTGGCTCGCTCGACAGCATCCTTAAGATGATACCTGGCATGGGCGGCCTGCGCGATAAGCTGGCAGAAGCCAGCGGGGCCATGCCCGAAAAGGAAATGGAGCGCACCGAGGCCATCATCAGCTCCATGACCATGGCCGAGCGACGCAACCCCGACATACTCAACGGCAGCCGCAGGGCGCGTATTGCCAAGGGCTCGGGCGTTACCGTGGCCCAGGTAAACCAGCTTGTGCGCCAGTTTGAGCAGATGCGCCAGATGATGAAGGGCATGATGGGCGGCAAGGGTGCCAAAATGCCCTCCATGCCCCGCATGCGCGGCATGCCCCCCGGCATGAACCTGCCCAAGGGGCTTGGCGGTATGCCCAACATGGGCGGCATGGGCGGTATGCCTGGCATGCCCGGTATGGGTGGAATGCCCGGTATGCCCGGTATGGATGGCATGCCCGGTTCGCGCGCTGGCGCAACCAAGGCAGCGCCCAAAAAGCGCAAGAAAAAAGAGCGCCCCAAGCGCAAAAAAAAGTAAACAAATTTACGGGGCAAGGAGTGCCGTTATGTGCGGCAGTGTATCTCTTTGCGCCAGGGCTTCCCGCCCTTGCCCTTTCCCGGGCGCAACGCTAACATAACATCAATCAAAGGGAGTTGGACTCATGGCAGTAAAGTTGAAATTGACCCGCCTTGGCAGCAAGAAGCACCCCTTCTACCGTGTGGTGGCCGCTACCGACGAAACCCGTCGTGATGGCCGCCCGCTGGAATTCCTGGGCTACTACAACCCCATGGTCAATCCGGCTGAAGTGAAGCTTGATGCTGGCAAGATCAAGGAATGGCTGGGTCGCGGCGCTGAGCCCACCGACACCGTGCGCGCTCTTATCAAAGCGCATATGGCCTAGTTTCTGGGTTTTCTTTGCGGCGGCGCAGGGCCCACGGCAAATCTCTTTCGGGTAAAGCCTGAAGGAGAACTTTGCTGCGGGCTGTTCTTTGGGAAAGCTCAGGCAATATCTTTCCCGGTTCGTGAGAACCGGCGGCGGTTTGCATGCAGGCCCCGGTTGTGCTCTGGACGCGCTAGGCGCGGCCAAAGCCCTCAGGCTGACCCCCACTGGAGGTACTTATGAAAGCCCTGATCGAATACATTGCCCGTTCCCTTGTGGATCATCCCGAAGACGTGCAGGTCAGCGAAGTAGAAGGCGAACAGACTACAGTTCTTGAGCTCAAGGTCGCCAAAGAGGACCTGGGCAAGGTTATCGGCAAGCAGGGGCGCACGGCCAGAGCCATGCGCACCATCCTGAGCGCCGCATCCATCAAGTGCAAAAAACGCACAGTGCTGGAAATTATGGAGTAGCGCCGCGTTTTTTCCCGCTTATTGCCGCCTTGCGGTGGCAGTGAAGGAAAAACCCGGTTCCGCCTGCCGCACCCCTTGCGGGCGCGGCAACCATCAGCAAGCCGCCATGCGGCAAAACTGGAAATATGACGGAAACCTGGATTCACATGGGTACGCTGGCGCGGCCCCACGGCATCAAAGGGGAGATCTGCATCGATTGGTATGCGGACTCCCCCTTGCTTTTGAGCACGCCGCTCTGGCTGCAAAAGGGCAAGGATGCGCCGCGCCGTGTCAAGATTGCGGCTGTGCGCAGCCATAAGGAACGCCCCCTGTTGCAGCTCGAAGGCGTAGCCGACCGCACTGCGGCAGAGGCCCTGCGCGGCTGCAAGTTGATGATGCGGCGTGAAGATTTGCCCGAACCCGATGACGACGAGGTCTATCTGGAAGACCTGCTGGGCTGCGACGTGGTTTTACCCGACGGCTCGCGCATAGGCAGGCTTGACCATTTTGAGTACCCTGCGGGCCTTGAAATGTGGGTCATCATGACCGACGATGACAAGGAAGTGCTTTTTCCTGCGCGGCCGGAGTTCATTGCGGGCTTTGATCTGGAAGCTCCTGCCGTGGTCATTGACCCGCCGGAAGGGCTGCTGGACATCTACCTTGCTGAAACCAAGGTCGAAGCAGGGGCCGAAGCCAAGGCTGAAACCGGGGCTGAAACAAAGCCTCAGGCCAAGGGCCAAAAGAAGCCTCAAACGAAGCCCCAAACGAAGCCTCAGTCCAAGCCCAAGATCAAGCCCGACACCAAGTAGGGCCCGGCGCAGGCTGTGCGCCACAATTTTTTCCGCTGTTATGGCGGGTATGATTTGATACGCGGCACGAGCCGCAGCAGTTTCAGGGGAGGAGCTTTCGGCGGAAGGTTCTTCCCCTGCATACGTTGAACCGCCAGGGTAAGCCATGCGAAGCCTCCAGCAAGCGGCAGCGACATAACGGGGCGCACGGATCCGAAAGCCCCACCTTGCCGCACCATCAGCCACACAGGAACAGTCATGCCGGAATTGCCAGAAGTAGAAACCGTTGCCCGCACCCTGCGGCCCCATGTGCAGGGCAGTGTCATCACCGGGGCAATCCTGCTGCGCGATTCGAGCCTGCACCCCTTAAGCCTTCGGCCAGAGGATTTGCAGGGCTGCACCATCACCGATGTGTGCAGGCGCGGCAAATTGCTGCTGCTTGAGCTGGACGCCGCACAGGCCGCCAGCCCTCATGTGCGTGGCGCAATCGGCCTGCGGCTGGCAGTGCACCTGCGCATGACGGGCCGTCTTATGACTTATTCGGTGGACACCCAGCCCGGCACGCACACGCGCTGCGTGTTTGACCTCATGAACGCGCAGGGGCAGAAGCGCCGTCTGTTTTTTGATGATGTGCGGGCCTTTGGCCTGTTGCTGGCAGGCACACCGCAAACCATGCAGCGCTGGGACTTTTGGCGCGAGCTTGGGCCGGAACCGCTGGAGCTCACCGACGCGGCTTTTTCTGCCCGGCTGGACGGCAAGAATGCGGCCATCAAGGCCGTGCTGCTCGATCAAAAGGTCATTGCTGGCGTGGGCAATATTTATGCGGACGAATGCCTGTTTGCTGCGGGCATTGACCCGCGCCGCAAGGCGGCCTCACTCACGGCAGTGCAACGCAGCCGCCTGCTGGCCTGCCTCAAGGATGTGCTGCTGCTCTCCATTTCGCAGTGCGGCAGCTCCATACGCGACTACCGCGATGCCAACGGCAATGTGGGCGCGTTTCAGAACAGTTTTGCCGTGTATGGGCGCAGCGGTCAGGCCTGCCGCGCCTGTGGCCGCGCTCTGGAAAAGATCAAGGTGGCTGGACGCGCCACGGTTTACTGCCCGCACTGCCAGAAGTAGCGATTTGCGTTCGGTTGCTTGCTCGCTCATCAACGCGCCCGAACGACAAACTTCCCCATTTAGGGGCTGTTAACACACTGAGAAATGTTGTTCCCTGCCGAGTTACTTCTTTGGGGTACGACAGGCATAGAAAGGCTTGCTGACGCAAGCAGGGGCAAAGGAGCCTTAGTGTGAACTGGCCCTAAGGCGCGGCCCGCACGCGAATGTTGCGCCGCGTCGCACGCCCCGCATCGTCCACCACCCGCACCGAAACATCCCCCAGCGCCGCAGGCCACAGCAGCGGCTCACCCGGCGCAGTACTACCTACATAACTGTCGTTGGCAAACCAGTAGAGTTCGCGCACGCCCGCCTCGGCATGGGCCATCAAGACCATGCTGCCGTTTTGTGCGTCTGCCGTGCGGCGGTAGATCAGGCCGCTCTTGGGCTGGATAATGGTGGGGGGCTGGCCAGAAATTTTCTGCTCACGACGGCACTGCTCCTCAAAAGGCGGTGGCGGCGGCTTGGGCATGCCCGCCCGCGCAAACATGCGGGCCAGATCGCTGGGCCAGAATTCCCACACGCGCTGCTCTGTGCGCCCCTCCTGTGGGGCACAGGCCCGCAGCCCGCTGGCCTTGTCGATGAGAATGGGCCGAAACACGCCCGAAGGCGCAACCGGTGAAACACCTGGAATAAACCAGGTGAGCGTGGTTTCCGGGCACAGTGACGTATCAAGGTCGCCCGTGGCGGCGCACACCCGCAGTTTTTCCACATTGAGGCCGGGGGCCGGTTCGCGGAAGGGGTCTGTCATGGGCTCTGCGGCGGCCATTTCGCGGGTCATGTCCATAAACAGCGGCGCTGCCACCATGCCGCCCACAAGCAGCGGGTTTGCCGCATTGTTGAAATTGCCCACCCATACCGCCAGCACATAGGGGCCAAACTGACCTACGGCCCAAGCATCGCGAAAGCCATTGGACGTGCCGGTTTTGACCCGCACGGGCAATACCGTACCGCCCTGCGAGCGGGCCATCCTGTCCGGGTCTGGCGCTTCCAGCATGGAGAGGGTCACAAAGGTCGCCTCTGGTGTCAGCAGGGGCAGGGCCGGAGCTGACGGCGCTTCGCCCGTAAGATATCGCAGGGGCCGCCACACGCCCTTGTTGGCCAGCATGGCATACAGGCCCGCCAGCTCGCGCATGCTTACCTCGGCCCCGCCAAGCACCAGCGACAGGCCGTAGTGGTCGGCGCCGTCGGCAAATTCCACACCAGCGCGGCGCAAAAATTCGTAGAGCGAGGGACGCGTAAGTTTGGCCGTAAGCGTGATGGCGGGCACGTTGCGGCTGGCGCGCAGGGCCTCTGCGGCAGAAAGGGGGCCACGGAACGCGCCGTCGTAGTTTTCGGGGTCATAGCCCGCAAAACTGTGCGGGGTGTCGGCCAGCAGGCTTTGGGGGTGGATGAGCCCCTGTTCCAGTGCAAGGGCGTAGATCATGGGTTTGAGGGTGGAACCGGGCGAGCGTCGTGCCCGCGTGCCGTCTACCTGACCCTCGATGGCGCGGTTGAAAAAGTCGGCAGAACCCGCCAGGGCGCGTACCTCCATGCTGGGCCAGTGCAGCAGCAGAGCGGCGCAGTTGGTGAGGCCGTAGGCGCTGTGGCGTGCGGCAAAGCGGGCCAGCTGGCGCTCTATGCGGCGCTGGGCGGTTGTGTCGATGGTGGTGCGCAGGGTGTCAGTGCCGGGGCGCTGCAAAAGTTCGGTGCTCAGGTGGGGCGCCACAAAGGGCATGTCCTGCGGGCTGTACACGCGCAGGGGCGCGGATTCTTTTTTGCCAAACCACGTTTCATTGAGCCTGTGCACGGCCAGGCTGAAAGCCTTGTTGTCGCGGGCAGGCCTGCGGCGGGCGGGGTTTTGCGGCACAAGCATGAGGGCGGCGCTCTCCGCCGGGGCCAGCTGGGCTGCGGTTTTGTGAAAATAGCACACGGCTGCCGCGCCCAACCCCTCCACATTGCCGCCGTAAGGGGCAAGGTTGAAGTAGGCCTCAAGAATTTCTTGCTTGCTGTAGTGCCATTCCAGTTGCAGGGCCAGCAGCATCTGGCGCAGCTTGGCCCCCATCTTGCCTGTTTCAAGCCCTGCCGAAAGCCGCGCCACCTGCATGGTGATGGTAGAGCCGCCCATACGGCGGCCCCCGGTGACAATGCCGGCAGCAGCGCGAAACAGCGAAAGGGGATTGATGCCGGGGTGATACCAGAAAAATCTGTCTTCGTAGCGCAGCACGGTATCCACCGCAGCGGGGGGAATATCGGCCAGACGGGTGCGGATGCGGTATTTTTGATCGGCAGAAAGACTCACGCGCATGATGCCGCCGCGTTTGTCGAGCACCATGCGTGAAAAAGACACGCCTTCAAGCGGGTGGGGGCAGGGAGCAAGAGCAATCCAGAGCAGCAGGGCAACCAGCAGCAGTGCAAGAATACCTAGCACAGTCACCATGCGCCTTCTGCGCCGCATAATGGCGCAGAAGGCGGGGATTGCAAGCGCGGCCCGGTTTCGCAAATGCGTTGCTGCCAAGCGAAACCGGGCCAGAAGGTTATTCGACAGTGACATTTCCGCCGCCCGTGCGGGCGTTGATTGCCGGGTTGTACATGGCCTCTGCCGCTGCGGTGGGCAGCACAAAGCGGCCACGCGATGCTGCCCGCACCTTGTAGGTAAAGGTTTGGGGCTCGCCGTTGAGGTCGATAAAGAAGATGCCTCTGTCTTCGCGGCGTTCGTAGCGCACCAGGCCGTCCTGCGGCTGGCTCTGGTCGCTCTTTTCCAGCACGGGTTCAAAGCCGCCTGGCAACAGGTCAACCAGCACCACGTTGCTGATCTCGTTACTGGCCTGTACGGCCAGCTCCACGGTAATGACGTCGCCCAGTTTGGCCGTGGCAACCGCTTCGCCCTTGGAATTGACGTAGCGCCGTTGCAGGCTGATGCCGTTGCTGGCATCGGTCATGGGGGTACGGTCAAAGCCTTCTGTGGTGGTCAGCAGGCTGAGCAGGGGTTCACCCTGCGGCATTTCAACCTGATAGCGGGTGCAGCCGGGGGCATCGAGCACCAGCGCGCCGCCAAGGGAGGTGGCCTTGGTTTCCACCGGGCTGAAGCCCTGGGCATACTGCTGGCAGGTCAGGCGCAGGCTGTCGGCCTTGAGCGCCGTAGCGTCGCCCATGGCCAGCAGGGTTCTGGCTCCAAGGCCCATGTCCACCGTGGTGGCATTGGTGCTGAAGGCGCTGTCGAGCAGGTCGGCCAGGCGCAGCTGTTTTTTCTTTTCGGGGAAGTGGCGCACCACCATGAGGGCGTGCAGGGCACGGGCCGTGCCGTTGCTCATAAAGGTATCGTCACAGCGGGCAATGGTTGCGGGCATACGTTGCTCCGCACGGCGGCGCAGGCGCAGCATGTCAAAGCTGTCTGCAAGGAAGGCAGCGGCTATGTCATTCTCCCAGCCTTTTTCATTGTCCTTGAGCCACTGCTCAAGGCGCTCGAGATCCTGGGTCATGATGCGGCCATCGCGTTGCAGAATCCACGCCGCATACAGCTTGATGCGGGCATCGGCCATGTCGGTGGGCGAGCGGCCCACCATGGCCTCAAGGGTATCAAGCAGGTTTTGCGCAAGGCCCTCTGGCGTGACGGTTCCGCTGTCGCGCAGGGTGAGCAGAAAGTCTGCCGCGTAGGCCGTGACAAAGTCGTTTGTTCCGCCGCCGGGCCACAGGCTCACGCCCTCGTACTGGGTAAAGTTGCCCATAACGGCGCTGAGTGCGGCGCTGATGACCTTGTTGCCCTGCTTGAGCATGGTTTCTGGGTTGATGTTGGGGTTGCGCAGTACCTCGTGGCGTGCCTCTGGCGCGCCCAGCAGGGCCGCGTAGGGCATGGCACGGCTGATGAGCTGTTCTGTGCAGCCGTAGGGATAGACGTTGAGCTTGGCGAGCAGCGAACGCAGGGCAAGCACGGGCATGGCACCCACGCTGGCCTGGCTCTGGGCTTCAAAAGGATACAGGTTGCGCTTCACGTCCACGTTGGTGGGGCCGCGCAGAGGTGTGACGGTTTCGGTGCGCAGGCGCGGTGAAGGAGGCCGTATGGAAACGGTCTGGGTGCGGATGACGGGCTTTTCGGCTCCGTTTTTAGCGTTTTTGGGATCTTCAAGGCTGGCGGTAAAGCGCACCGCTGCTTCGCCCAGGCTGTCTTGGGCCTGCATGCGGAAGCTGAGCGTGGCCTCGCCGTTTTCGTCCACGGTAACAGTTTGCGGTGCGGGCTGCTGGGCAAAGGCCAGCCCGTCAGAGGCGCTTTCCATGCTTATGCGCACGCGTGCGCCGGGGCCGCTGCCTTCAACGGTATTGGCCACAACCAGCGCCCCGTCAAACTCGTCGCCGGGGGCTGCGGCCAGCGGCAGCAGGGGCTTGAGAATAAGCGTGCCGCGCACCTGCATGGAGGCTTCTGTTCTGCCCGCAAGGGCCATGCCCTGCTTGGGTGCGGCGCTGCCCACGGCCATGATGCGGATTTTGCCGCTGGCATACTGCGGCACGGTAAAGCGCACCTCTGTGCCGTTGGCATCCACAGGCACGATATCCTGCCACATGGCAAAGGGCGGTTCGCCCCTGCGCTTGAAAGGATTGAGGAAGCGCCCGCCGGGGCCGGACATGTCGCCGCCGAAACCGGGTATACGGCCACGCAGACGCGCATGGTCGGGCATGAGCAGGTCGAATATCTGAGCCGTGCTCACGTCCAGCGCCCGGTCGCCCAACAGGTCGCGCAGCGGGTCGGGGGTGATGAAGCTGGTCAGTTGCAGCACGCCTTCGTCCACGGCAAAGATCAGCGCCCTGCCCGGCACGCGTGAGGTGAGCCGCACGGTAACGGTGTCACCCGGCAGAGTGCGGGCGGGAGCCGTAAGGGCAAGGCCCATGTCACGCTGGTCCATGCCCGACATAAAGGGGGCCACGGCCACAACGTGCGGTTTCATGTAGATGACGTCCGAATCCAGAGAGCGGGCGTAGGATACGTTGACGTAGCCGCGCCCCTGAAAATCGTCGGGAATGCGAATTTCCTGCACGCTTTCGCCAGCCTGGGCCGTAAACCATGCCTGTGCCAGTACGTTTTCGCGCTCAATGGTTATGAGGCCCGCGCCCGCATAGGGGGTGGAAAGGCGCATCTTGATGGTTTCGCCGGGGGCATACTGCTGCTTGTCGAGCCGGATGCGCAGGTCGCCCTTGGCAAGGGATTCGGCAGAAAGTGACGAAGGCTGGGCAAGCCTGTTGCCCGCCACGGTGTAGGGAATGACAGCCAGCACCGCGCCATCGGCCTGCCGCACGGTGAGCAGGTAGTCGCCTGCATCGGTGGTGGGCAGCGGCAGCGAAAGCCCCTGCGCGCCCAGATCAAGGGTTTTGCGGGAGAGCTCCGTATCCACGGGCGTGGCATCGTAGCGGTATTCGCCGCGAGAGTCTGTTACCAGACTGTTGACGTAGCGCCGGGCAGAAAACACAGCTTCGGCCTTGGCAAGGTTGACGGGTGCAAGGTCGTTGTTCAGCACCAGCAGGTGCAGCGATGCCTTGGCGTTTTGGGGGATATAGTCGAGGTTGTTGACCTCGCCCTCGGGCTTGTAGCCAAGGGCCACGGCCAGCGGTGAAAACAGCGATTCGAGCTGGCGGGTAACGGCCCTGCCGCCAGCGGGCTCAAAGCCCTCAATCTGCACGGCCCCGCGTAGGGTTCCTGCCTGTAACCTGCCCAGAGGCAGGGCAAAGGCGGCTATGCCCTTGGCATCGGTAAAGCCAGCGGGCAGCTCCAGCGACTGGGCTTCGCCCTCAAAACCAGCGGGTTCGTAGAAGGTATAGTCTTCAAAACCCGTAAAGTGCAGGCGGCTTTTTTCTGTGCGCAGGGTGGCCTGAACGCGGTGGTTGGCAGCTGGCTCGCCATACAGGTTGTCGAGCCTCGCCTGAGCCTCAATGGCCGGGGCGTCCTGCCCGGTGCGTATCCAGCCCTTGGGGGCGGCGGGCGTAAAGCTGGCCGCAAGAGCAAGGGTATCGGGCTGGAATTCTTCAACGCGCACGCGGGTGCTGCCCAGCACGGGCGAAGCTCCAGAACGCGCATTGCCGCCGGGCAGGCGCACATCAAGCTGATACGAACCCACGGGGGCGTCGGCGGGGCACGGCCAGTCAAAGGAATTCAGGCCATCGTCGCCCACGGTAAAGGCACGGCGCATAACTTCCGCCCCGGTGGGGCTGACCAGCACCGCCTCAAGGGGCAGACCGGCGGGCATGGGCTGCCAGTCAAACCGCCGCACAATGCAGCCAAAGTGCAGGGTTTCGCCGGGCAGGTAGATGCCGCGCTGGCTGAAAACAGAGGCGCTGATTCCGTCTGCCGAAGTATGGCGGCCAGAAATGGCAAAATTGCTGTAATCCACCATGCGGCTGGCATCGTCGAGCGAAAGCCATGCCAGGTCCTGCGGGGCGGAATCCTTGGCCTGATCGGCAGGTTTACCCGCATCGGCAGCCTTGGCAGCGGCGGGGGCCAGTGCCACAACGGCCACGGGGCGTTTTTCGCGTTCAAGGCCGTTGGCGGGTGGCAGGTCGGCCCGGCCCTGAGCATTGGTGACGGCGGTTTGCAGCGGCAGACCGTTAGCGCCCAACAGCCCCACTTCTGCGCCCTGCACGGGTTTGCCCGTGCCAAGGTGCTGCACAAAGACCGTGCGCGCGCCGTCGCCAGCCTGTTTAACGGTAAGGCCCATATCTGTAACCAGCAGCATGCGCGAGGCAAAGGCAACGGATTGGTCGCCCTTGTAGCCGGTAAGCTCTATGCGCATGAGGCCGTGCACGGGCTCCTTGCCGCCGCGCAACAGGGGGGCCAGATCAAGCACGGGAAAGGACGACGCTCCGGCCTGTTCCTTGCGCACCTCTATGCGGCCCTCCACCACATCGCTCATAACGTCCATGTCTGTGGGCGGCGATTCAAAGCCAGATTCCTTTGCCGCAAGGGCAAGGAAAGGATCGCGTATGCGCTCTGCCCGCCAGGCCACAGAGGTGAGGCCCGTGGCGTAAATATCCAGTTTTTTCTGGCCGCTCAGGGTCAGCACGTTACCGGGTTGCAGAAAGTCCACCTCTGTGCCCAGCGAGGGCACAGTCAAGACAAAGCGGCGAACCTGTGCAGTTTCCGGCCCTGCGGTAGAAGGCAGCCCCTTGTCCACGGCTGCCAGCAGGCCGCGCCCGGCCTCGGCGGGAATGCGCAGCAGGATGCGGTCTGCTGGTTCGTCGGCGGCTTGCATAAGCTCTGGCTTGAGGCGCGTGCCGTTTTTGACGTCTTCGGGGCTGATGGCGGGCATCTTTGTCCAGTCGGCGTCTTTACCAGCCTCGGCGGTGAGCTTGCGGGGCAGCTGGATGAGTTCAAGTTTGCGCAGCAGTTCTGAGGGCAGCACGCGCAGGGTGGTCTTGACCTCAAGCTGAAATTTTTTGTCGAGCTTATCGTCGTAAACGGGGTTGATGGTGATCTTGGCCACATCCATAAGGCGGGCGCGACCTGTGATGGAGAACAAAGCCTCCACATTTATATTTTGCGGAGTCTTGGCGTCTTTTTTGGGTGCGGCAACCACACATTTGCCCGAAGTCTCGGTAAAGGCGGGCAAACCCTTGATGGTAATGCGGGCGGCGGCGTTGTTTTCGGGCAGGGCCGTAACGGGCGCGGTAACCACCACCTCGTCGCGGCGTTCATTCCACACCAGGCGGGGCGCACCAAGGGCAAGGCCGCTCTTGGGGTCGCTGGGGCCAATGATAATGCGGCCATCCATATCCTGCGAGGCCACGGGCCAAAGAAAGCGCAAAGGTACAGAAACCGCATGCGCGCCCTTGGGCGAGGGGTCGATCCAGAATGTTTCCTTGCCTACGCGCACGGCCTGGGGCTGGGTGGCGTACACCGCCTGCCGCTTGAGTGAGAAGCGTCCCGGCAGGGACATTTTGTCGAGCGAAACGGCATAGCGCGTATCAGGGGCGAGGTGGTCCTTGGGCGTAAACTCCATGGTAGAATCGTCAATCCAGCGCCACACGCCAGCCACGGGCGGGGTCATGCGCACGCCTTCGACCACGCGGCCTTCCTCGCCAGCGGGGGCAGAGGCGCACTGGCGCGACCAGTCTGCGCCGTACTCCTTTTTGCAGCGGGCTTCATCTACCTGAAAGGTAATGGAAAAACCTTCGCGCCGCAGCCAGTTGTCTTCCTGCGGGTTGCTGGGCGCAGCCACCCTGTATGCGGGCCCGGCCATGGCCGGGGCAGCGCACAGAAAAACAGCCAGAATAACAAGTAAAAGGCGCAATTGCGTAGACGGCATGATTCCTCCGCGGTGCGGTGAAAGGCCAGTGGCGAAAAATTCGGCTAACAGGGCCGGTGCGCTGCAATACCAGGGAAATATAAGGCGATGAGCCGGAAAGTGCCGTTGACGCAGGGCGTAAACAGGCCGCTAGGCTATGAATGCCGGAATCGGCAGTGTTTGTCTATAATTGGGCCCAAATATGGGGCCAGCAGGGGCTGCGCCGGGGGGCGCAAATCTGCAAGCCTGAATGGACACAGCACCAGGCTGCCTGGGCAACCCGCGCGCATGGCTCATGGTGGCTCGTGGCCGTTTAATTCTGGGCTTTGGGGCAGGCCCGGTCGTCCAGGTTGTCGGCATTCAGCCACATATGGCGGATAATGCCGTCCACAAGGCCGATCTTGGGAATGATCAGCTGTTTTGCGCCCGACATGTCCACAACGCCCAAAAAGATATCCAGCGCCGGAACAATAACGTCTGCCCGGTAGGCGTTGAGGCCGTATTTTTCCATTCGTTCCTCAAGCTTGAGGCTCAGCAGGTCTTTGTGCAGGGCGCGCAGTTCGGGTGCGCCCACGGGCTTGCCATCGCGTTTTTCAAGCAGCTTTGAAACCTTGTTGATGTTGCCGCCAGAGGCAATGACGCACTCCGGCCCATAGATTTCGCCAAGCCTGCGCATTTCGGTGCGAAAACGCTCCTGCTCTGCGGGGTTAACGGCATTGGCAAGAATGCGCACCGTACCCAGCTGGAAGGAAAAAGCCTCTTGCAGCTTGCCATCGCGCAGGGCCACCACCTCGGTGCTGCCGCCGCCCACGTCCACATACAGGGCGCTGTTTACATCGGTAAATCTGGCAAGGGCATTGGCGTTAAAGAGTATTTGCGCTTCTTCAAGCCCGGTGACGATATCAATACGCAGGCCTGTTTTTTCGCGCACCAGTTGCATGATGTCCTGCCCGTTGGCGGCATCGCGCATGGCGCTGGTGGCGCAGATACGGTAGTGGTCAACCCCGTAGGCCCGCATGATGTGGGCAATGCCTGTCATGGCATCGAGAAAGGCGGCCTGTTTCTGCTCTGAAATGGCCCCGTAAAGAAAAACATCTGTTCCCAGGCGAATGGGAATGCGAAGGTAGGCGTTTTTTTTAACCGGTTTGTCGTTCGTCAGCTCTTCAACATTGCTGATGAGAAAGCGTATGGCGTTGGAGCCAACGTCAACGGCGGCAAGCATACTGGGTTTCACTCTGTCTCCTCTGCGGCAGTGGGTGAAATGCCTGGCGGTCATATCAGTGCGCCTGTGGCGCGATTGGCAAGACTACACCAAGATCACCCAAATATACACTGATTTTTGCGGGCAGGGATTGTTTGCGCCCTGCAAGTATGGCTATGATTCTGCCGCAGGCTGCTGGCCAGCCTGTACCGCCGTATTGCTGGCAGGTGTGGCCTGCAAATGTTTCTTGGGTGCGCGGGGAGTGGACAACGGGGCCTTGGGCTGCCTGCGTGCCTTGCCTTTTGCTGCCGAACCTTCTGCGGCTTTTTTTACCGCCCGTTCGGCCGCCCGTTTTTTTGCATGG
>SAAX01000163.1 GCA_009929215.1 Deltaproteobacteria bacterium | reverse complement strand
GCCCCCATGTGAGGCGGATTTTGCGCTGGCCATCCGGCAGGCAATCCACATGCACATAGGCCCCCAGGTCCGTGAGGGCGGTCAGCGGGTCAAACAGCGTATTCATGGGTTAGCTATAGCCCACCTTGCGTTAGGATAAAATAAAGGCGGGGCCAAAACCCCGCCGTAAATTACGCGCATCTACTATAAAATCAGTATATTGCATCAACATATTGCATCATCAAAAAACCCTTCCAGATCCTGCCCTAAATATTTTGTCACATCCGGGCAGGCGTTGGCGATAGTGCCCACAACTGCGCGGGCCTGCTCGCGGTCAATATAGGCGTTGCAGCCGTCAAGGCGGATCCAGTTTTTATTGCGGTAGCAGCGAGTGGCCAGCGTTTGCCCGCCGGTGCTGGCCGTGAGGCCCCGGCACACGCCCGGCAGGTAGGTGGGCGGGCGCAGCAGGGCGGCGAGGCCATCATCATTAACGGCCTGCCCGATGTGATTGCCGAGGTCGGCCAGCGTATTGCGCAAGCCGATCCCCCAAAAGCTGGATTGCGTAAAAAGGCAATCCTCTGCCGTAATCAGCGCGCCCCGGTGCGCCCATGCGCCAAACGCGCGCACATCAAAGGCGCGGCCCCAGTTGTGGATCCAGCACCGGCGCATCGTCACCGCCGTGCCGTCCTGTGCCTCCGGGCAACGACGGCCAGAACCGATGATAACGCAGTTCTCAAGCTCCCAGTTTGCGTAACGCACATCACTGCCGGGATTGTCGCCGTTACCGGCTAGCATGGCCTTGATGCCGCCCAAAATGACGCAGCCCTGCAGGCGCAAAACAGCCCCGCGCACGCCGTCAATAATTTCATCCTGCTGGTCTTGCGGGCATCCGCGAAAATCAAACACACACTGCTGAATAACGGTAACACGCCCAGGGCCATATGCCGTTATTGCATCATCACCGGCAGCGGGCGGGGCAGTAAAAACCCGCCCGCTGTATTCGGTTGGAAGGGTTGCTGTGCACATATTTTCACCTTATACGGCGTAGCTAACGACGATGGCCTGCACGGCTTCAACAGTGGCGGCCGCATCTACAGCCGCAAGCAGCGCATCGCGTCTAGTCTCATGGATGGCCCGCAGATCTGCCCAACCTGCAGGGTCGTCAGTTTTAAAATCTTCTATGGCTAATGCCAGCTCCACCGCACTTGCAGGATTGTTCCTGCTGGGCATGGTCAGGCTGGCTGTCATGGCCGCGTCAAATCCGGCGTTGATCTGTAGCCTCTTGGCGGTTTGCGCGTCGGAAAGCTTAGGCAACGGTGCTGTTTCACTCCACCCGTCGGGCGCAGGGCCGTATTCCGTAATAGTGAATGGCTGCCCGTTGAGGTAACCGGATTTTCCTTTCAGGTTTGCCACCTGAACCCATGCAGCTCCTACCCAGCGAGGAATAAAGCCATCAGTCAACACAGGTTGAATGTCCGTGGCATTATTCGGAAGAAGGCCGTGGTCTTCAACCTCACCAACAAAAAATCCATCTGAATTATATTGATAAGCAGTGGGCATCTATTGCTCCTTAAATTTTTTGTCAGCTCCCGGCGTGGGAGGCGTTCATGGGGACCAGGGGCGCGAGGCAACAGGCTACACGGCACTGCACACCACGGCTGGCAGCTTAAGCATTGAAACAAAG
>SAAX01000162.1 GCA_009929215.1 Deltaproteobacteria bacterium | reverse complement strand
TGAGCTTGATAAGATGCTGTTTGACTGCGCCGTCCCGCTGATGATCGTTAATGGGCTGGATGAAAAGCAGGGAGTGGAGTTTATCAGGGCCAGTAGTAACATGCTGGTTTCGTCCGAGAAGGACGGTATTACAGCTGCCTACGCCGAGCCGTCCGGCACATCCTTCGCCGCGCAGACAGCCTTCCTTGCCAACGACATTCAGCAGATCAGGGAAATAGCCCTGCGCATGGTGCGGCCTGATTCTGCCGTGGGCCAGAGCGCGGAGAGCAAAAGGCTGGATAACGCGCAGCTCGACACACAGCTTGCCAAGTTTGCCAGGCGGTGCGCGGCTGCCGAGAAACGCTGCTGGATGCTGGCGGCTGCATGGCTCGGCATGAAGAACGTGGCTGATGATGCTATCCTGACGCCGTACAATGAGGATTACAGCGAAGACAGTACCAACATGCTGGACAAGGCGTTTGTGCTGGAACTGACGCGGTTGAACGTGATTTCCAAGGTGACTGCGCTGGAACTGCTGATGAAAACTGGCACGCTGCCGGAAGACTTCGACCCGGCTGCCGAGGCTGACAAGGTTGCGCAAGGTGTGCTGACCAATGCGGGGCAGAATGGGGCGAATGCGCTTTCTGCCATGCTGAAAATCTAGGCTGACCTATGACACCAGACGAACTGACCGCAAAATACCTCCTCGCCCGCATCCTGTACTGGCGCGACCAGCTTGACGGGCTGGATGGGCAAGCTGTAGCGCAGCTTATCAAGGTGCTGTCCAGTGCCAAGGCTGACGTTCTGGCCCGGCTCAAGGCTGACATGGACGGCATTGCCAGCGTGACCGATTGGAACCGCGACAGGCTGCGTCAGGTCAATGCGTGGATTAGCGAGGTGACGGCTGGTGCACAGGCTGCGGCCCTTACCACCATCACTCAGTCCAGCATTGCGGCGGCTACGGCTTCACTCGCCACTTACAACGCCATGCTGTCATTCGAGGGCAAGGCCAGCGCGGTCAAGACCGTGGGCATGACCACTGAGCAGCTTGTGGCATGGTTTCAGCGCACTCCATTACAGGACGGCACGGTCTTAGCTGATTGGGTGGGAAAGGCGTTTGAGAACGGCGTCAACGACTCGCTGATTACCGCCATTCAGCGCGGTGGGCTTGAGGGCAAGGGTACGCGGGCAATGGTGCAGGACGTGCTACAGGCCGCGCTTGACGATGGTTTTGCCATCACGCAGCAAGAGGCCGTCATGCTGACGCGCACCTATACGCAGACGGCAAACGTGCAGGCAATGGAGGCCGTAGCGCAGGCCAACAGCGACATAATCAAGGGCTACAGGCGTGTGGAAACGCTGGATAACAGAACGTGCATGCGGTGCAGCCTAGCAGATGGAAGTGAGTACGGTTTGAATGAAGAACGCCCAAGGCTGCCAAGTCACGTAGGTTGCAGGGGCGTGTGGACGCTTATCACAAAAAGCTGGCGCGACTTCGGCATCGATATGGACGATCTCGAATCAGTGGCGCGACCTTGGGTCATGCGCGAACCTGGGGCCATCGGCACAGGGGGCCGCAAGATTGAGGAGTTCGGGCAGACTACCGAGAACTTTAGCGGGTGGTGGGAATCTTTGTCGGCGGCACAGAAGGCAAAGACCAGCATTGGCCCGGTGCGCGGCAAGCTGCTGGA
>SAAX01000161.1 GCA_009929215.1 Deltaproteobacteria bacterium | reverse complement strand
CATTCCCCAATGTAACTCCCCTACTACTACTTCAACTACTACTACACCTGCGTGTGGCATTATGGCGAGGGGGGGCTGCATGGGGCCAGTGCACACCCACACTGGGCATGCTGATCTGCCACAGCGACCTATCGCTATAGCCCGTCCCATCCCCCAGATCCAGGGGGTGATGAGACGTGTGCAGGGACGTGTGCATGAGCGAGAAAAACAGCACGACGATGGACTTTGATGACCCCATGCCTCGCTAATGGATTGTACGCAGGGCTCAGGGTTGGTTAGCGTACCCTTGAAAACGTGAATGAAAGCTTTAGGGTCTCCGGGTCTTCCTTCTAACCCCCGGCGCACAACACTACCCCGTGCTGCTAGGCCTCAAGGGGCTGGCTCACGCCCCCAACTCACGTTGTCGCTCAAGCAGCTGCCCTTGGCACCATCGAGCTTTGGGCCTTTGACTCAGGTCTGGCTCGGAAGACTTGGCTGAGATCAGGTCGACCGGGCCGTTTGCCCCTCTGTAAAATTAGGGTTAAGGTCGGGGATCCGTTGCGAGATCTGTTGTGGACCTTGGCCGTGCACAGGAGTTGTAGGAAGTGGCACAGGCGGATTTCTGACGCTCGGCAGGATTTCAAGAAAACAAAGTCATCGTGTCATGCAAGGCACTGTGCAGAGGAGCTGCGGAGAGTGGCATAGGCGGACTCGTGCATTAAAGAGGTTTTCAGTGGGACCGCTGAAATCACCCAACGCCTCCACGCCCTGCCTGTTGCTGGCGGTCGCAAGGAGGTACGCGTGGCTTTTGCAAAGCCTGCCTGATTTTACCACTGGTGGGCAGCCCCGCCTGAGCCCCAGCATGCATGCACAGAGTCATTGACCCAGCTATTACTTCTTGAAATTAAATTTTCTGTATCTTAAAGTATCTCCTTAGTATCTCGGCCCTATATCGAGCCGCAGCAAGAAAAAATAATGACCTGGTGTGACCAAGCCTCAGCTCGTCGCTCAGCCTCAGCCTCAGCCTCAATCGCTTTGGTGCCGTGTGTGCACACGGCCTATCGTTGCATCGTGCACACGGCCCATCGGTGCATCCGTGGCAGCCGTTGATTAACTGGTCACTTGCTGCAGCTGGCGCCTTTGCGTTTTACGATTATCTATGCAGTCGGTGGCTATCAGCCCCCTGGCCTTGGCAGCACCTCAGAGCGCGCGCAGTGCAGCTGGCTTTGGCGTTCACCCAGCGATAAGTCGCTTTCTCAAGCTGGCGCTTTTGTGCTTGCATGCATGCAGTCGGTGTCCATCAGCGGGCATGTAGCCTGCAACGTGGCTACTTGGAGCTCCATGCGCACTGCATTGCTACTCTGCTTGTGCTGGCCAGCCACTTCATGCAAGCACACATACAGCCAATTCAATGTGCACAGTGCTTAGAATGAAGTGCCTGAAGCATGCAATAGCACAATGCATCAAAGCTCTGCATCAATGCCGTTCAAGCAAAGTAAGGATAACAATATGAAGTGCTTGCGGCTCTCTTCGCCGGCCCACCACTGAACTTTACTTACTTGACGGCGGAAGGGTGCTTGCGGCATGATACATTGGAAGGGTGGATGGGTTGCTTTGAAAGCATGATATTGCTCAGACGCTAGAGGATGTGGCTGCATGTGCTTATATGACTCCAACAGAGCACACGGAGCACAGGCTGGCCACCTGTTTGCTC
>SAAX01000002.1 GCA_009929215.1 Deltaproteobacteria bacterium | reverse complement strand
CGCAAGAGCAGCGCGGTCAAGTGATGCAGTATAGGCAAGGGCGGGGCGGCTTGCAACTCATGGGGCGTGGCAGTGTTTTGTGGCAGTTTCAGGCTGGCAGGGCGCGGGGCCGGGCAGCTTCGCAAGGCCGTGGCGGCAGGCGGTGTGGAAGCAAAAAATAAGGGGCAGAAAACCCCGCAAGGAGTTTCCTGCCCCTCAAAAAGGGCAAATATAGGGCGCTGTGCTAAACCTTGGCGGCGGTGCGCAGGTCGGCCACGGCGTCGGTCTTTTCCCACGAGAATTCGGGCAGTTCGCGGCCAAAGTGGCCGTAGCACGAAGACTTCTGGTAGATGGGGCGCTTGAGATCAAGACGCTTGCTGATGAAGTAGGGGCGCAGGTCAAAGACTTCGCGCACGGCCTTGGTGAGCAGCTCGTCCGAAAGTTCGCTGGTTCCCTGCGAGGAAACAAGCACGCTCACGGGCTGGGCCACGCCGATGCAGTAGGCAATCTGCACTTCGCACACCGGGGCAAGGCCAGCGGCAACCACGTTCTTGGCAATGTAACGGCCCATGTACGCGCCGGAACGGTCAACCTTGGAGGGGTCCTTGCCGGAGAAAGCGCCGCCGCCGTGGTGGCCGCTGCCGCCGTAGGTGTCCTGAATGATCTTGCGGCCGGTAAGACCGCAGTCACCCATGGGGCCACCCACCACAAAACGGCCCGTGGTGTTGATGAAGATTTCGCAGGCTTTTTCGTCAAAATAGCCAGAGGGTTCCAGAATGGGGCGAATGACGTGCTGTTTCACAGCCTCGGCCACATCGGCCTGGCTGGCGCTGGCAGAGTGCTGGGTGGAAACCACCACGTTGTTGATGCGCACGGGCTTGCCGTCCTGGTACTCAAACGAGACCTGGGTCTTGCCATCGGGACGGAAGATATCCACCGTGCCGTCCTTGCGCACCTTGGAAAGCTGCTGCGAGAGCTGGTGCGCCCAGTAGATGGGGGCGGGCATAAGGGTGGAGGTTTCGTTGCAGGCATAGCCAAACATCATGCCCTGGTCGCCAGCACCCTGATCTTCGGGCTTTTCGCGCACAACACCCTGAGCGATGTCGGGCGACTGACGGCCAATGGCGTTGATAACGGCGCAGGTCTGCCAGTCAAAGCCCATTTCAGAGCTGTTGTAGCCAATGCCCTTGATGGTTTCGCGCACAACCTGGGGCAGGTCGGCGTAGCCGGTGGTGGTAATTTCGCCAGCGATAACGGCCATGCCGGTGGTCACCAGGGTTTCGCAGGCCACGTGGGCGTCTGCGTCCTGGGCCAGCAGGGTATCAAGAATGGCGTCAGAAATCTGGTCGGCGACTTTGTCGGGGTGACCTTCGGTCACGGACTCAGAAGTGAAAAAATACTTGCCCTTGGTTTGCATATGAATCTCCTTGGGCGCTCGCGTCAAAGCGGCGCGGGTTTATGAACGCAACAGAATGTTGTCGATAAGCCTGGCCTTGCCAACACGCACGGCGCATGCCATGAGCGCGGGGCCGGTAACTTCGGTGAGCGGAGTCATGGATTCCGGGTGCACAATGCTGAGGTAGTCCAGCCGTCCCAGGGGCAAAAATTCTGCCCAGCGGCGCAGCACGGCCTCGCGCAGCAGTTTAACGCTGGTTTCGCCGCTCTGTGCCAGTTTTTGGGCAACAAGCAGGGCCTTGCGAATTTCTGGCGCGTGGGCGCGCTCGTCTGCGCTCAGGTAAACATTGCGCGAGGAAAGAGCCAGGCCGTCAGCTTCGCGCACAGTTTCGCGGGTTTCAATGCGCACAGGCACATCCAGGTCGCGAACCATGCGGCGCAAAATGGCCTGCTGCTGCCAGTCCTTTTGCCCAAACACGGCCACATCGGCACCAGTGAGCATAAAGAGCTTGAGCACCACCGTGCACACGCCCCTAAAATGCACTGGCCGCGAAAGGCCGCACAGCCCATGGGAAAGGTCGGGAACTTCCACCCATGTGCCGTGGTCGGGGTGATACATGGCCCCCGGGTCGGGCATGAACAGCACATCGGCTCCCTGGCTGCGGGCAACCTCTGCATCACGCTCGGGATTTCTGGGGTAGGCATCCAGATCTTCGCCAGGGCCAAACTGGGTGGGGTTGACAAAAAGGCTCACTACCAGACGCTTTGCCTGCGTGCGGGCATAGGCCATAAGGTCTTCGTGCCCCTGATGGTAGTAGCCCATGGTGGGAACCAGAGCAATGTCGTCTCCGGCTTTATGCCAGGCCCTGCACTGGGCCGCCAGTTCTTTGGGATTTGTTAATATCTGCATATCAAGGTATTGTGATATTGTTTCTGAAGGAACTTATATACACGCCTGTTGCCCGCTTGTAAAGAAGGAGCACACAAAGAACATACGCCTTCACCGGGCCAGAAGGCTTGACCCTGCCTGTTGCTGTGGGCATAACAGCCGTTGGGGGTATACATGCTGAAACCGTTTTATCAGGGCAAACTTGATACATTTTGCGCCATCTACGCAGTGCTCAACGGCTTGCGGCTGACCCACAACATACGCGTGCTCAAGGCGCGCGATATCCTGAATGAAACCCTCATGGGGCTTGCGGCCTCGCCCGAGGCCTTTCGTGCCGTGCTGGAGCAGGAAACAGACTACTGCGGTCTGGTTGACGGTATGCTGCGTATCCAGAGCCGTTTTTTTCCGCTTGAAGTACGCCAGCCATTCACAGACGAGGACGACCCCTCTGTGGATCAGGTGTGGGAATGCTGCCGCACATGGCTTGCCCCTGGCAGTGGCCGCGCCGTGATCTTTCGTTTTATGCGCCACATCACCCCTGACGGGCCGCCCGTGAACCGTCACTGGACCACGGCAGATTCTCTGGCCAACGACGTGCTGCATCTTTTTGATTGCAGCCACGAGGCCGAAGCCATCCTCAATGTGCGTAAAGACAGCTTTGTGACCCGCGCAAGCGATATTTGCGAGGGCAAACTGCTGTATATCCAGCCGTATACCATTCGCCTGCTGCGTTTGCCTCTCTAAAGTCTCTTTTTGCCAGACTGCCCGCCGGGGGCCGCGTCAGGGCCGGGTTATTCGGGGCTGTGAGTGGATTTTGTGCCTGTCCAAAGCCGAGTGGCCCCTCCCCCCCAAAAAAAAGCCCCTTGCGGGGCCGAGCTGTTGCTGTCTGCATAGCAGAAGAGCAGATGGCAAATGCCCGGTAAAATCAGTATTCCCTGATGGGAGCTTCGGTGCTGATGGGCAGCCCCAGGCGAATGGCGTCTGCCTTGAGCTGCGGGTGAACCCAAAAGGCTTTTTCCTGCACAAAGCAGAGAACCTCAAATTCGGCGGTATCCACCGGGCGGGAATAATAGAAGCCCTGCGCGCAGTTGCAGCCGCTGTTAAGCAGAAAGCGGGCGTGTTCCTTGGTTTCCACTCCTTCGGCCACAATGGACATGTCCAGATCGCGGGCAAGGGCAATGGTATTTCGGGCCACGATCTGGCCGCGCTGGTTGGTTGTGCCGTCGCTGATAAAAGCCCGGTCCAGTTTGACCACGCTGAAGGGCAGGTCGCGCAGGGTACTCAGGGACGAATAGCCCGTGCCAAAATCGTCCATGGAAAAAACAAATCCTGCTGCCCGCAGTTCATCCATAAGCCGTACCAGGCGCGACTCGTTGGCAAAAAAAGCACTTTCGGTCAGTTCCAGCTCCAGCATGTGTCGGGGCAGGTTGTATTTGTTCATCAGGCTTACAAGCCTGGACGGCAGGTCGTCATCGTTGAAGTGCAGACGCGACATGTTGACCGAAATGGGCGTGGGATCATACTTTTTGTCCAGCCATGTGCGCAGGGTGCTGCATGTCTGCTCCCAGATGTAGGCATCAAGGCGCATGATAAAACCATTGCGTTCAAAGAGCGGAATAAACCGACCAGGCAAGATAAGCCCGTCTGTGGGGTGCTGCCAGCGCACCAGGGCTTCGGCCCCCACAATGCGGCCGCTGGAAATCTCTACCTTGGGCTGCAAAAACAGCTTGAACTGGTGCTTTTCAAGCGCCTCGTACATCTGGTCGGTGATGTAGCTTTCGTCGTGCAGGCGTTTGCGCAGGGCATCGTCGTAAAAGGCAAAGTTGACAATATCACTGCCTTTGACGGTTTTTTGCGCAAGGTAGGCCCAGTCGCATAAAATATGGGCTGGCGTGCGCGGATTCTCCACCGGGCAGATGCCAAAGAACAGCTTGACCCTAAAGGTGTCGGAATAATGATCGAGCCGGAGCGAAAGGGCCTGAACGAATTGCAGTGACCGTTCTGAACCGCCCGTAAGGCAGACGGCAAAAACATCGGCGGTAAGTCGGGCAAAAATTTCTTTTTCGGATATGAGGCGCTGGCGTATGAGGCGGGCTATGCCGCGTAGCAGCCGGTTGCCCTCTTCAAGCCCAAAGGATTCGTTGATGGCCTTGAACCCGGCCACGTCAAAGCGCAGTATGCAGTACTGCTCGTTGGGTCGGTTTTTGATGAGCTTGTCGATTTTTTCAAAAAAAGTCTGGGTGTTGTAGGCCCCGGTGAGGGGGTCGTGCTCGGCGCGCATGCGCAGAGCCTGCTCGCTGCGGGTGGCGGCGTCCACATCGTTGAGTGTGCCTATGTAGCGCTCGTTCGATTCGCCATCGTCCAGTTTTGTGTAGGTGACCTTGCACCAGATGTACTGCCCGTCGCGGCGGCGCAAGCGAACCGTCATTTCGCCCGATCTGATACCCAGCGCCAGGCGTGCCAGGCAGGTGTCAAAGACCTCCATGTCGCCAACATAGAGCACGTCGTCTTCACGCCAAACATCAAAGGGATTGCGCCCATTGTAATTGCCAGTCAGCAGTTCGGGAATGCGGTGGCTCAGATAGGTCAGGTCTTTGCCGCTCCATTCAAAAACGAGGGTGCGGGTATGGTCAACCACGGCCTTGTAGCGCAACGCGTCAAGCTTTTGCCTTTGCAGTACTTCGTTTTCGTAGCTGATGGCCTCTGCGGTTTGTGGCTGCTCAATGTCTTCGGTGCACACAAGGTACATCTGCCCACTGCCCCGGCCCAGGGCAGGAAAAACCACAATCTGTACCCGATGGTATGCGCCGTCCAGGGCCTTTATGCGCAGGGCTTGGGCAGTAAAGGCCGGGGTGTCCCCAAGGTTTTTTTGCAAGGCCTGCGGCGTCAAAAAGCAGGCGAATTTTTCTGCATCGTCAGGGTGCACCAACTCAGCCAGATCATTGCTGAGTTTTTCCGAGAGTGAAAACTGCTGGTCAGCTGGAGCAAATTTGGCCGGGTTGTGGTAGACGCTGCTAAATACATCTGCCTCAAAATCAATGAGGCAGATATCAAAATATCGGCTTTGCAGATCGGGCGGATAGCTTACTTCTCCGGCTGCTTCAGCAGCCAGCGGGCCCGTGGGCAGATTGGCTGAATTATTGCGGTTTGCCGGGGGTGGTATCTTCATTTCCGTTCGCCTTGAAGGCCTGCAATTGTGTGGAGGGCAGTTTTACAACAGGGTAAAGGTAGCACCACAACTATCGTTTTGCAAATTTTGCCAGCCAGTCTACGGGCTGCGTACCGGTGGATTTGAGGGGCCGATACTCTGGTGACAATCGTCCGGCCCCCCTGTATTGTGCCCGCATGACAACTGCAAAAATTTCTTCTCTCAAAGTATGGTCGTTGAGCCTTGGCTGCCCCAAAAACCGGGTGGACAGCGAGCGGTTGCTCGGTTCTCTGGGTATTACCGTGCAGCATGTGGAGCACATGGGCAAGGCCCGCCTGGTTTTCATAAATACATGCGGCTTTATCGACCCCGCAGTGCGCGAATCGGTGCGCGCGGTGGTGGATGCCGTACAAAGGCTTGGCAAGTGCAAAACAAAACCATTGCTTGCCGTTGGCGGCTGTATGGTGGGGCGCTATGGCGCAGCTGATCTGGCCGCAGAACTGCCAGAAGTGGACCTTTGGCTGCCCACGGCAGACCTGCCGCGCTGGCCCGCCATGGTGGCAGCCGCTCTGGGGCTTGCTGAGCCGCCAGCCCTGGTTGCGGGCGGTGGCAGGCTGCTTTCTACCGGCCCCTCGTATGCATGGCTCAAGGTGGGCGAGGGGTGCAGGCACAAGTGCGCGTTCTGCACCATTCCTTCCATCCGTGGCGGGCTTAAATCGCTCACTGCCGAGGACATTGTTGACGAGGCAAAGGCCTTGCTGGCCCAGGGCGTGCGTGAGCTCGACCTTGTGGCGCAGGATCTTACCTCGTGGGGCGTTGACCTTGGCCTCAAGCACGGCTTGCCCAGCCTGCTTGAGAAGCTGGTGGGGCTGGACGGGCTGGCGTGGCTGCGCCTGCTCTACCTGTATCCCAGCGGCGTTACGCCCGAGCTTTTGCGTTTTATACGCGACTGCGGGGCCCCCCTGCTGCCCTATCTCGATATTCCCTTGCAGCATGCGCACCCCGACGTGCTTTCGCGCATGGGGCGTCCCTTTGCTGGCGACCCCCGGCGTGTGCTCGACACTGTGCGCTCGGTGCTGCCCGATGCCGCCTTGCGCACGACCTTTATTGTGGGCTACCCCGGCGAAAGCGAAGAGCACTTTGACGCCTTGTGCCGCTTTGTGGAAGAAAGCCGTTTTCATCATGTGGGCGTTTTTGCCTACCAGGCAGAAGAAGGCACGCTGGCGGCCACCTTGCCCGATCAGGTCGCGGACGAGGTCAAACAGTGGCGGCGTGATTCGCTTATGGAAATTCAGGCCGAAATCAGTAACGAGTATCTTGCCGCCCATGTGGGCAGCCGCATGCAGGTGCTGGTGGATGCGCCGCACCCTGACTGGCCGGGCCTGCACAGCGGCAGGGTGTGGTTTCAGACGCCAGAGGTGGACGGCATCACCTATGTGAGCGGGCCGGGGGTTGTGCCAGGAGCCCTTGTGGAATGTGATATTGTTGAAAATACCGATTATGACCTTACGGCGCTGGCCTGAGCCAGCCGTACATGCGGGCTAGGCCCCATGCAAAATATCCCCGAAGGGCGTGAACCCTTCGGGGATATTTTGGGAAACGTGCTAGGCACGCCCTCAACCAGCGTTAGCCGCCGATAAGCTGCATGGCCATCTTGGGCATGCTGTTGGCCTGCGAGAGCATGGCCACAGACGACTGGGTGAGGATTTGGTTGCGGACGAACTTCGTCATTTCCGTGGCCACGTCCACGTCGGAAATACGAGATTCAGCCGCCTGCAAGTTCTCGGCCTGGGTAGTAAGGTTGGAAACGGTGTTTTCCAGCCTGTTTTGCAGAGCACCCAGGTGCGCGCGGATCTTGTCCTTGGAAACCACGGCATTGGTTACAGCAACAAGTGCCTTCTGGGCCGCCTCCTGAGTGGAGATGGTCCGGCCGTCAGTGCCGACAGCCTGATTACCCACGCCCAGAGCCGAGGCGGTGCTCGTGCCGATCTGGATGTAGTAATAGTCTTCAGCAGAGTCGTTGGCAGAACCGAAGTGGACCTTCATCTTGCCGGTAGAAGTCAAGTTGCTGCCGTCGTGCGTGTCACTGGACAGATTGCCGTTCAGCAGCTGGATTCCGTTGAAGTCCGTGGCATTGGCGATTCGGGTAATTTCCGAAGCCATGGCCTGGTACTCCGACTCGATCATCAGACGCTGGGTGGAATCGTACGTGCCAGTGGCAGCCTGTTCGGCCAGTTCCTTCATACGGGTCAGCTTTTCGTCGATGATGCCAAGAGCACCGTCAGCTGTCTGAAGAAGAGAAATGGCGTCGTTGGCATTACGTACACCCTGCTGCAAGGCAGCGATGTCGGTACGCATCAATTCGCGGATGGCGAGGCCCGCGGCATCGTCGGCCGCAGAATTGACGCGCAAACCTGTAGACAGACGCTCGGTCGTGGTCTTCAGGTTAGCGTAATGCGAGGTCAGGTTGTTAGCAACACCGGTAGCCATTGAGTTGTTATTGATATACATGACATTCCTCCATGAATGTTCTGTCTGCCCGGTGGCGCACTACGCGCGCCCGCTTCCATGCGGGCTGCCACCGTTCATCCCGCAAAAAGCGCGGGGAATAGTTTTACGAAACCAGCCATTGCCAGCCATGCGACCCTGGCTGTAGCCCTAAACAACAGGCGCTTTTGCTCATCTGATTCGTGGCTTCAGAAGGGCAATATTTGCCTGAAAACCTGCACTGCGTTTACAGCAGGATTCATGCCAGAGATGGTGATTAGTTGTGTCAAGATACTGGCATCTGGTGCGCCTATGGTGGCAAACAGGGTGGGGTTGGTAGACAGCGAACAAAAAAATATATGAATACCTGCGGGATGCGATTTGCTGCTTGTGTGCGGCAGAAGAAATAAAAAATTGTAGGCCCGATATTTAACGCGTGGAATTGGCCGATATTCTGATAACGGCTGTCAAAAATCAGTTAAGCTATGCGCTGTGGGCGTGGGCTTGTGGATATGTTGATGGAAACTCAGATGCGCAGGCATACGCGCCAATGCCCAGCCCAAACAAGCAGGCCCAAGTCTTTTGGCGCTGCTGGCTGTGCTGCCAGATTGCGCGGGCTAGTGCGGTAATTGGATTGCCTTATTGTGGCGGGAGCAAAATTTGCCCGGGCGTTATTGGCTGGCGGCATAAAAAAAGCCGAACCGCGAACGGTTCGGCTTTTCATGAAAGCTTGTTGTTATGGCCTTAAGACTCTCCCCAGCCTCGCGGCCAGTTAGGGGCTGTTGCCCTCCACCACCTGGTTTAGCCGCTAGCCAGAGATCAGCGTCATGGCCATTCTGGGCATGCTGTTGGCCTGCGAAAGCATGGCCACCGAAGACTGTGTGAGAATCTGGTTGCGGACGAACTTGGTCATTTCCGTGGCAACGTCCACGTCTGAAATGCGCGATTCAGCCGCCTGAAGATTCTCGCTCTGGGTTGTCAGGTTGGAAATGGTATTTTCCAGCCGGTTTTGCAGCGCGCCAAGGTGTGCCCGGATCTTATCCTTGGAGACCACGGCGTTGGTGATGGCCACCAATGCCTTTTGCGCGGCTTCCTGTGTGGATACGGTAAGGCCGTCAGTACCCACTGCCTGATTGCCCACACCAAGGGCCGAAGCTGTGCTCGTGCCGATCTTGATGTAGTAATAGTCTTCGGCAGAGTCGTTGGCCGTACCAAAGTGTACCTTGAGCTTGCCCGTGGACGACATGCCGCTGCCGTCATGCGTGTCGCTCGACAGGTTGCCGTCCAGCAGATGGATGCCGTTGAAGTCCGTGGCGTTGGCGATTCGGGTAATTTCCGAAGCCATGGCCTGGTACTCCGATTCAATCATCAAACGCTGGGTGGAGTCATAGGTACCGGTGGCGGCCTGTTCTGCCAGTTCCTTCATACGGGTCAGCTTTTCGTCGATGATGCCTAATGCACCGTCGGCGGTCTGAATGAGGGAAATTGCATCGTTGGCGTTACGCACGCCCTGTTGCAGAGCGGCGATATCGGTACGCATGAGTTCGCGAATGGCCAGACCGGCAGCATCGTCCGCAGCGGAATTGATGCGCAGACCCGAAGAAAGTCGCTCTGTTGAGGTTTTGAGGTCGCTATAGTGCGACGTCAGGTTGTTGGATACCTGTGTAGCCATGCTGTTGCTATTGATATACATACATTCCTCCATGAATGCTGTATTCCCAGGTGGCGCGAAATGCCGACGCGTCCTTGCGTGCTACCACCTTTTGTCCATTTAATCGGCGCGTGCGCCAAAAGTATTAGGGCAAGGCGCAAAAAAGGCAGCCATGCGGAGTGTCCACAAAGTGGCTTGTGTCAACGGTTTGCGGCGCTGGATGCGAGAGTGGCTGAAATAAGAGGGGAATTTTTTTCCGCCCGCTGCGGGAGTGAGGGGTAATTTTTTCCGGGCAGAGATCGTGATAGCGAGGATAAGCCCACAGAATTGCGCACAGTTATTGGGGCATAGCGTTGAGCCATGCATGTGCTGATTTGCCCGGCGCGAACAGTGCGTCCAGCGCCTACACGGGGCGCATGGGCGAATAGGGCGTTGCAGCAAAAAGATAGCGGCGAGCGTTTGCAACGCCCGCCGCCACTGCGGCACACAGCCTCTGCCATCGGCAAAGCCTGCGTGTGCGAAACTGATTTTTAGCAGTCTTTGCCAACCATGTGCAGCAAACGCAGCAGCTGGTTGGTAAAGCCGGACTCGTTGTCGTACCAGATGAGCAGCTTGACCATAGTGCCGTCAAGCACCTGGGTGGAAAGCGCGTCTACCACGCCGCCGTAGGTGCTGCCCTTGTAGTCGATGGACACCAGCGGCTCTTCAGAAAAGCCCATGTTTTCGGCCAGCGCGCCCTTGCTGGCGGCCTGAAGGGCCGCGTTAACGGCGGCGGCGTCACAGGCTTTTTCCACTTCGCAGGTCAGGTCAACCAGCGAGCAGTCAAAGGTGGGCACACGCACAGACATGCCGTTGAGCTTGCCTTCCAGCTCGGGCATCACAATACCCACAGCCTTGGCCGCGCCCGTGCTGGAGGGAACCATGGAAACCCCGGCCGAACGGCCACGGCGCCAGTCTTTGTGGGTTCCGTCCAGAATGCGCTGGCTCATGGTGTAGGAGTGGATGGTGGTCATGAGCCCGTGGCGGAAACCAAAGGTATCGTGCAGCACCTTGACGGCAGGGGCCAAGCAGTTGGTGGTGCACGAGGCAGCCGAGATAATGTTGTGCTTTGCGCCGTCGTAGATATGGTGGTTAACGCCCATAACAATCATGGCGTCCACATCCTTGCCGGGGGCAGAGATCACAACTTTCTTGGCACCACAGGCCAGATGCTGGGCAAGTCCTTCCGCGTCCTTGATGGTGCCGGTGGTTTCCACTGCCAGGGTTACGCCCAGGCGTTTCCATTCCCATTCGCCCGCCTTGCAGCGGGTAACAGTGATGTGACGGCCATTGACGATGATGCCGTTCTCATCGTGGTCAACCGTGCCCTGAAAGGTTCCATAGGTGGAATCATACTTGAAAAGGTAGGCCAGCGCGGCATTGTCCGCACGGGCGTTAATGGCGGCGATCTGGATGTCTTGATTGTCGGCCATAAGACGCAGCAGATAGCGACCGATACGGCCAAAGCCGTTCATTCCAACTTTCACGGGCATGATTCGCGCTCCTTGGGGCGTAGGATTAGGCTTTATTTGAAGATCCCATGACATTGCGGATCTTGTGGGCCACCATGTTCTTGACTGCGTCGCGCGCGGGGGTGAGGTAGGCGCGCGGGTCAAACTGTTCGGGGTGTTCGCTGAGATTCTGTCGAATGGAGGCAGTAACGGCCAGGCGAATGTCCGTATCCACGTTGATCTTGCACACGCCCATGCCAGCGGCCTTGCGCAGCATGTCTTCGGGCACGCCCTTGGCGCCGCCCACCTGGCCGCCAAACTGGTTGCACAGGCTTACAAATTCCTGCGGCACGCTTGAAGCGCCGTGCAGCACCAGGGGGTAGCCGGGCAGTTTGTCGCAAATGCGGGCCAGACGGTCAAAATCAAGCTTGGCTTCGCCCTTGAACTTGTACGCGCCGTGGCTTGTGCCAATGGCAACGGCCAGAGAGTCGCAGCCCGTGCGGTTCACAAATTCCACGGCTTCGTCGGGGTCGGTGTACACGTGTTCGGCAGACTGCACGTGTTCCTCAATGCCCGCCAGTTTGCCCAGCTCGGCTTCAACCCACACGCCACGGGGGTGGGCATATTCCACAACCTGCTTGGTCAGGGCAATATTTTCTTCAAACGACAGGTGCGAGCCGTCGATCATAACCGAGGTAAAGCCGCCGTCGATGCAATCGCGGCACATTTCAAAGTTGGGGCCGTGATCGAGGTGCACCACCACGGGGATGGAAGGATCAAGCGCCAGGGCGGCTTCCACCAGCTTCATGATGTACACCTGACCGGCATACTTGCGTGCGCCCGAAGAAACCTGAAGGATAACAGGTGATTTTTCCTCGGAGGCCGCACTCATGATGCCCTGGATGATCTCCATATTGTTGACGTTAAAAGCGCCAATGGCATACCCGCCAGTATAGGCGGCAGCGAACATTTCTTTGGGATTGATAAGAGGCATGGTTTCCTCCAGAGGGGTCTGGCATTGAGGGCGGAAAGGTGTCGCCCGTAAAGACTCGTTTGCACATACACCAATTTGCCACAAAGGGGAATGCCTGCCGCCCGTTTCGGGGGCAGACTTTCGTGCTTTTGCGGGCGTGCAGCGCGGGGCTGGTGCAGCACATGCGCATGCCCGTGCGCGCCTGTAGCGTACAAGCGGCGGCAGCGTCAAGTGGGTGCTGCCGTTCCTGCATTTTTTCGGCGGGTTGCGGGGTTTGGCAGGGTGGTTGCATTAGGCCCTGCTAGCCCAGTTTCATGCCCGCAAGCGCGTCGAGCCCTGCCGGGTCGGTAAAGTCAAAGCGCAGGGGGGTAAGGGTAATGTAACCCCTGTTGAGCAGGTCCTTGTCCGAATCGGGCTCGATGGAGGCGGGCGGAATTTCGCCCTCAAGCCACCAGTAGGGCGCGCCACGCGGGTCAAGGCGCTCACTGTAGGTATTTACCCATACGGCGCTGGTCTGGGGGCAGACGCGCAGCCCTTTGACTTCGTCCATGGGGCAGGCCGGGTAGTTGACATTGAGCACCCTGCGGCGGCCCATCTGCGACCAGTCCACCCGCTCGGCCAGGGCCACCAGGTGGCGGGCCTGCGGCAGCAGATCTCCGTTTTTTACCTTGTAGCAGTCGTGCGAAACGGCAATGCTGGGCAAGTCTTCGTGCGCGGCCTCTGTGGCTGCGCCCACCGTGCCGGAATAGAGAATGTCGGGCCCAACGTTGGGGCCCGCATTGATGCCAGAAATAACCATGTCGGGCTTGCGGGGCAGCAGCTGACCCAGGGCCAGTTTGACGCAGTCTGTGGGCGTGCCGTAAATACCTAGGCCCTTGAAGTCGGGCTCTTCAAATTCCATGGCCCGAACAGGCTCGAATACGGTCAGTGAATGGCCCACGCCCGATTGCTGGGTCATGGGCGCAACAACGTGCACCGTGTGGCCCGCTTCAAGCAGGGCCGCGTAGAGTGCGCGCAGCCCGCGCGCACGGATGCCGTCGTCGTTGGTCAAAAGAACGTCCATTTGACAATACCTCGGAAAGAAGGGAAATTCGCCCTAAGGCCCGCGTGGTTTCAGTGTTTTGCGCGGCCCTGACATTTCAGAAAGTTCCGCAGTCTGGCCCATGCCCGTGCGGAAAAAAGCATACGCCCGGCGCACAGGCGCGCCGCTGGAACGATATATGGAAAAAGGCTGTTACGTCAAAGACATTGCCCCCGCTTCGGAGGCGCGCGGCATCTTCGTGGTCACTCAGGCGGCCCAGGGCCAGTCGCGCAACGGGCCGTACTGGCGGCTTACTCTGGCAGATGCCAGCGGCAGTGTGGAGTCCAAGATATGGCATCCGCTGAGTGCGGAATTTACCGAGATTGCGGCAGGTTCGCTGGTGTGGGCCGAGGGGCGCGCCAGCCTGTACCGCGATCAGGTGCAGCTTACGGTAGAGCAGATGCGCTTTCTCAATGAAGAAGAAAGCGCCAGCATAGACCACTCTGCGCTCATGCCCGCCAGCCCTTACCCGCTGGATGAAATGCTCGATGAGCTGCAAGATCTTATCAAAAAAGAATTTGTGCACCCGCCGTGGCGCAAGTTTGTGCAGGGCTTTTTTAACAACGACGAGATGCGTTCGGCCTTTCGGGTTTGCCCGGCGGCCAAGGGCGTGCACCACGCCTATGTGGGTGGGCTGCTGGAGCATACGCTGAGCGTGTTCAAACTTTGCCGCCGCATTGCCGATCAGTATCCGGAACTTGACCGCCAGACCTTTCTTGCGGGGGCGCTGTTCCACGATATTGGCAAAATTCGCGAATTTTCGGGCGGCATCGCCAACGATTATACCGATGAGGGCCGCTTGCTGGGCCATCTTATGCTGGGCATCGAAATGCTGGAGCCGTTTTTGGCCAAATCCGGGCTGGAGGAGCCGTTGCAGCGGCATCTCAAGCACCTGATACTGAGCCACCACGGCGAGCTTGAGTTTGGCGCGGTGCGCGTGCCGCACACTCCTGAAGCCATGGCCCTGCACTATGCCGACAACCTGGACGCCAAGATGGCCCAGTGCCGAGGCCTGTTTGCCCAGATAGAGGGCGAGGGCGAGGCCTGGACACCGTGGCAGGCTACGCTGGGACGACCCGTGCACCGGGCCGCGCGTACACCAGACAAAGCCGCCCCCGCAACCCGCAAAAAAGCGGTGAAAGAAGAATGTTTATCACTTTTGAAGGTATAGAAGGCGCGGGCAAGTCCACGGCCATCAACTATCTTGCGGGTTTTTTGCAGGAAAACGGGCACGACCCCCTGTGTACGCGTGAACCGGGGGGCTGTGCGCTTGGGCGCAGCCTTCGCTCCATATTGCTTGATGCACGCACGCGCGAGCTTTCAAGCCGCGCAGAGCTTTTTCTGTTTCTGGCCGACCGGGCGCAGCATGTTGCAGAAATTATTCGTCCAGCGCTGGAGGCCGGGCAGACCGTGCTGTGTGACCGCTATACGGATTCTACCCTGGCCTATCAGGGCCATGGGCGCGGACTGGATACAGAGTATCTGCGCAGGCTCAATCAGGCTGCCTCTGGCGGTTTGCAGCCAGATTTGACCCTGCTGCTCGATCTGCCCGTGCGCTGCGGGCTCATGCGGGCGGGCGAACGCAATCGGCTGGAAGGTCTGGTTGTTTCAGAAGGACGCTTTGACTCCGAAAGCCTCGATTTTCACGAACGGGTGCGTCAGGGCTATCGGGCTCTGGCCGAGGAAGAACCAGAACGCTTTGCCATTGTGGACGCCTCGCAGCCGCCGGAAGATGTTGTTTTGCAGTGCCGTTCTGCCATAGAGTCGCATTTGCGGCAGCGGGGCAGAGGGCTCGAATAGTTTTTGCACAGGGGCAAGACCCGCGACCAGCTTTTGAGAAGCTGGCCGTGCTGGTTTTGCCCACAGTCCCGTTTTACCCACAGCCTGCCATGCAGGCTTTTGGCGCGGCATGCGCGCCAGCAAGGAGAATCTATGTACGAATGTTATACCGTTGAAGTGGAAGGCACTGGTCTGCGGTTTGCGGCCCGTAAAGATGGCGGCAAGGACATTGCCTATCTGCCGGGGCAGCCGCCCAAGGGCTATACTCTGGTGAACCTCATCGGTGACCCAGGTTTTCTGCACTGCGCAGTTTTTCGTAAAGACGGCGGTGCGGGCGGCTTTTTTGCCCTGCACGACACCGAGGGTGTGCTGTTTCTGGCTGTGGCCGAGAGCAATCTGGCCTACGGCCTGGGCCTCGCGCACATGGGCCGCACGGTAACCTATGCCCGCTACGGAGCAGATATTTTTGAAGAACTTGGCGACGGTGATGACTGAGACTCCGCTGCCGTCACTGGTGGCGGCCCGCAGTCTTGGGGTGGTGTTTTTTCCCGCCTTCGACTGGGCCATCTCGGCCTCGCACCCCGAGCGGGAAGAACGCCTGCTCTACACACGCGACCAGCTGCTTGAAGAAGGCCTGTTCGACATCCCCGGCATCACCGAATATCGGCCCGCTTTTGCCACCCATGCCCAGCTTGAGCGCGCGCACTTTTGCCTGCCCTCGGCTGCGGCGGTGAGCACCGATTCGCATCTGGCCTCGGCGGGCGGGGCCATCCGCGCTGCCCAGCTGGTGCTGGAAGGGCGCGAGCAGCGGGCCTTTGCCCTTGTGCGTCCCCCGGGCCACCACGCCATGCGCGTGGTGCACGGCAACAGGGGATTTTGCAATATCAATAACGAAGCCGTAATGGTGGAATATATCCGCGACCATTACCCGCACCCCGATGGCCGCCCCCTGCGCATCGCCATTGTGGATACGGACGTGCACCACGGCGACGGCAGCCAGGATATTTTCTGGAACGACCCGCACACCCTGTTTATCTCGCTGCATCAGGACGGCCACACCCTGTACCCCGGATCGGGCTTTTTGCCAGAATGCGGCGGTCCCGGCGCGCTTGGACGCACCGTCAATATTCCCCTGCCGCCCGAAACCTCGGACGAGGGCTATCTGTACGCCATCGAGCATGCGGTGCTGCCTATTCTGGAAGACTTCAAGCCAGACCTGATCATCAATTCCGCCGGGCAGGACAACCATTTCACCGACCCCCTTGCCAACATGAAGCTTTCGGCACAGGGCTATGCGGCGCTCAATGCGGCCCTTCAACCGCATATTGCGGTGCTTGAGGGCGGTTATTCCATACGCGGAGCCCTGCCCTATGTGAATCTGGGTATCTGTCTTGCGCTTGCGGGTATGGATGCCTCGGAAATACGCGAACCGGGCTGGACGCCAGAGGCTACGCGCCAGCGGCCCCAGGTGGGCGAATACATTGCCCGTTTGTGCGGGCAGGTCAGGGACGTGTATTTTCATCCGCCAGCACAGCCCACCGAGGGCGAGGCAGACAACGGCTGGTGGGTACGCCGCAAGCATATTTTTTATGATACCGACATGTTGCGCGAGGGGCAGACAGAGGCATGGCGACTGTGCGGTCAGTGTTCTGGCCTGGGCCGCATAGAAACCGCCTCCGAGCGGGTTCCGCGTTCGATGTGTGTGCTTGTTCCGCGTCATGCTTGCCCACAGTGTCGGGCAGAGGGGCGCGCATTGGCAGACCTTGCGCGCAAGAGCGGGCGCTATGCCCATGTGCGTGTGCTGGACGGTGACAACGTGCAGGCGGGAATGGCTGAAAAAACGGCCAGCTAGCGTTGAGTTGACAGTTTTTATACATGGGCCAGTTGACGCCGGAACATTTACGGGCCATAAGGCCGATTCCGCGCGGTGTAACGGCTCTGTCACGCCATGCGGGCAGTATGCTTTTTGGGCCTGGGCCATGCGGCTCGGGCAACCGTGCGCCCACGGGCGCAACATATGAAAATGGCGGCGCGGCCTTGCCGCGCAGTGGTATACCTCTTCCATAACGGAGCAGGAACATGTCTCATATTCTGATTATTGGCGCGGGTGGCGTAGGCAGTGTTGTTGTGCACAAGTGTGCGCAGGTACTCAAGGAAGGCGGATTTTCAAAGGTTACGCTGGCCAGCCGTACCCTTTCCCGCTGCGATGCCATTGCGCAGAGCGTCAAGACCCGTCTTGGCGTAGAGGTTGCCACCGCTCAGGTGGACGCGGACAACGTGCCGGAACTGTGCTCCCTCATCCGTCAGATCAAGCCCGACGTGGTGTGCAACGTGGCCCTGCCCTATCAGGATCTGCACATTATGGACGCCTGCCTTGAATGCGGCGTGCACTATGTAGACACAGCCAACTACGAACCGCTGGACACCGCCAAGTTTGAATACAAGTGGCAGTGGGCCTATCAGGACCGCTTCCGCGAGGCGGGGCTGACGGCCCTGCTGGGCTCCGGCTTTGACCCCGGCGTCACCAACGTGTACGCGGCCTGGGCGCTCAAGCACCAGCTGGACGAAGTGCACGTGCTCGACATCATCGACTGCAACGCGGGCGACCACGGCCAGCCCTTTGCCACCAATTTCAACCCCGAAATCAACATTCGCGAAGTAACCGCGCGCGGCCGTTACTGGGAACGCGGCGAATGGGTGGAAACCGACCCCCTGTCGTGGTCCATGAATTTTGACTTTCCCGACGGCATCGGTGCCAAAAAGTGCTTCCTCATGTACCATGAGGAGCTGGAATCGCTGGTGCAGAACCTCAAGGGCCTGCGCCGCGCCCGCTTCTGGATGACGTTTTCCGAAAACTACCTCAACCACCTCAAGGTGCTTGGCAACGTGGGCATGACCCGCATCGACCCCGTGAACTTCCAGGGGCAGGACATCGTGCCCATCCAGTTTCTTGCCAAGCTGCTGCCCGACCCGGCTTCACTCGGCCCCCTGACCAAGGGCAAGACCTGCATCGGCGATCTCATGCGCGGTATCAAGGACGGCAAGGAAAAGACGGTCTACGTCTACAATATCTGCGATCACGAAGAATGCTATGCAGAGGTGGGCTCGCAGGCCATTTCGTACACCACGGGTGTGCCTGCCATGATCGGCACCAAGATGGTTGCTCAGGGCATTTGGCGCAAGCCCGGCGTGTGGAACATGGAGCAGTTTGACCCCGACCCCTTCATGAAGGATCTGAACGTCTATGGCCTGCCGTGGCAGTGCCTGGATGTGACCGGCAAAATTTAGCCAGTAAGCTGGCCTAATTGTTGCAAAAAACTCCGGTGTCTGCCCTGTGCAGGCCCGGAGTTTTTTGTGGTCGGGTGCGGGCAGCTTGTCAGCCTGTGGGGATGCAGGTAAAAATATTGGCCTGACTAATTTCTGCAGGGGCAATTCCGTTTTTTCACGTTATTGCAGTGTGATATGAACGTGTAAACTGTTTTCGCAGCAGGCGTGCCTGTTGCCGTCTATGGCAAGGTATATTCAGTGGTTATTAGAACTCTCTGTATTCTTTTTCTGAGTATATCGTGCGCGGGCATGCTCTATGCCGTTTGCTATTCCTCCAGAATAGCGCGGTCAAAGGGCTATGCGGCCTTTCTGTTTTTGTTCATGACCATTTTTATGTACACCGTTGGGTACATTTTTGAGCTTTCTTCCAATACAGCAGAAACCATCTTTCTTTCCTTGAAAATAGAGTATCTGGGCGCACCGCTCATTGCGGTATTCTGGTTTCTGTTTGCCCTGTATTACAATAATTACTCCATAAAAAATAAGGCGGTAATGGCACTGCTGTTTATCGTGCCCATTACTACCATTGTGATGCTGTACACCAACGAGCACCATTATTTTCATTATAAAACATTTACCATAGATACCAGCGGCCCTTTTCCTGTGGCTATAACGCAGAAGGGCTGGTGGTATTATGTCGATTTTGTTTATAAAATGATTGTAGCCTTTGCGGGCCTGGCGCTCTTTGCCTTTTCTTACGGCAAGACCACGGGCTACCGCAGGCGGCAGGCAAAAACCATCTTCATTGGGGCGTTGAGTCTTTGGGTCGGGAATTTTTTGCAAACCCTTGGCATAGCGCCCTACGGCATTGATATTGAGCCCTTCATTCTTTCGGCGGCCCTGCCCTTGAGCGGCTTTGCCATGTCGCGGCTGCGCATGTTTGACCTTGTGCCCATAGCGCGCGACAAGGTTTTTAAAACCATGAGCGCCAGCGTTATTGTGCTGGACGAGCGCCAGCGGGTTGTGGATTTCAACGACATTGCGGTTTCCATACTGCCCGCCCTGTCGGACGATGCCATCGGCATGGATGTAGCCGCTGTTTTTCCTGAGCACAGCACACTTGATATGCCCGCCCTCACGCACAACGAAGAGGTGGAAATCACCCTGCCGGTGGCGGGCGGCATGCGCTTTTACAGTGTTTCGTGTGTGCGGGTGGGCGATGCCGGCAAGGATTCGGGCCTGATCATTTCACTCTACGACATTACAGAGAGCAAGGAGATGCTTGAAAAAATGCACCGCCTTGCCTCGTTGGACGCGCTGACCCAGGTGTTCAGCCGCTGGTATTTTATGGATGCCTTTCAGCGCGAGATTGAACGCTGCAAGGTGGCTGGCGGCAGCCTGAGCCTGATACTGCTTGATATCGACCACTTCAAGCAGGTCAACGACAGGCACGGCCACCTGACAGGTGACGGCGTGCTGCGCACGGTTACGGCCATGTTGCGGCAAACGCTGGGCAAGGATGCTCTGTTGGGGCGCTACGGCGGCGAGGAATTTTCCATTCTGCTGCCAGGCGTGGAGCAGGAAGAGGCCGCTGCCGTGGCCGAAAGCCTGCGTGGGGCGGCTGCCGGGGCAGAAACCACCCTTGACGAAACAGTGGTGCGGGTCACCATCAGCCTGGGCGTGGCTGGGGTGGAGTTTGTGCCCGGTGCTGCGCAGGGGCTGGAGAATGCCAAGATATGCGATTCTCTTATTCTTGCGGCAGATACCGCCCTGTACCGCGCCAAGCAGCAGGGTCGTAACAGGGTGTGCTCCGTTGGGCTGACCTACGGCGAATTTAGCTGCGCCCAGCAATAATGCCCCGCTTGCGCGGGGCATTATCATAGGCCAAGGCATGTGTGTAAAACAGCCTGTCAGGCCTTGGGCTGACAGAAAGAGCTATGCGTATTTGCGGCTTATTTCGTCCCCGGCTTTTTCCACTTCCTCGCGCATTTTGGCGCGGGCCTGGGCAATACGCTCGTTGAGTGCAGGGTCGGACACGGCCAGAATCTGGGCGGCCAGCCATGCGGCATTGCGTGCGCCAGCCTTGTCGGTGGCAACCGTGGCAACCGGAAAACCGGGAGGCATTTGCACGGTGGCAAAAAGCGCGTCCATGCCGCACAGGGCAGCGCTGGAAACGGGAATGCCAATGACAGGGCGCGTGGTGCGGGCAGCCACTGCCCCGGCCAGATGCGCGGCCATGCCAGCGGCGCAGATAAACACGCGCGTGCCTTCGGCCTCGTAGCGGCGCACCAACTCTTCGGTGCGTTCGGGTGTGCGGTGGGCAGAGCTTACGGTTATAAAGCAGCTCACGCCCAGGCTTTTAAGAACATCAACACAGGGGCTGACCTTTTCCTCGTCAGACTTTGAACCCATCAAAATAACCACTTGCGGCATTGTGCTACCTTCCTGTCGTGCGGCGCCGTGCGCCAGATATACTTGCAATAGTGTGGCTTACTTTCCAGCCAGACGGCGAATGCCCTTTTCGCCAATATCAGTACGGTGAAAGCCGTCCTGCATGCGAACCTTGGCAACACCGGCATAGGCGGCCTTTTGCGCAGCCGCCAGGCTGTCGCCCAGAGCCGTAACGCACAGCACGCGCCCACCGTTGGAAACAAGCGCGCCGTCCTTGATGGCAGTGCCGCTGTGGAACACCTTTACGCCGGGCAGGCTGTCTGCATCTTCAATGCCCTCAATGGACAGGCCCTTGGCGTAGGCACCGGGATAGCCCTTGGCCGTGATCACCACGCCAAGAGCGGTCTGGGGTGTCTGTCCAAGGCTTGCGGGGTCAAGCTTCCCGCGCACGGCGTCCATCATGATGGCGGGCAGGTCGCCGTCGAGGCGCATGAGCAGGGGCTGGCATTCGGGATCGCCAAACCGCACATTATATTCCAGCACCTTGGGGCCGTCTGCGGTCATCATCAGGCCCGCGTACAGCACGCCCACAAAAGGGTGGCCGTCCTTGGCCAGCTCGCGCAGAATGGGCCGCACGGTGAGATCGGCCATTTCTTCCAGCATGCTGTCTGGCAGCACAGGGGCGGGGCTGTATGCGCCCATGCCGCCAGTGTTGGGGCCCTCGTCGTTGTCAAAAACACGCTTGTGGTCCTGGGCCGAGGGCAGGGGTACTGCGCGCGTGCCGTCGCACACGCAGAGAAAGGAGGCCTCTTCGCCCACCAGGCATTCTTCGATGACCACCAGATTTCCAGCATCGCCAAAGGCACGCTCGGTCATGATTTCGTCAATGGCTTCAAGAGCTTCCTGCACGGTCTGGGCAATGATAACCCCCTTGCCCGCAGCAAGACCATCGGCCTTGATGACCATGGGTGCGCCAACCTTGTTGATGTGCTCGCGCGCGGCCTGGGCCTCGTTGAATACAGCGCAGTGGGCGGTGGGCACGTTGGCGCGGTTCATTATTTCCTTGGCAAAGGCCTTGCTGCCTTCAAGCCGCGCGCCGTAGCCATCGGGCCCAAAGCTGGGAATGCCCGCCTCGCGCATGCGGTCGACCACGCCGAGGGTCAGGGGCAGCTCCGGCCCGGGAATCACCAGGTCAATGTGTTCCTTGCGGGCAAAAGCCAGCAGGCCGTCCAGGTCGTCCACAGCAATGGGTACGTTCACGGCCCCTTCGCTGCTTGTACCGCCGTTGCCGGGCGCCACAAAAACAGCGCTGACTTCGGGGCTTTGCAGAATCTTCCAGACCAGGGCGTGTTCGCGGCCGCCAGAGCCGATCACAAGGATGCGCATGCTGTACTCCAAAAACTTTTCCGTTTCAGTAATGCTGGTTATAAAGCGGCAAAACCCATGTGGGTTTTGCCGCTTGAAAGTGTTGATAGCAGCAACACGACCGAAAATCAGAAGCAGGCTGCGGCTGTGCCGCGCCGTAGCGACAGATTTTCGTGCCTTTCCGCCCGGCGGCTTTGCCGCCGGTGGCGGCGCAAACCCCGTCACGCGGGGTTTGTCATCTGTATGGAACGGCAAAACCCAAGTGGACTTTGCCGTTCCAATGTTGGCTATTGCCTGATCTGCGGCATAGCCGGCAGGCTGATCGTTGCGGCAGCGTGTGCCGCAGATAAAAACGGCCCCCCGCGCTGGCGAGGGGCCGTTATCCCCTTAGTTGGGGGTTACTTCAAAGTCGCTCAGGTCCGCAGGTACGTTGGGGTTTGTGGCCGAAACGTCCAGGGGATAGGCGGTGACCATGCACTGGCGGCTGCCAATGCCGAGGTCGGGCGAGGTGTTGATGCCCACGACCAGGTCAAGAATGCCGTCGTTGTTCACATCGCCGAGGTCAACTTCGGCCACAGAACCACGAATGCGGCGGGTCTTCCACTTGAGGCCAAGGCCCACGCCGTCCCAGTACAGGGCGTGAATTTCACCCTGAGGGAAGAAGCGGTAGCGGTCGAAAAACTGGGCCGCAGTAGAAATGGGCTTGTTGACCAGCAGGGTGTAATCGCCGGTGTTGCCGATGTCGGCAGTGATAAGACGCATGGGAGCGAAGTATTTGCCGGGCAGCTGATAGTTTTTGTCAACGCCGAGGCCGGGCATGCCCTTGTAGTGGTCCATGCCGGTGGCAGAGCCAGAGTAGCGTTCCATGGTGGTGTGCACCAGAGTGTTGCCGTGGCCCTGGAAGAGCTTGATGCGTTCGTCTTCGGTCAGCATCACAAGCTGTTCGCCCTTGCCGTTTTTGCCAGCGGGCAACCACACGCAGTTGAACACGGTAGCACCGGTGGGCAGGTCAAGGCGCGTACCCATGGTGTACTTGCCGTCCTGCTTGGTCATGATGCGCACGCCGGGGGCAAAGAGTTTAAGCGAGTCCCACGCCTGCCCCACAAGGGTGGGGGTATAGGTGGGCGGCACGCGCATGACGCTCATAAAATAGGGAACGCGCTCGGCCACCGTGCTGAACTTGTTGCCCTTGAAGCTGTAAATGAAGGAATAGGGGCGGTTGCTCGATTCCTCGGTGGTTGCCACCACAAGCGACATGGTGCGGTCGCGGTTGAGGTCGATGGCCCGCATGGAGAAGTTGTTGTTGGAGCGGGAAACCACGGTTTCACCCAGCAGCTTGAGCTGGCCGTTGGTGGGCCAGGCATAGATGCGCAGGTCATGATCGCTCAGAATGGCAACTTCGTTCTTGCCGTCGCCGTTAAAGTCGCCCACGGCCATGTCAACCATGTTGTACGACAACCGCTGTGTGCGCAGACGCGAACCGTCTTCAGCACCAGCGCCCTGATAGCGGAACTGCGGGTTAAGATACACCTGCTGCTGGCCGGTTTCGTTGGTAACGATATCGCCGTTGGATGTTGCGCCACGGGGCGAACCAGAAGCGGTGGAACCGGGAGTGCGCACTGCGCCAGAAATGCCAAACACTTCCTTGCTCAGGGCCGAGGTAAGGTTTTGCACGTTGGTGGTCAGTTCGCTTACCGGGCTTTGGGCTGTCTTGCTCCAGGTCTTGCCAGCCTTGTCAACGCTGTTGACGGTCACGGTGCAGTCTTTGCCCATGACACTTACAGAGCCCCAGATGGCATTATCCGTTCCGGCAGAGCGCAGCGCCTGCTGGGCTTCAGCCTGGGTTGATGCCTTGCCCTGTCCGGCGCGGGCCTCGAGCATGCCGGGTCGGTCAAGACGCCCCTGGATGGTGGCCTGCACGGCCTTGGAAAGATAGGCGTAGCTCTGGGGGGCATTGACCGTAAACGGCAATACCACAGCGCTTTTTGCAGCAGCGCTGACAGCGCCAGTGGCAACGGCCACGAGCAGCAGGCAGACCGAGAAAGTCAGTCGCATGGCGAATTTCATTCCATTCTCCTTGAGTATTCACGCAAATACCCGGTAAAGTACGGCCACTTGGGCCGTTGTGGCGACCAGCCGGAACACGCATACAAAAATCGTTGCCCGGCACGCCCGCACCCGCGCACTATACGCACACTTGTCGCGCCACGCAATACGCAAAAGCTTTGCCGGGGGCGGCATTGGGCATAAATTCCTTGCGGGATCGACGTTCTGTCCATATTATGCGCCCATGTCCAAGATTCTTTCGCGTTCTTTTCGCCTTGTTTGCACGGCAGAGCAGGTTTCTGGCGTGGAGGCTCTGTTGCGCGCCCAAGGCTATGACTTTGAGCCAGAGCCTTTTTCGCAATATTGCCGCCGCCTGACCGCCGAACCTCGGCCTCTTGGCGGTTCGCTGGCAGCGTTTTTTGGCTACATCTATATTCAGGACCGTTCGTCCATGTTGCCCCCGCTTGCCCTGACCCCCGCGCCGGGCAGCGCGGCGCTCGACATGTGTGCAAGCCCCGGCAGTAAAACGGGTTTTCTGGCCCAGCTGGTGGGGCGCACGGGTTTTGTGCTGGGCAACGAGCCCTCGCCCACGCGTCTTGGCACGTTGCGGGCCAACCTGCATCAGCTCAACCTCATACAGGCGGCCACCTGCTCATACAGTGGCGATGCCCTGCCCCTGCGCCCTGGCTCGTGGGAAAATATCCTGCTTGATCCGCCGTGCTCCGGCTGGGGAACGGCAGAAAAACACCCGCAGGTGCTCAAGCTCTGGCAGGGCGACAAGCTCGACAGCCTCACGGGGCTGCAACGGCGGCTGTTGCGCCATGCCGCTGCGTTGCTGCGTCCGGGCGGCAGGCTGGTGTACTCCACCTGCACGACCAATGTGGACGAAAACGAGGCGCAGGTGCGCTTTGCCGAAGAAGAGCTGGGGCTGGAAAGGGTGCACCTTGAGCCTTTTGCCGGTTTTGTGTGGGAAGAACTGTCCGGTGGCGAAGGCACGCTGCGCGTGGACGGCGAGCGTTCACAGGCGCAGGGCTTTTATGTGGCCCTGCTGCGCAAGCCGGGGCAGCCAGATACGGCAGATTTTTGTGCGCATGGCGCGCCCCTGAACGAAAGCGGCGGGGCGGGATCCTCTGCCGATGCCCACAGCAGCTTGCAAAATGATTTTCGGCCAGCACCACGCGCGGGCAAACCCGGCGGGCGTATTCGGGGCAGCAATCCGGCCCGGCAAGAACGCCCCCTGGGCAGTCCCCTGCCGCTGGAAAGCCTTGCCTCTTCTACCTGCGATCCCGCCTTGCTGCCGCCTGGGCAGGCCGTGCTGTACGGTGATCATGTGCGTTTTGTGCCGCCCCAGGCCACGGCACTTATCCCTGCCGCTTGTGTCTGGCAGGGGGCCCTGCTTGGCAAACTTGGCGGCGGGCTGCTGGATGCCGCACCACGCCTGCGCGTGCTTATGCCGCAAAAGCCGGAAGATACCGCAGCCGCCAGACTTGTGCTGGAGGATGTGGCCGACATTACGGCCCTGCTGAGCGGTCAGAGCCGCCAGACAGGCCTTGCCGGACGCGATGCCGCCCTGTGGTGGCGTGATCTGCCGCTGGGGCGTGTGGTGCTCAAGCAGGGCAGGGCAGTGGCCAGCTTTAAATAGAAATGCCAAAGGGCCGTGGGTTCACCCCACGGCCCTTTCTTTATAGTGACGGAATTTGGCGATCACGCACTTTTAGCATTCAGCTATAATTCTCTATTTTACGTTATCTTTTGCCAGTGGCCAACATTTGTCGGCCCCACACCGCCTGCCCCAGCGAAAGCCCGCCGTCACCGGGGGGCAGCTCGTGGTGGGTAAGGGCCGTAAGCCCCTGCTCGGCCAGTGCCAGCGGCAGCAACCGCGCCAACGTGGCATTTTGCAGCACGCCGCCGCTCAGGCCCACAGCAGTGACTCCAAGCTTGCGGGCAGCCCGCCCCGCCATTGTTGCCAGCGCCCGCGCCAGGCTCAGGTGAAAGCGCGCCGCTGCCTCGCAAGAGTCCATACCCTGCGCCTGAGCTTGCGCCACCTGGGCAAACAGGCCCGCGCTGTCCATTTCAAGCAAACCCTGCCTGCTGGCAATGCCCACTGGCCAGACCATCTGGGCCACGGTTTTGTGGCAGGCCGTGCCTTCCAGCGCTTGCCTGACCAAACCAGGGGCCCGGCTGGCTGCGTCCTCCAGCCGAATGGCTGCCTGCCCTTCATAGCTGGTGCTGAGGCACAATCCCAGTTGTGCGGCCACGGCGTCAAAAAGCCGCCCGCAGCTGGATGTGGCGGGGCAATTGATGTTGCGGTGCACCATCTCTGCCACAGCGGCAGAAGCCTGCGCCTGCTCTGGCAGCCACGGATGCCGTGCCGGAATTGCCGTGCCCTGTTGTTCACAGAGCGCGTGCAGGGCCTGCGCAATGCGCCAGGGCTGCCGCACGGCGGCGTCACCGCCCGGCAGGGCAAAGGGGGCAAGCCGCCCCAGCCGCTGCCAGCGCGGTTCGTTCAATTCCATAAACAGCAGTTCGCCGCCCCATACGGTGCCATCGTCGCCTAGTCCCGTGCCGTCAAGGCAGAGGGCCAGCGCCGGGCCAAAGTGGCTGTTTTCTGCCAGCACGGCAGCCGCGTGGGCGGCATGGTGCTGCAAACGCCACAGGGGTATGCCCTCGCGCTGGGCGCGGGCCTCGGCATAGCGGGTGGAAAGAAAATCGGGATGCGCGTCGCACACCAGGGCCTCTGGCCGCACCTCAAGCAGCTTTTCAAGGTGGGCGGCCACTTCTTCATAAAAGGCGAGGGTGGCGGGATTTTCCAGATCGCCGATGTGCTGGCCCACAAATGCCTCGCGACAGCGCGTCAGGCAGATGGTGGCCTTGAGCTCGGCCCCGGTTCCCATCACGCAGGGGGCGTCTTGTTCTGACTGCGGCAAAAAGACCGGGCGGGGCACATAGCCTCGCGCCCGCCGATAGAACAACGGTTCTGAAAGCAGGTTCGTGCCAGTGGCGCTTGCCGCCGCTTCTGCCCCGGCAGCGTTCAGGCGCGGTTGCAGGGTCACCACGCTGTCGTCCACGCGCACCAGAATATCGCGGTCGTGCAAAAGCCATGCGTCGGCCAGATGCTCCAGCCTGTTGAGCGCCTCGCGGTTGCCAAGGCAGATGGGTTCGCCCCCGGCATTGGCCGAGGTCATGACCAGCACAGGCGGCAGGGCCGAACATTGGGCCAGCAGGTCAAAAAGTACGGCGTGCAGGGGCGTGTAGGGCAGCATAATGCCCACCTTGCCTGTATCGGGCGCGATCTCTGGCGGCAGCCACCCGGGGCTGTCTGCCGCTGCCCCGCTATCTTGGGGCATGTGGCGCGGGCAGAGAACAACGGGTTTTTCCGGGCTTTGCAGCAGGGCCTCGTGCTCTGGCGTGAGGGCACATAGGGCGCGGGCCGTGGCAAGGTCGCCCACCATGAGGGCCAGCGGTTTGTGGGGGCGGGTTTTGCGTTGACGCAGCTCTTGCAGGCTTTGGGCATTGCGCGCGTCGCAGGCCAGCTGAAAGCCCCCCAGACCCTTGAGTGCCAGAATTTTCCCTTCGCGCAGGGTGTGCACGGCTTTTTCGAGCGCAGAGTGCATGTTTTCGGCTGTGGGGACTGTCGCTCCCTCGCGGGCCGCTGCTGCATCCACAAACCACAGGCGCGGGCCGCACACCGGACAGGCCACGGGCTGGGCGTGAAAACGTCTGTCTGCGGGATTGGCGTATTCTGCGGCGCATTGCGGGCAGAGCGGAAAGCAGCTCATGGAAGTAACTGCGCGGTCGTAGGGAATTGACCGCGTAATGGTGTAGCGCGGGCCACAGTTGGTGCAGTTGGTAAAGGCGTAGTTGTGGCGCGGGTTGGCCGGGTCGTGCATGTCGGCCAGGCAATCGGCGCACACGCTCATGTCCGGGCTAACCAGCACGCTGTGCCCCGCCTCGCCAGTGCTGGAAACAATGCGAAAATCTGTCTCGCCGTCCACTGTGGGCAGGTCGTGTTCCACCACGCCGGTGAGCCGCGCCAGCGGGGGCAGTTCTGCACGCAGGCGCATGCCAAAACGCAGCACTTCTGCATCCGGGCCTTGCAGCTCCATGCGCACGCCCTCAGAGGTATTGCCTACAGTGCCCGTAAGGCCGCCCTCGGCGGCCAGACGGTAGACAAAGGGCCGAAATCCCACACCCTGCACCTGCCCCGAGGCCACAAAGGCTCTTCTGACCATTGGTTGCTTGCTCATGCTCTAAGCATAGCGCAAAGAGGCAAATGTGTCAGCAGGGCGACTGTGCGGGCGCTCAATTGCGCATGATTGCTTGCGAGGGTACGTGGTTTTCGGTATTTAGTGGGTTGCCTGCCGCCACGTCATCCTGCCAGAGCGGCATCCAACCCGGCAAATCCGGCAATCAGGAGTGTCTATGCCCCCCGTGCGTACCATTGGTTCTCGCATCCGTGGATTCCGCGAAGAACGTGAAGTGGATCTGCAAACCCTTTCCCAGAATACGGGCCTTTCTGAAGACTATCTTGAAAAGCTGGAGTCAGACGCGATCTACCCCTGTATTGGCCCCCTGCAAAAGGTGGCCCGCGCCCTTGGCGTGCGTCTTGGCACGTTTCTGGACGACCAGTTTTCCCGCGATCCCGTTATAAGCAGCCTCAACCCCGAGGCAGAGGCCGACGAAGCCCTGCACACGGGCCGTGTGCCCCGCGCAAGCTACACCTATCATGCGCTGGCCAAGGGCAAGAACGACCGCAATATGGAGCCCTTCCACATCCGCATTTTTCCCGACAGCGGCGAGCGCAAGACCACCTCGCACCAGGGCGAGGAATTTATCTGCGTGCTCAAGGGCGAGCTGCTTGTGGTGTATGGGCGCGAAACTCATGTGCTCAAGCCCGGCGAAACCATCTATTACAATTCCATTGTGCCGCATTATGTAGGCGCAGCGGGTGACGAACCCGTGGAATTTCTGGCCGTGACATACAATCCTTAAGGCGCGCGTAAAGCCCTTCTGACCGCAAAACAGGCTATCAGCGGCGCACCCGCCGCCGCACGTCTTTGGGAGGATGCATGGAAGAAAAAGTTCGCGAGCGTCAGGCGCAGTTTGAACTGCGCGAATGGACATTGGGGCAGGTGCTCGACCATACGGTAGAGCGTTTTCCTGACAATGAGGCACTGGTGTACCCTGACCGCAACTATCGCCAGACCTGGAGCGAATTTGGCGCTCTGGTGGACGACTTCGCCAAGGGGCTCATGGCGCTTGGCGTGCAGAAGGGCGAAAAAGTGGCGGTGTGGGCCACCAACGTGCCGTACTGGGTGGCCTTGCAGTTTGCCACGGCAAAGATCGGTGCGGTGCTCATTACGGTAAACACCAACTACCGCGAGCACGAGCTGCGCTATCTGCTCACGCACTCTGAGTGTGAAAATATTTTTCTCATCGACAGTGTGCGCGACCACGACTACCTCGACACGCTGTACCGCATTGCGCCAGAGTTGCGCTTGCAGTCGCGCGACAGGCTGGTGTGCAAAAGCCTGCCGCACCTCAAGCGCGTATGTTTCTTGGGGGCCGAAAAGCACCGGGGCATGTATTCCGTGCCCGAAATCCTTTCGCTCTCCGTCATGGTGGACGATACGGAATACGCCGCCCGTCAGGCCCAGCTGCAACCGTGGGATGTCATCAACATGCAGTATACGTCGGGAACCACGGGTTTTCCGCGTGGTGTCATGCTGACTCATGTGGGCGTGGGGCTCAACGGCTACTGGATTGGCCGCCACCAGAACTTCAGCACCAACGACCGCGTGTGCCTGCCCGTGCCGCTGTTCCATTGCTTTGGCTGCGTGCTGGGCGTTTCGGCTGCCGTAAACCACGGTGCCACAATGGTTATTCTTGAATCGTTCAATGCTCTCAAGGTGCTGGCCGCGCTCGACAGCGAGCGTTGCACCGCCGTGTACGGCGTGCCCACCATGTTTCTGGCCGAGCTGGAACACCCCATGTTCAAGCGCTTCGACCTTTCAAACATGCGCACGGGCATCATGGCAGGTTCCGTGTGCCCCGAACCGCTCATGCGCCGCGTGGTAGAAGACATGAACATGAAGGAAATAACCATCTGCTACGGCCTTACCGAGGCCTCGCCGGTTATGACCCAGTCGGACATCCACGATCCGCTGCCCCTGCGTTGCGAAACCGTGGGCTGCGCCATGCCCGGCATTGAGGTGCGCGTGGGCGACCCCGATACCTGCGAGGAACTGCCGCGCGGTGAAGTGGGCGAAATTCTGTGCCGTGGCTACAATGTGATGAAGGGTTACTACAATATGCCCGATCACACGGCCAAGGCCATCAGCCCCGATGGCTGGCTGCATTCCGGCGACCTTGGCGTTATGGATGAAAACGGCTACCTGCGGGTGACCGGGCGCATCAAGGACATGATCATTCGCGGTGGCGAAAACATCTACCCCCGCGAAGTGGAAGAGTTCCTGCTGGGCATGCCCGGAGTGCTGGACGTGCAGGTTGTGGCTGTTCCCAGCCGCAAATACGGCGAAGAAGTGGCCGCGTTTATCATCCCCCGGCCCGGCGTGGACATCTTGCCCGAAGACGTGCGCGATTTTTGCCGGGGCAAGGTTTCGTGGTACAAGATTCCCAAATACATCAAGACTGTAACGGGTTTTCCGCTTACAGCCAGTGGCAAGATACAGAAGTTCAAGCTGCGCGAAGAAGCGGCCGAGCTCTGGCCAGAGCCCATGCAGCGCTGATGCTGGCGGCCACATCCTTTTGCGGGGTGTGGCCGCAACTATTTTGGACGTGTTGAAAACAGGGCACATGTTTCCACACTGTATTGCAAATGGTTATGACGATGGCTGGCATTGCCGCCTCGGGCGTGCCATGCACGTTTTAACCATCGGCAGCCTGTGCTCAAACAGGCTTGCGCCACAGCCGCTCGAATTGGGCCTTTGCAAGGCTGTGTACTATTTCTTTTTGGAAGAGTATGACATGCCCAGTGCAGGCATGCTGACGTTCCAGGCGTGTCCAACAATGCCAAAATCCGCCTGCCTCGCTTCCTCCTGACCGGGCAATGCCCCGCAACCGCAATCAATCCAAAGAGTATCCATGAGCAATCAAGATTTTTCGTTGAATACAGAAGCGCCCCTCTCCATGTCTGGCCAGGGCGAGGCAATAAACATGGCTGGGATGCCGCCTGTGGCCGAAACACAGCCAATGGCCGTGCCCGGTGCTGCATCCAGCCCGGTGTCGGGCTGCACCTGCCCGCTGGCGCAGGTTCCCGCCAATGTGTGGAAGGATATTTTGCGCCGCCCTTTCCGCAAGCGGCATCCCATTATTTTCTGGGGGCTTATTCTGCTGCTGGCCGTGGGCATTGGCCTGTTTGGGGCCGCCCTTGGCGGCAACGGGCTTGTGGGCGGCCAGCGCATGGCCCTGGTTTCTGTTTCTGGCCCCATCATGGATGCAGAGCCCACGCTGGAATGGATACGCAAGGTTGAGCGCGACCCTTCGGTGGCGGGCGTGCTGCTGCGGGTGGATTCGCCCGGCGGCGGCGCTGCGGCCTCACAGGAGCTGTACAATGCCCTGGCGGCCCTTGCGCAAAAAAAGCCCGTGGCTGTCAGCATGGGCTCGTTGGCCGCTTCAGGCGGGCTGATGGTGAGCATGGCGGGCACGCGTGTGTTTGCCAATGCCTCCACGGTAACGGGCTCCATTGGCGTGCGCATGGATATTCCGCAGTTGCAGGGGCTTATGGGCAAGATAGGCGTGGGGCAGGAAACCATCACCACCGCTCCCTTCAAGGACGCAGGTTCTTATATGCGTCCCCTGAACCCCGACCAGCGCGAGTATTTCAAAAAAGTGCTCGACGACATGCACCAGCAGTTTGTGGACATAGTGGCCCAAGGCCGCCACATGGAACATGCCCGGGCGGCGGCGCTGGCCAGCGGCAAAATTTTTACCGGGCGTGAGGCCGTGCAGCTGGGGCTGGTTGACGAACTGGGCGGGCAGGAAACGGCCCTGGCCTGGCTTTCGGCCCAGTGCGGCGTGCCGGTGGAGCGCAAGCTTTTGTCACGCCCCAAGGAGGGCAACTGGCTGCCGCGTGGGCTCAAGACCCTGCTGGGTATAGATTTGAGCGCCCTTGGCAGCCTTGCTGCCAACGAGCCGGTATTTCTTTACCAGTTCTAATGCTGGTAGGGGCTGATAGCAGACCTCTCTGCGCCGCTGCCAACAGCCTGGCTTGATTGAGAGGCCTGAGCGGCACAGCAGCGGGCTGCTGGTGCAAAAAGTAAGTATGCCATGATATTATGAGCAAAACGGGCGGCTGTTATGGACAGCCGCTCCTGCTTGTGCAAAAATACGGCCCGAAAATTCACGCGCTGTGCGCGGTTGTTTGAAGGAGTCATTGTCAATGAAATATGCGCTGTTGGGTTGCATGGTAGCCTGCATGCTGTTGTTGGGCCTGTGCGGAGTGGCGGTGGCAGCTGAGAAAAAATTCAACCATTTCAGCATTGACCTGCCGACTAAATGCACTGCCACAGAAAAAGAGGGAATTGCGACAGTATCGTGCGGTCAGGATTCGTTTTTTTCCATCGGTATTTTTACCAAGGCCGAAACAGGTGGCGTGAATGCACGGCAGTTTGCCGAAAAACACTCGGCACGTCTTAAGGGCACTGCGCCCGCCAAGTCCGACGACGGCGCGGGCTGGACGTTTCAGGCTGCATCTGGTCGGGTAAAGACTCATGCGGACGTTTCTTCCGAGGGCGACCTGACCATGCTGTTTATCAGCGATGTGAGTGATGCCGACTGGCCCGAACCTTTGCAGAAGGCCTATGATTCACTGCGCGGTGCAGACGATGCCGCCGACGCGCTGATCCAGAAGTCACTTTTTGAGCGCGAATAGCATGGACGGCAGTGCAGACTGGCTGCGCAAAAAAATGGCCCCGCTGGCTTGTCCGGTGGGGCTTTTTTGTTGGCCGTTGCTGGCCGTCTGTGTTATTTTTATGATTGATTGCAGGCTTTGCTGTATTGCTGCAAGGCTATGGCTTAGTCTGCTGCATCAACGCGGCACTGGCCACAATCGACCTTGTTACGCCCGCCATTCTTGGCCCGGTACAGGGCTTTGTCAGCCACCCGGATCAGTTCTTCACAGGCCTGCCGTCTATGAACCGCGTTGGCGGCATCTATGGCGGCAACCCCAATGCTGATGGTCACATGGCCAAAGACACTTTTGCAGTGCGGAATACGCAGGTCGGACACGGCCTCGCGTACCCGTTCGGCAACGCCAAGGGCTTGTTCCCTGCCTGTCTGGGGCATGATAATGGCAAATTCCTCTCCACCGTAGCGAAAAATCTCGTCGGCTGGCCGCAGCAGCACCGCGCCCATAGCCTTGGCAACGCAGGCCAGGCAGTTGTCGCCCGCAAGATGGCCGTAGACATCGTTGTAGAGCTTGAAGTTGTCAACATCGACCATGGCCACGCACAGAACACCGCCTTCACGCGCCAGCCGCCCCACTTCTTTTTGCAGGGTTTCGTCAAAGTGGCGACGGTTGAACACGCCGGTGAGGTAGTCTTTGACGCTTATTTCTTCCAGCTTGTGGTTGGCGGCCTCCAGGCGGCGCTCCAGCCCCTTGCGCAGGCTGATATCGCGCAAAAACACACATATGGAGGCCGTGTCGCCGCAGGCATCCGGCAGGCCGTATATGGACATGACATAGTCCTTGCCGCGCCTGATGATCTCTTTTTCAGGAATCATGCCCCCTGCATCAAGAAGCCAAAAGGCTTCGGCCAAGTCTTCTCTGGTAAGAATGCCGGTTTCGTCTGCATGGGTGCAGAGCAGCCTGGTGGTGGGCCTGCCCGCAATGCTGGCAAAAAGTTCGTTGACCGCACGCAGGCGCAGCTCTCTGTCAATGAGGCAAAAGGCCATGAAGGAACGGGAAAAAACGGCCTCAAAGCCGGGTGGGGTGTCGTTGTGCATGTCCACCGCGCCGATGCAGCGCTCGCGGCCAAAGTAGGTCATTATGGTGCCCTGCGCATCACATTCTGGCGTGATGTTCAGGCTGGTAACGGTGTGCGTGCCCTTGGGGCAAACATAGCGTACCGTACAGTTTGTGAAGCTGCGCCGGTTATTGGCGGGGGTAAGGGCACGGCTCAGCATGGCGGCGTCTTCGGGGTGCATGCAATGCGTAAGCGAAGCCCCCGCCAGTGAGCCCGCAGGCAAATCAAGCAGACGTTCCTTGGCCGCATCTACAGACTGATAGATAAGATCAGTGCCAATGCGCCACTGAATAGCCTCGCTGTTGGCTCGCACTGACATTGTTACTCCCCCTGCTTTGCCGCCACGCCCATAAATGGCTGCGTGGTGTACACGGCGCGCCATAGTGCAGCTAAAAAAATGTCGATTTCAAATCAATACTATGCGTAGGGAAATACCTGCGCCAGTGCTTTTGCACAGCAAATAACTGATTACAAAAATATCGTTTGTGCAAAGTATCGTGCGGGCATAAGGCTTGTGAATTTATATGCAAATAAGTGCTACAAGCTGTAAAAAAAGAAACCAGAAATTTTCTAAGGCTGAAGAGTGTGGGGAAAATGTGATTAAATCACATTTATCCAGAGGGAAATTGCCTTCGGGGGAATGAAGACAAGATTCATGTTGGGGCGCGGGTTTTGCGAGAGGGGGTATAAATGATTTCGCAGGGTTGGGGGCTAGGATTCATGTGGTTTGCTGCATTTTGCATGGGCAAACCGCAGGGGGCGGCACCAAGGGGCTAATGGCCTGAATAATCCAGCACATTGTTGAGCGGGGCGCTGTGCACGTCTACACGCCCTTGGGTGAAGGTGTGGCGTATGAGTCGCCAGCTCTCCAGATCAAGAACATCCAGCTTGCCCTTGTGCTCGGCCCTCACATGCGCCGTCAGCACGTCCAGCACGTCATCAAGGGGAAAGTAGGTTCCTTCAAAGGATATGCGGGCCATATCGCCATCGTGCTCAATAACAGGAAGGTCGTCTTCGTCTGGCATGGCGTCGGCACAGGCGTGTTCAAGTGCTGCGTACAGGGCCTTATCGACTGGGTAGATGTGTCCATAGACCTTGAGCAGAGGCTGACGGCTCATGGGGCCCCCTTGTCGGAAGGCTGGGCGGCGCTTTCGCCCTCGGCTTGTCCTGTGCAAAGCATCTGGTTGCGGGCTGCGGCAAGGCCTTCGCAGTCGCCAAGGGCACAGGCTGCGGTCAGGTCGCTGCACATGCCCTCGGTATTATTGCGCAGCATGCGCAGGGCCCCACGTGCCCGCAACATGCGTACCCTGTCGGGGGTGCGCAAAAAAGTATCATCTGCGGTGTTCAGGGCGGCGCTCAGGTCGTCTTCGGCCAGGGCCATCTGTTGCAGTCTCCAGTGCGCCAATGCGCGGATGTAGCGGCCACGCGCAAGCGTTGGGGCCAGCTCAAGCGCTGCGGAGCTGGAGTGGATGCTGCGCTGCGGCATGCCTGCCTGCAACTGTGCCTCTGCCAGCAAGAGCTGCACGGCGGCGCTGCGGGGCAGGGCAGCAGCGGCGTTTTCAAGTTTGGGCAGGGCCTCTGCCGAGGTCAACCAACCTTCGGGCGAAAGGCGCAGAGCCCCCAGGGCAGTAAGACAAGCGGCAATTTCTGCGGCAAGGTTGTCGGCCTTGGTCAGAGCACGCTTGCGGGCTGCTTCGTGCTGCGCATCGGGCATGATTGGCGTGGGGGGGTGCTGCTCAAGCTGCCCAGGGGCTGTCACCTTGGCTACATACCATGTGCCGCCTGATCCCGGAGTAAGCTTTGTGCGGCTATAGAATTCAACAGATTCATATTCCAGGGCAATTTGCGGAGCCAAGGCCAGGCTTTGCGCAAGATGCGTCAAAAGCAGATGCCTCAGGGCCAGCACATCTGGGTTGCGCAAGAGGCGCAGCAAGGTTTCGGCAGCGTCGGGGCGCGCCAGCAGGGTTACAGTAACGCCCTGTGCACCAGAGCTTTGGCCAGTGCCCGCTGTAGCGAGTTCGCCTTCAATCAGGGGCGTGTACAGCTCTGCGGCAAGGGCGGTGCGTTCTTCAGCCTCTGTAATGCCCATGCGAATGTCTCGCCGGTTGGGCAGTTGGGCTGCTGCTGCGTGCAGGGCTTGCAACTGGGCTGCGGCCTCGGCGCATGATCTTTGAACGTGCGGGGGCAAGGGGGCCGCCGGGCATTGGGCGCTCTGGCTGATGGGCGTGGCCAGCGGCAGGGGGCCTGGCTTGGAGGCAAAGGGGGTATCGTCCGGGAGGGGGGTATTCTGCCCCGAGGGCAGGACGGCGTTGCTGGCCTGGGATGTGGCAGACTGGTTGGCGGCAGAATCTGCTGCCGGAGGTGCGGACGAAATTTCGGCGGCGTAAGCCGCGCCGCCGGTCACTGTGACCGGCGGCAGGGCAAAAGCTCCCAGCATGACCACCAGGGGCATGCCAATAAGCAATGTACGCTTGGCCCGCATGGGCTTATTTTTTTGCCTCGATGGTCTGGACAATCTTGTGCGCCATGGGCTTGACCAGGTCGCGCAGGGTCTCCAGCATCAGGTTGTCGGCAGCGCTGCCCGAGGGCAGGCCCGTGCGCGACTGTGAGGCATTGAGCGATTCGCGCAAGATACGCGCCTGCCGGTTGGCAAGAACATAGTTGGCCCGCAGCGAGGTGGACATGTCGGTGGTGGACGTTTCCCGAATGTTGGCCTCGTCGATCTGGCCGGTCACCATAAAGTCGGGATTACCCTTGCGGGCTTCGTTCACCGTGATGGAATAAGAAACCTGCATGCCGTTGCGGGCCAGTTCGTCGGCCAGGGCCTTGCTGATCCACTGGGCGACATTGTCGGTGGTCACAAAGGCGCTGTTGTCGCGGCGGGTGCCGATAACGGTCTGATCCATGCGCTTGTCTTCAAACGCCACAACGGTCACACGGGGCGCGTTGGGAGCAGGAAGCACAGAAGCGTCCAGGGGAGGGGGCGGCAAAAGCCGAACATTGTTGCTCGGCCCGCAGGCTGCAAGCAATGCCAGCAGGGAAACACAAAGAACAATGCGTAAATGTTTCATGACGGCCTCACGTAACTTGTATAGAAAATCTCCAGAATACTCTTCAATGCTTATACGCAAAATCTGCTTATTGCAAGGTTTGCAGGGGGATTCTGCCTGCCACATTTCCGATAATGGCGCAGCATGATGTGCGCAGTACGGTTTGCCATCTGCCGGGGTGGGGCATTGCCTGCCTTGCAGGCTGTGGCCCCGCGTGCTACAGCCTGTCTGTTGCGCTCCCCCTGCGGAGCAAGAGTTGTTATATCCCGCGCGCTGCGCGTTTTTTCAGGAGCGGCTATGATTGACCTCAAACTGGTGCAAAAACAGCCCGAAGTGCTGACCTCGGCTTTGACCAACCGGCATTCGGATTTGGACGTGAACGAATTTTTGGCGCTGGACGCCCGCCGCCGCGCCCTGCTTACAGAGGTGGAAACCCTCAAGAGCCGGCGTAACGCTGCCTCGGCAGAAGTGGCCGCCAAAAAACGCGCGGGCGAGGACGCCTCTGCCCTGCTGGCTGAAATGAGCGGCGTTGCCGACCGTATCAAGGAACTGGACGTGGAAACCGCCCAGGCCAAGAGCGATGTGGAAACCTGGCTCATGCGCGTGCCCAACCTGCCCGACGCCTGCGTGCCCGTGGGCAAGGACGAATCGGAAAACGTGGAAGTGTGCCGTTGGGGCACACCGCGTGAATTTGACTTTGAGCCGCGCGAACACGGCGACCTGGGTGTTGCCCTGGGCGGCCTTGACTTTGAACGCGCCGCCCGCCTTACCGGCAGCCGTTTTGTGGTTTCGCTCAAGTGGGGCGCACGTCTTGAACGCGCCCTGGTAAACTTTTTTCTCGACCAGCACACCGTGGAAGAGGACTATATTGAAGTTTGCCCGCCTTACATGGTCAACCGCGCCAGCATGACAGGCACGGGCCAGCTGCCCAAGTTTGAGGAAGACCTGTTCAAGCTGCGCGAATGGGAATACTACCTTATCCCCACCGCCGAAGTGCCGCTTACCAACCTGCACGCGGGCGAAGTGCTGGACGAGGCCGATCTGCCCCGCGCCTACTGCGCGGCCACGCCCTGCTTCCGTTCCGAGGCGGGCAGCGCGGGCAAGGACACGCGCGGGCTTATCCGCATGCACCAGTTCACCAAGGTGGAAATGGTGCGCTTTGCCCACCCCGACGACAGCTTCAACCAGCTTGAAATCATGCGCGGTCACGCCTGCAAGCTGCTTGAGCTGCTCGAGCTGCCCTACCGCGTTATCACGCTCTGCACGGGCGACATGGGCTTCAGCTCTGCCAAGACCTATGATGTGGAAGTGTGGCTGCCCACGCAAAAGACCTTCCGCGAAATTTCGTCCTGTTCCAACTGCACCGATTTTCAGGCCCGCAGGGCGGATATCCGCTTCAAGCCCAAGGGCGGCAAGACCATGTTTTTGCATACGCTCAACGGTTCCGGTCTGCCCACAGGTCGCACCATGGCCGCCATTCTTGAAAACTGCCAGCAAAAGGACGGCAGCCTTGTACTGCCCAAGGCCCTTGTTCCCTACATGGGCGGCGTGGAAGTTATCGAACCCAAGTAGCCGTTGCGGCGCACTGCACATATGACAAAACCGGGTGCTTTCTGCGGAAAGCGCCCGGTTTTTTTTATAAAATAGCAAGTTAGCCTTGATTTTTCCTGCGGCGCAGCACGGCAGTGCCCAACGCCATGTTGGCAAGCAGGCTCAGCCCCAGCAAAACACGTAAAGGCACGGAAAATTCGCCAACGCCGGGGGTTGCACCCGTTGCGGCGGGCTTGTCCGTGTTTGGGCCAGATGTCTGCGCAGCTATCTGGGCTGATCCCTGAGATGGGCTGACATCCACAGCATGCTCTACCCTGTGGCCCATGTTGTCGGCCATGATGATGCGCCACTGCCCCGGCGTGTCTGGCATAAAGGCAAAGCGGCCCTGCGCGTCGGTGCGGCCATTCTGAAATTCCACCTTGGCGTCAGCGGGGCTGTATACCTCTACCTTGGCATAGGTGGGTACAGAGCCACCCGCATAGGCAAACTGCACCAGAGCAACAGCGCCCTGCCACGTGTGGGCCGCATACAGGGCGTGGGCTTGGGCCTGTGCTGCCCCCAAGAGCAGCAGGGCTCCAAAAACAAGGCTGACCACGCCGCGTGTGTACAAAGAGTGCATCAATCTATCCTTGGCTCAAACCATTGCGTTAAAAAGCCACACAGGCGGGGAAGGCCAGCCCTCCCCGCCCGATCTTTCAGCCAGTTCTGCCAGCCAGTTCTGCGTGTTGGCTGTCTGACTATTTTACAGGGAACACAAAGGTGGCGCGGCGGTGGTGCTCATCGGCATCCGCACCGGGGGTTTTTTCTACCACGGTGGTGCGCAGCATCCACAGAGCGGGCGCGTCAACGGTAAAGGATGCCTTGCCCTGCGCATCGGTCTGGGCCTTGAATTTGTAGGTGTCCTGCTCCTTGCTGTAGGCATCGTGGGTCAGACCCACAGTGGCGTTGGGCACGGGCTTGCCGTGCAGCAGCACCTGTACGCTCAGGGGGCTACCGGGCTTTACGTCTGCCGGGTTGGTGAGCAGCACCAGTTCCAGATCCTGGCCCAGAACCTTGGTGTACAGTTTGTCATCGTGGTTGGGGTTGAGCAAGGTTTTGGCAAATTTTTCGTACTTGCCGGAGGATTTGACCTTCATGCCCTTGGCTTCAAGGGTGGCGCGGCTGCCTTCCATTTCGCCCTGGGTAGTTTCGCACCATATCTGGGGCAGGCGGTGGCCCACAAGCAGGGCGGGGCCGTTCTGGGACAGAGCAAAGTCACCCACCAGAGCGAGCACTGTTTTGTCTTCCGTCAGGGCGATGTCGGTTTTTTTGTCGCCTTGCAGCAGGTAGAGGCGCACGTTGGCGGGCTGCTCGGCTTCTTCACTTACCATGAACACGTGCGCGGCCTGCGCTTGAAGGCGGGTTTTCTGCCCTGCGGCGGGGGTGGCGGTGTCGGGCTTGAGAATAAATTCGTGCGCCTGAGCGCTGGTAGAAAACATAAGGCCCATGAGGGCCAGGGCGGTGCAAATCTGGGTACGAAGGGGTGTCATGGAATGCTCCTGTGTTACAAAAATTTATAACATGCTACATTTGGTCGCACGCTATTGCAAGTCGTAACACAAAAGAAAAAAGAAGTTCGCCAAGGGCTGGCGAGCTGGTGCGGGCAGCTGTTAATTCGTTTATGCAGTTGCCAGAATCTGCAAGGCGGCCAGATGCTCCAGTTCTTCGGCCAGGCACAGGGCATCGCTTAAGCTGCGGCCTAGGCAGCACAGGCCATGCCCTTCCATCCACACGGCATCCTTGCCCTTGGCGGCCTCGGCCACGGCTTCGGCCAGGTCGGTTGTGCCGGGGGGGAGTGCTGGGGCAAAGCCAAGCTTGGCACGCCACACATCGGCCTCAAAAAGCGGCAGCCGCAAAAAATCCTCATGCCTGTCCGCCAGCCGCAGGCTCAAGGCCAGCAAACGGCGAGGATGGGTGTGCAGAATGGCGGTGCAGTCTGGCCGGGTGCGGTAGATGGCCAGATGCATGCCCGATTCGGTAGATGCTGGCCCACCAAGCACGGCAGCGCCGGTGTTCACGTCCATGAGGCAGCAGTCGGCGGTGGCCAGCCTGCCCTTGGACGCGCCGCTGCGGGTAATGCAGATGAGGTTGGGCGCGTGGCCCCCCAGCCGCTGGCTGGCGTTGCCGTTGCAGCCCGAGAGCAGGCCCTGCGTCCAGGCATCGCGGCATACGGCGCGGAAGTCTTCGGCCATCTGCGCGGGAATGGCAGGCTGTATATCGCCACCGTTGGCGGTCTGCTGTTGATTGCTCATGCAGAACATCCTTTATTTTTGCCACGCGCTCAGGTCAAGCTGCGATAGCTCGCCCTGCTGGCTGGCATCCACGCTGCTGACAAGGCGCAGCATGAGTCGTTGCAGGGCCTTGTGGGCGGGGTTGAGGGTAAATGTCAGACCTTCCGGGCCGCTGACGGGCAGGTATTTGCGCCCCACCTTGAGAGGGATGATCCCCTTTTCGTACAGCAGCAAATACATAAGATAGGCCTTGGTTCCAGAAAGTTCGGCGGTGTGGCTGGCGCGCTTGCGGCTTTCCTGCTGCGGATCCACAAATTCCGGCTCTGCCCCTAGGTGGTGCAGGGCATTTTGCTGGGGAGCGTAGGCCAGTGTGTAGCCAGCCTTGCGGGCACGCCAGCTGTATTCGAGGTCTTCGTAGCCGTAGCGCCCAAATCCCTCGTTCCAGAAGCCAAGCTGTTCGTGCACGGCGCGGGGTATGCACGCGCAGGCTCCGTTGCAGCAGGCAACCGCAAGTGCGGTGGAGCCATCGGCAAGTGTCAGGGGCGTGCCCTCGTGTTTGGCGCAAAGCCTGTATCCAGCCATGCCCAGTTGCGGATTATCGGCCAGCATGTGCATGAGGCGGTGCATCCACTGTGGGTCGCGCACTTCCACGTCGTTGTCGAGCTTGACGTAAAAGTCGGCCCCGTCGGCATCGTCCCAGGCAAGGTTTGAGGCCACGGCCACGCCCATGTTGCGCCGCAAAAGGTGCAGGCGCATGTGCGGATGCGCGCTGGCCAGAGCCTGTAAATATTCCTGCGTGCCGTCGGTGCTGCCGTTGTCCACAACGGTCAGGCCGTAGCCCGGCGGGGTTTGCTGCAACAGACTCGAAAGGCAGAGCCGGGTAAGCTCAAGCCTGTTCCAGGTTACCACGCCAATGTGCGCGCGCACCTCAATCGCCCTGCCTGTTGCGGTCAAAGTGGTCAAAGCCGCGCATGGCCGCAAGATTGTCCAGCGGCTCGTTGTTGCACACAAGGCCGCCGCCCGCAGTGACCACGCCTATGCTGGTAAGCCCCGGTATGGCCGCGTGCAGGGGGGGCAGCATGTCTGGCGCGCATGTGCCCAGCAGGGCATAGTCCTCGCCGCCCAGCAGGGCCTCGTGAACAGGGTTTTTACCCTGTAGGTCGGCATAGCGCACCACCTCTGGGTGCAGCTGGCCACGGGCCACAAGAATTTCTGCCCCCAGTGTGCCGCGCCCGGAAGCGCCGCCCGCGCTCAGCTCGCCGGTAAGGCCCAGCAGGCGGGGCAGGTCGCGCATGATGCCGTCTGAAACATCCATGAGGGCCGGGGGGCGGGCATTGAATCCGGCGCGTGCCAGCATAAGGCCCGCATCCACCTGCGGTTCCGGGTGCAGGTGTGCGGCACAGGCCGCAGGCCATGACTCGATGGCGGCGCGGCCCTGAGCCTCAAGCATGTTCAGGCCCACGCGGGCAAGGCCCAGCCGTCCCACCACAAACAGCACATCGCCCGGCATGCTGCCGCCACGCACAAGGAATGTGCCGGGGTCTGCCGGTTCGCCCCACACGGTCACAGAAATATGCAGACGCTCGCAGCTTGACAGATCGCCCCCGGCCAGCACCATGTTGTGCTCGGCGGCAAGGCCAGCCATGCCGGAAAAAAAGGCGTCCAGCCACGCGGTATCCACCCAGCCAGGCAGCCCCAGACACAGGGTAAATCCCACAGGGCGCGCCCCACAGGCGGCAAGGTCGCTCACATTGACGGCCAGCGCCTTGTAGCCCGTTTCTGCCGGGGTAAAGTACGAGCGGCGAAAGTGCACGTCTTCCAGAAACATGTCGCTGCTCACAGCCAGCGGGCGCGTACCCTTGAGCACGGCGCAGTCGTCGCCACGGCCCAGCAGCAAGGATGGCCCGGTTTGCGGAAAATGCCTGCCCAGACATGCCAGTATGCTGTCTTCAGAAAGTGCGCCCTGCGGGGCAATGGGGTGGGGCGTGGCCATGTTAGCTCTCCAGAATCAGATATTCACTCAAAATGATCTTGAGGCCAAAACCGGGAAAGTTCACCTGCACCTTGTCTGGCGGCAGATGGCGAATGATTTTGCCGCGCCCAAAGATGCGGTGGCGGCAGTAACAGAGCTCGCCGTTTTTTGCGGTGGCTGTGCCGGAAGTAGCCTCTGTACTGGCAGCCTTGGCGGGTGCGTCGTCCGGCGGCAGCTGGCAGTCGTCGTAGGCGGCCTGCACGGGCGGGCGTTGCGGGCGGGGCAGCAAACCGCCAGAAAATCCGCCAGAAAATCCGGCAGAGAATCCCCCGGCAAGGCCCGACGTGGGCGCAGCACCAGCCCCCGGCATGGCGGTTTTGCGGCCAAAGCCAACACCGCCCGCACTGCGGCGCGAAAGCGTGCCGCCAAAACCTTCAACCCATTCCTCCACCATGCCCGGCGCAAGCTCGCGCACAAAGGGGCTTTGGCTCACATGCTGCGTGCCGCGTTCGGCCCGGTTGTAGAGCGAGGCCGGGGCGTAGAGGTCAAGGCACTGGCGCGCGCGGGTGCAGGCCACATACATGAGGCGGCGCTCTTCTTCAAAATCTTCTGGCCGCGAAAGCGCGTGCCGCGAGGGAAAGCGGTCTTCCACCAGATCAATGACCAGCACCGCGTTCCACTCCAGCCCCTTGGCCGAATGCACGGTGGACAGGGTGATCTTGCCCTCGTTGCTGTCGGCATCGTCGTCATCCGGCGCTTCAAGGGCCAGATCGGCTACAAAAAGATCAAGCTCGCTGTAGCCAGAGGCCATTTGGATGATTTCTTCCAGCCCCTGCTGGCGGCGGGGCCAGTCTTCGGGGTAGAGGGCCTCAAGGCGCGGGCGGTAGTGCTCAAGCACCGCAGAAAGTGTGGCCGAGGGCGGCACGGGCCGGGTGCGCAGGTCGTCCACAAAGCGCATGTCTTCCAGAAAACCCGGATACTTGGCAAAGGCTTTTTCTGTAGATTTGGGGTCGCCGCTGCGGGCCACGGCATAGAGTTTTTCTACGGTTTTGGGGCCAATGCCGCTGTGCTGGGCCGCCACACGGCCAAAAGCGGGCAGGTCGAGCGGGTTGAGCAGCAGGCGTGCGTAGGCAATAACATCCTTGACGTGGGCTGCCTCGGTATAGCGCAGTCCGCCGTACTTGCGAAAGGCAATGCCCGCCTGATTGAGCGCCATTTCGAGGTTGTACGAATGGAAGCCCGCGCGGAACAGCACCGCGATTTCGTGCGGCAGATGGCTTGTGAGCAGTTCTTCCACCCGGCGAACCACCAGCTTGGCTTGGCTCATGTCGCTGAGGGGCGTGACCAGCCGCACGGGGTCGCCGCCCACCTTGCTCGTAAACAGATTTTTGCGAAACGATTCCGCAGCGTTGGCCAGCAGGTTGTTGGCCACGTCGAGCACGGGTTTGGTGGAGCGGTAGTTTTCCTCCAGCCGCACCACCCGCGCACCGGGAAACAACGTGGGAAAGTCCAGAATATTGCGAACATTGGCCCCGCGAAAGGCGTAGATGGACTGGGCTTCGTCGCCCACGGCCATGACGTTGCCGGGCGGGCCCTGTTCCGGCCCTGCCAAAAGGCGCACAATGCGGGCCTGCACCAGGTTTGTATCCTGATATTCGTCCACAAGAATATGGCTGAAACGCTGTCGCAGCGAGGCCGCAGCTAGCTCGTTGTGCCGCAGCAAATTTTCAAGTTCAAAGAGCAGGTCGTCGTAGTCCAGCAGGCCTTTTTCCTGTCGGTAGGCTTTGTAGGCATCGCCCAGGCGGGCCAGCCCGTCGGCATGGGGCAGCAGGTGAAAGGCCTCGCGCCGCAGCACTTCGTCCAGAGGCAGCTCCTTGTTGCGGGCCTTGCTCAGCAAGCCCACAATGCTCTGGGTTTTGGGAAACGACCTGTCGCCCTTGCCCAGCTTGAGCTGATCTTTGCAGTGTTTGACCGCATCGTTGATGTCGGCAGAATCCATGACGGTAAAGGGCCTGTCGCCAAGCCATTCGGGCTTCCAGCGCCGCAGGGCCCCAAAGCCGAATGCGTGGAATGTGCCGCCCTGTACGCCCGCCAACCCCTGATTGAGCAGCAGCCCCGCGCGGTGCAGCATTTCCTGCGCGGCCTTGCGGGTAAAGGTGAGCAGAAGCATGGCGTCTGGTTCAACACCGTGCTCTGCCAGCCATGCCAGACGGTAAACAATGGTGCGGGTTTTACCGCTGCCTGCGCCAGCTACCACCAGCACCGGGCCGTCGCCGCAGGTGGCTGCCTCGTACTGGGCTTCGTTGAGGGCTTGAGCGTAATCAATCATAGGCGCACGGTAGCATAAGGCGGCAGCGCATACCAGAGCCGCGCGAGGGCAATCCTCGGCCTTGACTTTGTGCTCAACGGTTACGAATATCGCTCCAGACAGACCAGACCAGACCAGACTAGGCTAGACCAGCCCCGCGCTGTTGCAGACCATACCAGCGCAGATCACAAAGGATATTCATGCATATTACGGAAGAAGATTATATTGCCGGGGCAGGTACGCGGTTGCCGCGCCGACGCAGGCTGTTTCTGGCCCTTTTGCTGGGCCTGATGGCCGCCTTTGGCCCCCTGTGCACCGATACCTACCTGCCAAGCCTGCCCGCCATGGCGGCAGACCTTTCCATTTCTACCGCCACCACCCAGCTGACCATTACGGCCTGTCTGTTGGGCATGGCACTTGGGCAGCTTTTTGTGGGGCCGCTTTCAGACTCTACCGGGCGGCGCAAGCCTCTGTTTGTGGCCCTGGTATTCTTTACGCTGGCCTCGGCCTGTTGCGCCGCTGCCAAAACGGGCAACAGCTTTATTGCCCTGCGCTTTGCCCAGGGGCTTGGCGGAGCGGGCGGCATAGTGCTGGCCCGTGCCATGGCCTGCGACCTGTTTCGTGGGGCAGAGCTGACCAACTTCATGAGCCTGCTCATGGTCGTCAACGGCGTAGCGCCCATCACCGGGCCCATGTTGGGTGGCTGGCTGGCCGCACTGGCCGGGTGGCCTGCCATTTTCTATTTTTTGGCGTGTTTTGGTGTGCTGCTGATTGTGCTCAGCGTGTTTGGTCTGCCCGAAACCCTGCCGCAGGGCATGCGACGTAGTGGCGGTGTGCGCTCGTCGTGGACTGCCATGGGTGAGCTGCTGCGGCAAAAGCCCTTTATGTGCTATGTAGGCGTGCAGGGCTTTACCATGGGCGGTTTTTTTGGCTATGTGGCTGCCTCGCCCTTTGTGTTGCAGGGCATGTATGGTCTTTCGCCCAAGACCTACAGCATTATTTTTGGCTGCAACGCGTTGAGCCTCATGTTTTTTGCCTTTGGCACGGCACGCAATGCCCGCCGCCTTGGCGAGGCCCGCTTGCTGCGCATTGGCAATAGCCTGCGCGCCGTGGCCTGTCTGGGTGTGCTGGCCGTAACCGTGGTTGCGCCAGCCTCGCCCGTGCCCCTGCTCGTCGGCCTGTTTTTCATGATTGCCCTCCAGGGCATGACCCTGCCCACCAGCTTTACCATTGGCATCAGCGCGCAGAATGTGGGTGCGGGCACGGCCTCTGGCATCCTTGGCGTATCGGTGTTTATTTTCGGCGCGCTCACCTCGCCCCTTGTGGGGCTGGCCGGGGGCGGCACGGCCTTGCCCCTGGGTATTGTGAGCGCGGTGACGGGCGTTGCCTCTGCCTTGCTTGGCTATGTGGGCGAGCGCGAGCTTAAAAAGCTCAGGCAAGCCAGTGAAGCGGCGGCAGAACCCCGGCCCTAGGCCGCGTTGCCCCAAATGGGCCAGCCGCATTGACGCGCTGTGTTCTGACGTTTACAACAGGTGGCGCTTGCGCTTTTTTTCGCTGCGCAGGGGGAAGCTGAATAATGGACTGGAATGCCGGGCTTTATGACCAGCAGCACGACTTTGTGGCCGCCTGTGGCGAACATCTGCTTGCTCTGCTGCCGGAGGGTCTGGGGTTTGTTGTTGACCTTGGCTGCGGCACAGGGGCGCTCACTGGCCCGCTGACGGCCCGCGCCGCGCGGGTGGTGGGCGTTGACGCCTCGCCAGACATGATCGCTCAGGCCCGGCTGCGTTTGCCGCAGGTGGAATTTCTGGTAATGGATGCCTGCGACATGCCGTGGAACGGCAGCGTGGACGCCATTTTTTCCAATGCCGCCCTGCACTGGATTGAAGACCAGCAGCGCCTGACCGCGACCATGGCCCGTGTGCTGCGCCCCGGCGGCATGCTGGTGTGCGAATTTGGCGCACGCGGCAATATTGGGCACATTCGTGCGGCTTTTGCGGCGGCCTTTCAGGCGGCGCTGGCCGATGAAGGCCTTGGCGCGGCCTACCTGAACTGCGAGCGGTTTTATTTCCCCTCGGCAGACGAGTACGCGGCCCAGCTAGCCCGCCACGGCTTTGCGGTGCGGCTGGCAGAAGAATACGACAGGCCAACGCCGCTCAAGGGCGGGCCAGATGGCCTTGCCAGCTGGATGAGCCAGTTTTTTGCCCAGGATCTGGACTGCGTGCCACAAGCCGCGCAGGAAAAAATTTTTGCCGCCGTGACCGATGCCTTGCGCGCATCATTGTGGGACGGCGGCCAGTGGATTGCTGACTATCGGCGGCTGCGGGTTGTGGCCGTTAAACATTAAGGGAGTTTCCATGCCCGAAGCACAAGAACAGTTCCAGACCGGCGTTGCCAAGGTTCTGGAAGCGGTAATGTTTGAAAACTGGCTGCGTTTTTATTTTATCACCGAAAAGCCCGACGCCCCCAAGGGCACGGACGGACAGCCCGCGCTGTTTATAGCTATCCCCGTCAAGGGGCTTGAGCGCATCAGCGAGCTGTTTCCCCGTTTGCTGCCCATGGCAGAAGAACTCAACGGGCAGGAAGTGAGCTTTGAAACCTCGCGCCGCGCCGTGTGCAACTTTGTGCTGGCCCATGTGGACGGACAGATTATTGCGCGCGATTCTGCGGCCATGATTTTTGAAAGCGCCACCTTCCAGGTGCAGATGCAGCTTTTCAACACATGGGTGCAGATGCACGAAGAACAGCTTGACCGCAGCTTTGTGGATTTTGGCGGCTGGCAGCGTTTGTTTGACGAATGGCGCAACACGCCCGCCGCCCGCGAACTGGCCGAAAAGCTTTCCATCTCTGTGCAGGGCGCTGTTGCCGCACCGGACGAAGGCTCTGTTCAGTAAGCGGCGGAAGAAAAATTTTTTGTACAGTATTGTGCGTCCAAGGCAGGGTGCAGGCAGGGCCAGTTTAACATTTTTAACGGGCCGCCTTGGGCGCTTAAAAAATTAGTCAATAAAAAGCAGCATGTTAAAAGAAAAACGCTGCGCTGCTTTTTTGGCACGTCCATTGCAGCATAGAAAGTACCTTCCTTTCTTTTGCTGACAGCCTCCTCCAACCAAAACGGCCTGCCTCCCCAAGCGGGCCGTTTTTTTATGTCAAATCACGGCAGGACTACATGCAAGACAAGTTTTTGGCTTCCGAATATCCCCAGAGCGAACCCGCTCAGGCTGGCTTTCATATTATTCCTGTTCCGCTGGAGCAGAGCGTTTCTTACGGCGGCGGCACTGCCAACGGTCCGCAGGCCCTGTTGGCCGCTTCGCACCAGCTCGAAGCCTGGGAAAGCGGCTTTGTACCGGGCGAAGCGGGTTTTTATACCGCCCAGACCATCGACTGTGCTGGCCCCATAACCGAAACCCTCGACCGCATCGAAGCTGCCGTGGCCCATGCCATTGCCTGCGAGGCCGTGCCCGTGGTGCTGGGCGGCGAGCATACTGTTACCCTTGGCGCGCTGCGGGCCTTGGCCAAGCAGGCGGAAAAAAACGGCGAGCCCTTTGGGGTTGTGCAGTTTGACGCCCACGCCGATTTGCGGCCCCAGTACGAGGGCAGCCCTTTTTCGCACGCCAGTGTCATGTACCGCGCCGTGGCCGATCTTGGCCTGCCGCTCACGCAGTTTGCCGTGCGCGATTTTTGCCGTGAAGAAGCCGAAGTGCGCAAGCAGTTTAACGTAACGCACTATGACGGGTATTTTCTGGCCCGTGTGGGCATGCCAGAGCAGCCCCTGCCAGAGGATTTTCCCAAAAATATTTATATTACCTTTGACGTGGACGGGCTGGATTCGTCCATCATGCCCGCCACGGGCACGCCCTCACCCGGCGGCATCACCTGGCGCGAGGCACAGTATATTCTTGAACGCTGCGTGGCTGGCCGCCGCGTTGTGGGCCTGGACGTGGTGGAGCTGGCCCCCATCGAGGGCTTGCACCATGCCGATTTTACGGCGGCCAAGCTTACCCACCTCATCATGGGCCTGGCCCACGATGCCAACAATAAGGAGTAGCAGGCATGAAGAACACCGTGGTTACCTTTCGCGAATCCAAGGGGCAGGAAAAGCTGGTCATGCTGACCGCTTACGACTACAGCACCGCGCGGGTCATGGACATGGCCGGTGTGGATGCCCTGCTGGTGGGCGATTCGCTGGGCATGGTGATGCTGGGCTACCCTGACACGCTTTCTGTCACCGTGGACGACATGGTGCGGCACAGTGCCGCTGTGGCTCGCGGCGCGCAAAAGGCCCTTGTGGTCTGCGACATGCCGTACATGAGCTACCATGTTTCGGTAGAAGACACGGTGCGCAACGCGGCCCGCCTGATGATCGAAGGCCGCGCCCAGGCGGTCAAGCTTGAGGGCGGCGCGGAATTTGCCGCCGAGGTTCGGGCGCTCACGCGGGCTTCCATTCCCGTGATGGGGCATCTGGGGCTTACGCCGCAGTCGGTCAACGCCTTTGGCGGCTTCAAGGTGCAGGGCAAAACCATGGCCGCCGCGCAAAAACTGCTGGACGACGCCCGTGCCCTTCAGGACGCCGGAGCCTTTGCCCTGGTGCTTGAATGCGTGCCAGCCCCCCTGGCCGAGCGCGTAACCCAGGCCCTCGCTATACCCGTTATAGGTATTGGCGCGGGCGCTGGCTGTGATGGCCAGGTGCTGGTGTGGCAGGATATGACGGGCATGACCCTGAGCCACCTGCCGCGCTTCGTCAAACGCTTTGGCGAGGTGGGCGCAAGCCTGCGCTCTGCGGTGGAGGCCTATGCGCGCGAAGTGCGCGCGGGCGCGTTCCCCACCGAAGACCACGGCTACCCTCTGCCCGAAGGTATGGAAAAGACCCTCAAAAAGCTCAAGTAGCCTGATTTTTTTACAGGATTTTGAAATAAAAAACGCCCGCAATTGCGGGCGTTTTGCTGTTTTTGGAGTTGCGGCAGCTTCAGCGGCGGCGAAAATCCACAGGAACCCGCACGGGCGAGCCAGCCTTGTTGCGGAACAGCAAAAAGCCGTGCTCAAGGCCGTGCAGGTAGAGGCGGCGGGTGATGTCCACATCCTTGCGGCAGTAGGTCGTTATGTCGTCCAGGCGGCCTTCTTTCCACCATTCAAGGGCTTGCAGGCCGTCGGCGCTCTTGGGCTCGTTAAGGGTGGCCTGGCCCAGATTGTCTAGCGGCAGGCGGTAGCTCAGGCGTTCGTACACGCGCTGCAAAAGATCAAGGCTGGGCAGCTTGTGCAAGTCAAAGGGCGCGAAGGTCGAAAGCACGGCATAGTCAAAGCGCAGGCTGTTGAAGCCCACCACAAGATCAGCGGCGCGTAGCCTTTCAAACAGGGCGGGCAGTTCTTCCTGCTGGTAGGCAAAGTAGTTGTCGGCCTTGCTGTCGTAGGCCACGGCAATGCTCACTCCCATGCGGTCTGCCCTGTTCCAGCCGCCCACCTCGGCGGCAGAGCGCCGCGTTTCCACGTCAAAAACCACAAAATTCTTGGGCGGTGGCAGGGGAATGTGGGTCAGCAGCCCTGAGGCGTCAAAGGTGCTGGCCCCGTCCGCTGCGGGGGCGCTGACGCTGGAGCCTGTTGCCGTTGCGGTGGCAGGGCCGAAAAGGTTTGTCTGGTTGTCGGGCGCGGGTTGTTTTTTGCTCATGGATTGTTCCTCCACTGCGCTGTGCGGGCGGGCTGTGTCTGTCTGCTCATCCATGTTGATAAATTCCAGGGCGGACACCGCAGGCCGTGGCGCTGTCGCCAGCGAGGCTGCCGCGTCCAGCGATTCCATGTCCAGTCGGTCGGGGGCGGGGCTGATGCGCAACTCGCGGTGCAGGGTGTCGCCCTCTGTGCCGGGGGCCAGCATTTCGCGCAGCAGTTCCAGCGCGCCGATTTTGCTGATGGGCCTGTTGCCAGAGCCGCACTTGGGCGAATGCACACACGAGGGGCAGCCGTCCTCGCAGGGGCAGGCAGCCACGGCCTTGAGGGTTGCCTCCAGCAGCCCCCGCGCACCGGGAAATGCCTGACGCGTCAGGCCAGCGCCGCCCGGCAGGCCATCGTAGATAAACACGCCCGAAAGCCCTGTCTGCGCGTGCAGCGGGGTGGAGATGCCGCCAAAGTCGTTGCGGTCTGCCATGATCAGCAGGGGCAGCAGGCCTATGGCCGCGTGCTCCAGCGCGTGGATGGAGCCCATGTAGTGCAAAAAACGCTCTTCCAGCGAGGCGCGGATGCTGTCTGGTATGACAAACCACAGGCCCTCTGTTTCAAAAATCTGGGGCGGGGCTTCCAGCGGTGTGATGGTGAGCAGCCGGTTGCCCGATGTGGAGCGTTTTTCGTAGCCGGTCACAATGTCGGTGATGCGCAGGCGGCCACGGCAGCCGAGCACGCGGCCCAGCGATACGCGTTCGACTTCTTCAAGAATATCTGTGCGTTTTTGCCCGCGTGTGCGCGTAAACCACGATACCTTGGCTGCCTTGGCCACAATGCGGGCGCGGGCGGGGTCCATTTCGTCAATCACATAGCTGCGGCCCCGGTGCAGGTACACCGCGCCGGGGTGCGTTTCCTGCCATGCGCGGAAGCCGTCCACCGAGCCGATGATCTGGCCGTCCTGATCTTCAATGGTAAAGGTCTGGCCCGTGCCGCGCAAATCCACATGCCGTTGAGGGCGCTTGCGGGCTGCCAGCAGCTGTGTGCCGTCGGCAGATTGCAGCAGCAGGCCCTTGGCGTGCAGGGCGCGGGCGGCGGCGCGGGCAGCGGGGCTTGCCAGCATGGGATCATTGGGGGTGAGGGGAATCTCTGCCGCCGCGCATTCCAGATGGCGGGTAAGGATAACCTCGTTGTCGGGATTGACCACGGCCTTTTCGGGCGGGCGGTTGAAAAAATCTTCGGGATTGCGGGCAAAATACTGGTCCAGCGCGTCTTCGCCCGCCACCACGATAACGGCAGATTCCTGTTGGGCGCGGCCCACACGGCCACCGCGTTGCAGGGTGGCCATGACCGTGCCGGGGTAGCCCACAAGAATGCACACGTCGAGCCCGCCAATGTCTATGCCCAGCTCAAGCGCGCTGGTGCTGACCACGGCCAGCAGCTCGCCCGAGGCCATGCGGGCCTCGATGCTGCGGCGTTCTTCGGGCAAAAAGCCCGCGCGGTAGGCCGAAATATGCTGGGCAAACGCCCCAGATTGCCCGGCCCACAGGCTGATAAGCTCGGTCATGCGCCGCGATCGGCAATAGACAATGGTGCGCAGGTTGCGGGCCAGCGCCGCCTTGAGCAGATCAATGGCCGCCGTGGCCGCGCTTTGCTCCGGGTTGAGAAAGACAAAATGCCGTGGCCCCTGCGGTGCGCCAGACTGGTCGATGACCACGGGCGCGTCTGTCGTGCGGGCGGCTGCGGGGCTGTCGGCCGTATGGCTTGCAGTGTCAGGGCAGCTATCTGGCAGAACTCCTGCGCCAGCAGCATGGCTTGCAGTATCCGCAGGGTTGCCAGTGCCTGTCAGCGCCGCCCCAAGTTCGCCGGGGTTGCCCACGGTGGCCGTGCACAGCACATAGACGGGCCGTGCGCCATAGCGCCCAGCAATGCGGTTGATCCGCCGGAACACCTGGGCCATGTGCGCCCCAAACACGCCACGGTAGGTGTGGGCCTCGTCCACAACCACATGGCTCAGCCCCGCCAGAAATTCCACCCACTGCTCGTGGTGGGGTAAGATGCCAAGGTGCAGCATTTCGGGATTGCTGATGAGCACCGTGGGCGGGTTGCGGCGTATCTTGCGGCGAAAGTGGTCGGTGGTGTCGCCGTCGTACAGGGCGGCGGTGACCAACGCGTTGAACGCGCCCAGCTGATCCTGCGCCAGCGCCTTGAGCGGAAAAAGATACAGGGCGCGGGCATCGCGGTCGCGCAGGTAGCGATCGATCACGGGCAGGTTGTAGATAAGGCTTTTGCCGCTGGCCGTGGGCGTGGCCGCAACAATGGAATGCCCCGCGCGGATATGGTCTGTGGCCAGCGCCTGATGGCTGTACAGCCCCTCTATGCCGCGCTGCTCCAGCACCCGGCTGATGGCAGCGGGCCAGGGCAGGCTGGTGGGCGCGTAGTGCGGCTCGGCGGGCGCAAAAAGCCGATGGCAGGTAACCTGCCGCCCCAGCTTTTCAGACGCCAGCAGTGCGGCGATATATTCCCCAACAGGCACGTTAGTGCGACCTAGTGCGCATCCGCAGGCGGCGTTTCGCCGGGCTTGAGGCAGCGCAGCACGCGAGCGGGCGAACCTGCGGCAAGGCAGAAGGGCGGCACATCGCGCGTTACCACGCTGCCAGCGCCGATAATGGCCCCCTCACCAATGGTCACACCCTTGAGGATGAGGCAGTTCATGCCAATCCAGGCGTAGTCGCCAACGTTCACCGGGCGGTCGCCTTCCATGCCGGGCTCTGTGGCGCGGGCTTCGGGCGGCCAGTGGGCGTGAAAGTCAGAATCCACCACAATGCAGTTGGGGCCAAACATCACCTGCCGCCCAAAGCGGATAACCGTGGAACGGGCCGTGATGGACGTGCCGCTGAGCTGGCAGCCGGGGCCGATCTCTATGTTGGCCCCCGGCCCAAAGGTACGCAGGCGCACCGGGGCGTAGAGGGTGGCTGCGGTGGCCCGCCGCCAGGATGAAATAAGGCTTGCGCCCGCGCCAATGTGTATGTTGCTGCCCGGCCAGCGCATGAGCCCCACGGGGCCGTGGGCCGAAACACCCGGTTCAACCCGCACGCCAAGGGCCAGAGCCTTGAGGCGCAGACGTAGGCTCCCCCACAGTGCGCCGTTGACGCGCATGATTTGCAGACACAGGTAGCTTATGACGTTGGAGGGGGTGAGCCCCCGCTCCAGAGCTTTTTTCAGTATGCTCATGGTGTTTCCATTGTTGGCGTGTGCGAATGCAGGCAGAAATCATAGGTTCTGCCGCTGCCCTGCATCATGCCAGAGTCGGGCCGCATGGTCGAGTGGGACGCGGGCATCTGCCCTGCCAGGGCTGGAGGAGTGCCGTAGATTTGCCCATAACCACGCGCATAAGTCTGTCCATAATTCTGAACATAACTTGGTCATAAACTTGGCATAACCCAGGCCGTCGCCGGGCGAGTCTTGTTGGGCTGCGTTGCAACAACGGCGACACCAGCAGCGCATGAGCAGCGGGCTTACATTACGGCGCGTGCAGCCGCGCAAACTCTCGCGCTGCCTGACCATGCTTATATCCTTGACGCCAGCGGGCATGAGAAGTAAATTGAAATTGAAAGTTGTTTTTAAAAGGACGGTGGAGGATTATGGATTCAGTAATTCCACTTACTTCCCTCAAAGTGGGCGAGGTGGCCCGCATTGTGAGCATCAATGCCAGAGGAGAGCTTGCGCGCCGCATACGCGACATGGGGCTGGGATCTGGCATGCCTGTATCGGTGGTGGGCTACGCGCCCCTGCGCGACCCGCTGGCCCTGCGTTGCGCAGAGGTCACCATTGCCCTGCGCCGCAGAGAGGCCGGGGCCATCATGGTGCAGACATCTGCACCCTAGCAATTTGATTTTTTGGCAGGCAGTGTTTGCTTCGTATAACCCCGGCATGCCGGGGTTTTTGCGTTATGACAGGGCGTTCTTTTGTTACCCGAAGAATAAGCCAGTGAACATAATTGAGTAATACTATGGGACTTGGCTGGCATGCGGAAGGTGTTCACTTGCCATATTTTTGTTGAGGTGAAATTATTGTGAAGTTAAAAAACTTTTTATAGTTAGCTATGGTGGAGGGAAAATGCAAGATTTTGATTTTAGTGTATTTATATCAATGCTATTATCAAGTTCATTGGGAGGCGCATTAATAACACTGGCGTGGAATTTTTACGTGCATCGTAATAAAGAAGAAGATAAAAAAAGGAAAGCTTGCCATATATATTAAGGAATAATTGATGCACTGTCTGATTTTGTGATTTCCTGTAGTAGTCAGATTGAAGATATAGAAAATTGTTTTTTTCAGTATTATGCAAACCATGATGAATCATTTTTTTCAAAGTTAAATGATGTAAGCCTCTCTTTACCTCCAGATGGATCATGGAACGAGATTTCTGTAGAAGTCGTTCAGAAAGCGAAGATGATTTCAAAACAGTTATTGTTAACAGACCGGTGGATACATAAAATGTTTAAAGAAGAAGCATGGATGGAAGCAGATCAGGCTTATGAACTTGAAATTCAAATGTTATCCTTTTATGGGGTAGAAGCTTGTAATCTTATTGATGAGATAGGATCTATAGCTCATATAAAATATGGAGATTTATCAATACATAAAAATATTTTTTTGAAGAAAATAGCAGAAATTGAAGACTCGATCAAAGAAAATGCAGATAAATTGATTATTCCCGTGTTAAGAGAAAGATTTGGCAATGGTGTGGGTTAGGTGTGCTCCTACCCATACACGCAGGTGCGGTTGCGGCCTGCGGCCTTGGCCTCGTACAGGGCGGCATCGGTCTGGCGCACCAGCGTATGACTTTCAATATCCTGGTCGGGCTGCGGACGTATGCAGCTCACGCCAAGGCTCACGGTCACAAAGGTACTTACGGGCGAGGCGGGGTGGGGCAGCTGTTCGCGGGCCACCTCGGCATGCACGCGGGCGGCCACAACCTGGGCCTTGGCGGCATCCGCACCGGGCAGCAGCAGGGCAAATTCTTCGCCGCCGTAGCGGGCGCATACGTCGGTAGAGCGCGCGGCCCTGCTCATGGCCGCTGCCACGCGGCGCAGGCATTCGTCGCCAGCCTGATGCCCCAAATTGTCGTTGTAGCGTTTGAAGGTGTCCACATCGAGCATGATGAGCGAAAGGGGCGTTTGCCCTTGCTGGGCCTGAAGCCACAGGGTTCGCAGTTTTTCGTCAAAGGCACGGCGGTTGCCCACCCCGGTGAGGCCGTCCACCAGCGACATTTTTTGAAAATGGTCGTGCTCCGAAGCCAGTTTTTGCGAGCGCACGGTTGCAAGCGAAAGGTATGTGCCAAGATTTTCAAGCGATGCCGCAATGTTCCCCAGCTCAACAATAAAGCTGCGCTTGGGCGGCTGGCTGGCGGCCCCTGTGCCCAACTGGTTGAGAAAGGCCATGATGCCTTGCAGCGGGCGGGCAAGGTGCAGGCGCAACAGGCCAAAGAGCGTGACAAGGCCAGCGCCAAGCAGCAAAAATGCCATAAGCAGATTGTTTTCAAAGTCGTGCGCAAGAGTGGCCGTGCGGCGCAGTTGCAGCAGCATGTCTTCTGTGGCGGTCTGCGGGGCCGAGAGCTCGGCAATGGATGCGGCAAGTGCCCCAAGGGCGGCGTCTGCCTGACCGAGGGTATTGGCGTTCTGGCGGGCGGCGTTCAGCGCCCCTTCTGCTTCGCGCAGGCGCTCAAGCAGGGCAAGGTCTGCCTTGTTGCGGGCCTCGGTAAGCGCCATAAAGGCCCCGTAGGTCTTGGTGCCCGAAACGCTCATTTCGCGCGTCATGCTCATAAAGTAGAAAAAGCTGGCCGTAAAAAGCAGGGCCATAACGGTGAGGCCCAGTGCAAGATATGCGCGTATGCTCATGCCGGTGACGCGCTCTGTGGTAGTAGACATCTATAAGCCCATCCATAAAAAACGGTAGGTCTGGTAAACGCCCACGGCCATGCCAAAGGCCAGCAGGGTGTTGAAGGCAATGCTGAAGGCAACCCACTTCCAGCTGCCCGACTCCTGCCGAATGACAACCAGGGTCACAAAGCAGGGTGCGTAAAGCATGACAAAAACCAGCAGGGCCAGGGCTGTGCCCTGATTCCACGAGGGGTCGGCCCGCAGCAGTTCTGCCAGCGACGCCGGGTCATCCGGGTCTTGCGCGCCAAGGGCATAGGCTGTGCCAAGGGTTGAAATGATGGCCTCCTTGGCCGCAATGCCGCCAATAAGGGCCACATCTGTGCGCCAGCTAAAGCCCGCATACGAGGTGACGCCTTCAAGCCATGTGCCAAGGCTGCCCGCAAGGGTGTGGCGCAGCCGCTCCGCGTCCAGTTCTTCCTGCGATTTTGCCAGCGCCTGTTCGTAGGTGATGCGCATCTGTTCCGAGAGGTCGTCGCGTTCAAGACGGGCGCTCAGTCGGGCAATTTCGTTTTCAAAAGGCAGGGCTACTTGCGGATCAAGAGCGGGAAAGGTCATGGCCGCCCAGATAAGCATGGCCAGCGGCACGAGCACTGTTCCCGCCTTTTTCAGGTACATCCAGGTGCGTTCCCAGCAGTGGATGCAGATGCCACGCAGGGTGGGCATGCGGTAGGGGGGCATTTCCATGACCAGTGGCGTGGCCTCGCCGCGAAGCACAGTTTTGCGCAGCAACAGGGCCACGCAGAAGGCCAGCACCCACGAAAGCATGATGATGGCAAACATCATGTTGGCGGCATTGTGCGGAAAAAACGTGCCCACCAGCAGCAGGTACACGGGCAGCTTTGCGCCGCAGGCCATGTAGGGCAGGGTGAGCATGGTGGCCAGTTTTTCCTTGGGGCTGCGCATGGTGCGCGTGGCCATAACGCCCGGTATGGCGCAGCCGCCCGCAATGCCGCCAGAAATGATATAGGGCATCACCGAGGCCCCGTGCAGGCCAAAAAACTGGAACACCCGGTCTGCAATGTAGGCCATGCGGGCCATGTAGCCGCTGTCTTCCACAATGGCGATAAGCGCAAACATGATGAGCACCAGCGGCACAAAACTGAGCACGCCGCCAACACCCGCAATCACGCCGTCCACCAGCAGTGAGGCAAACAGGCCATCGGGAAGCGAGCCCCGCACAAAGCCCGCCAGCGCGCCAAACGCGCTCTCAAGCCAGCCCTGCGGGTACGAACCCAGTACAATGGTGATCTGAAACATGGCATAGAGCACGCCCAGCATGATCGCAGCACCCCACAGGGCGTGGGCCAGCACGCGGTCGAGCTTGTCCGAAAGGCTCAAGCGGTGGCGGTCGCCTGTTTTGACAATGCAGGCCGCAGCCACCTGCCGCACAAAGGCGCTGTGGCCGTCTGCGATGATTCCCTCGGCATCGCGGCCAATGCTGTGCAGTTCTTCCTGCACAAAACCGCACACCTGGGCCATGTCGGCGGCAAGGTCGGCATCTGCCTTATGCAGAGCCGCAATGGCCTCGGCATCGTCTTGCAGCAGGTTGAGGGCCAGCCAGCGCGGGGCGCAGTGGCCATAGGGCGAGGCGGCAATGCCGGGGCTGGCCGCAATGCGCCGCTCCATGGTTTCGAGAATGGGATCGAGCAGGGGCCCGTAGCTGATGCGCAGGGCATGCGCCTGATCCGCTGGTTGTTCCCCCTGTGAGGGGCTGCCACCGTACCCGGGGGTATCCAGCGCCGCCTGACGCGCGGCAGAGAGGGCCTCGCGCAGACCGTTGCCAGCCGTACCCACCGTGGGCACGGCGTTTGCGCCCATGCATTCCGAGAGCCGCAAAAAATCAATGCTGATGCCCGCCGCGTGGGCCTCGTCCATCATGTTGCAGGCAATAACCACGGGCAGGCCCATTTCGCGCAGCTGGGCCGTCAGCAGCAGCCCGCGCTCCAGAATGCCCGCATCCACCACATTGATGACCGCCTGCACCGACCCGCCCAAAAGCACGTTGCGGGCCACCACTTCTTCCTGCGAATAGGCCGAGAGCGAATACGCGCCGGGCAGATCGACCAAAATGATCTCCTGCCCTTCGTGGCGGATAAAGCCTTCTTTTTTTTCAACAGTTACGCCGCTGTAGTTGCCCACATGCTGGTGCGCACCCGTTAGCGCGTTGAAAACCGTTGTTTTGCCGCAGTTGGGGTTGCCAGCAATGGCCAGCCGCAAGGAATAGGCCAGACCGCCAATAAGCGTGCGGGCATGGCCGCCGCGCACCACTGCCGTTGCGGATAGGGATTCCGGCATGCTTTGGGCTCCTGTCTGTGCCGCGCCGGGCATGCCGGTGAGGCTGAAATTAAATGGAATTGAAATTTATTTTCAAAAATGATGAAAGTCAAGCAGGAATGCGTTTTTGCCGTGCGGCAGCAGTGACAAAAGAAAACCGGCAGCCCTGAGGCTGCCGGATGCAGAATGATATGGCTATGTTGGACTTCTAGCCATGGTCGGCCACTGCAGAGCGGATACGGCACACGCCGCAGCGGTCGCCCGATGAGGTGGGGTAGCCGCATTCGGTGCAGGGGGCCAGCGTAAGGCCTTCTTCGGCCTCGCGGCGGGCAAACACAGGCCGCCCACGCGAGAGAAAACCTTGATAAAAGTCGAGCTTACGGCCAGGCATGGCGAACTCGAGGTTCTGCATCAGGCCCTTGAGCGTGGTAAAGCTTGCCCCGGGGCTGTACGGGCAGGGGGCGTAGTGGTTCTCTATGCCCATCAAAAAGGCGTAGTTTGCGGTTTCAAATTCCGAGAGCCGCCACAGGGGTTTGACCTTGCGCGAAAACCCGTTCTCACTGTCAAGGCGCGGGCCCTGGTCGGAAAGGTAGGATGTGTCCCAGCGCAGGGTATTGCTGAAAAGGCGGGCCACTTCGTCGTCGAGGTTGTGGCCGGTGGCAAGGGCGTCAAAGCCTCCGTCCAGCGCAACCTTGTTGAAAAAGTGGCGCTTGATCTTGCCGCAGGCCGAGCAGATGGGGCGGTTCAGGCGCTCTTTGACCAGCGGGATGGGCAGACCCTCGGCGGCCATCTCCTTAACCATGAGCTTGAGGTCGTGCTTGGCGCAAAAACGCTCAACCACGCCACGCGCCGCAGCAGAAGAAACCGGAATGGCCAGATCAATATGCAGCCCGGTGACGTTGTAGCCCTGGCGCGAAAGCTCGAGCATCAGGGCCAGCGAATCCTTGCCACCAGAAAGGGCCACCAGCACTCGCTCGTTGCGGGTAAAGAGCTTTTGGCCTTCAATGCCACGCTCTACCTGTCGGGCAAAAAAGTCTTTGTAACAGTCGGGGCAGAAGGCGGCATTGTGGCTGCGCAGGGCCACCACGGCCTCAGCTTTGCAGATTTTACATTTCATACGGTTCCTGTATGTGTTTGCGGTATTACCCCGGGTTGGCAACGGCAGCTGCTGGCGCGGGGCGCGCACGAATTTGCTCGTTTACTGTTGTTCTTTGTCGTGGTCTGTGTGGGGGTGGGCGTTTTGCTCAAGCCAGCCCAGTTCCGCGCACCATGCCTCGTGCCGGGCGCAAACGCTGTCGGCAAAGGCATCAAGGCCAAGGCTTGGCCGCAGGGTGTCGCCAGCTTGTACAGTGCTGCGGCGCAGGTCATTGTTGGTCATGATGTTGATCATGGCCTCTGCCAGCGACTGCGGATTGTTTTCTTCAAACATGCAGGCCGCTGCGGGTGCGGCTTTGAGCCGCTGATTGTGCAGGTCGCCCTGCCCGCAGATAACCGGCATGTAGGCCGCCAGTCCCGCGCCGAGGGTATCGGGCAGTTCGTCCGGGGCCGATCCGGGTGCAATCCAGGCGTGGCAGCTGTGCAGCAACTGGTGCAGAGGTTGCTCGTTGAGCAGGCACAGGCGGCTTTGCACGCCGAGAGATTCCGCTTCTTCAAGCACTTCCTGAAAGCGGGGGCCCCCACCGGCGGCGCGCACTTCCCACCGGGGCAGGTCGCGCCTTTGCCATATGGCCGCCATGGCGCGGATGACAACGTGCACACCCGAACGCGGGGTGAGCGCGTCACCCATGCAAAAAATAAAACGTGGTTTGTTGCCTGTGCTTTCGGCAAGGGGGGCTTCTGCTTTCCATTCGGGCGCAGGGGCGTAGCCCTCAAGGTTCATGCACGGCGCACGCAGCGTGAGCACATCGCCCGCAAGGGGCAGTTGGCGGTTTTTGGGGCCGCGCCACGGGGTTTCGCCCTGTGTGATGCCGCTGCCCTTGGCAATGCGCTCGCGCACATGGTTTGAGCCGCACAAAATTTTGTGGGCAGCAAGCATGCCCTTGCCCGCGCATGCCTCGGCATGGGGCGCGCGCAGCAATAAGGCGTGGCTGAGCAGCGTGCTTTGGGGCGCGCGCATGGCAAGCACGCGGCGGCCCGCAGCCATGCTGCATTCGCCAAAGGTTTGCACCAGCAGGTGCTTGTGCCGCCGTTGCCAGAGCCACAGGCGCGTAAAATCTATGGGGCCGCCAGCGGCAAGGGTGGGCAGGTTGAGGGCGGCAGCACGGCGGTGCAGACGCGAATTTTTGGCGCACAGCAGCATGGGGGCCAGCCTGCCGCCGTCGCGCATGGCAGCGGCAAGGGCAAGGGCGTGGTCTTCTTCCAGTCGGGCAGTGCGCATGGGCGCGCCCAGTTCTGTCCACTGGGCTTGTTCTGCGGGTGAGGCCGGGCCTTCTGTGGTCTGTTGCAGCGCAATAAGCAGAACGCGCATCAGATGTGTGCGCCTTTTTTTAGCATATAGTCCAAAAGAACATCCTTGAGCCACAGGGCTACGGGGCCGGGTTTGCCTGCCTGACCGCCCTGTCCCACGGGTTTGCCGTCAAAATGGGTGATGCCCACGCAAAGGGTGGAGCTGGTGAACAGCAGCATTTCGCGGGCCGTGGCAATGGCTGCCTTGGGAATGGGCATCTGCACCACAGGCATGCGATCGGCGGCCACTTCCATGGCTGCCAGCAGGGTTGTGCCGGGCAGAATACGCTTGATTTCGGGGCACAGCAGGCGGCCCTGATCGTCCACAAGGCCCACGTTGGCCACGGCGGCCTCGCCCATGATGTCGTTTTCGTCAAAGGTCACAGCCACATCCATGCCCTTTTGGCGGGCTTCCATGGCCATGAAGACATTGGGCAGATAGTTGGTGTTCTTGATGCGGGCCAGATATTCCTGCTTGGGCGGAATGGCGCTGGCAAAGGCCGTAAACCCCTTGGCGTACAGGGCCTCTGAGGGCAGATTCTTTTTGAGCGCCACAATGTACAGGCCAGCCTGCGGGCATTCGGCGGGCGAAATACCAAAACCGCCGGGGCCACGGCTCAGAAAAACGCGCAGGTCGCCGTTGTCCACGCCAGCGGCAAGGGCCACGTCGATAATGCGCTGGCGCACGTCCTGCCAATCGCAGGGCGGCGTGATGGAAAGCGCCGCAGCGCCGTCCACCAGGCGGGCAAGGTGGGCATCGAGCCCAAAAATGGTGCGCTGGCGAAAGCTGATGCTTTCAAACAGGCCGTCGCCACGGTGGCAGATATGGTCGTCGAGGGGCAGCAGCAAAAGACGCGCGTCAGTGCAGATATGCCCCACGCGGTGGTCATAAAAGGCGAGAACCTGCTCCGACCCCGGGCGGGGCGCGGCAAGCAGGGCCTTGAGATATGTATCAGCGTCCACAGCCTTCACTGCAAAAGCCTCCAGATAACAGGGGCGCACGGGCTTGCTACAAACCCGTGCGCCCTCTGGCTTACTTCAGGAATACGTTTTTGTCGGTCACGCGCAGCAGGTCGCGCTTGATCAGTTCTTCACCGATCTGCACGGCGTTGAGGGCAGCGCCCTTGCGCACGTTGTCGGCCACGATCCACATGTTCAGGCCGTTTTCGATGGTTTCATCCTCGCGGATGCGGCCCACATAGGTTTCGTCCTCGCCCACGCAGTACGAGGGCATGGGGTACATGCGCTCGCGCGGGTTATCGACCACGCGCACGCCGGGAGCCTGCGAAAGCATGACGCGGGCATCCTTGGCGCTGATTTTCTTTTCGGTTTCGATGTTGACCGACTCGGCGTGGCAGTAAAACACCGGCACGCGCACACAGGTGGCCGTAACCTTGACCGAAGGATCTTCAAGCATTTTGACGGTTTCGTGAACCATCTTCATTTCTTCCTTGGTGTAGTCGTTTTCAAGGAAGACATCGATATGCGGCAGTGCGTTAAAGGCAATGCGGTAGGGATAGGTATTGCATTCGGGTTCGCGGCCATTGAACAGGTCGCGCACCTGACGTTCCAGTTCCTCAATGCCCTTTTGACCCGTGCCGGAAACCGCCTGATAGGTAGAAACCACAACGCGCTTGATCTTGGCGGCGTCGTGCAGGGGCTTCAGCACCACCAGCATCTGGATGGTAGAGCAGTTGGGGTTGGCAATGATGCCGTTGTGGCCTTCAAGGGCGTGGGCGTTGACTTCGGGCACAACCAGGGGGCAGCGGTCGTCCATGCGCCATGCGGCAGAGTTGTCCACCACCACGCAACCAGCGTGGGCCGCGTGCGGGGCGAATTTTTGCGAAGTGCTGCCGCCGGCGGAGAAAATGGCCAAATCAATGCCCTCAAAGACATCTTCTTTAAGCTCTTGCACGGTAAGCTCTTGGTTACCAAAAGGCACTTTGGTGCCCGCAGACCGGGCAGACGCAAAAGCGCGGATTTCGGTGGCGGGAAAGTCCCTTTCGTGCAGGGTCTTGAGCATTTCACGGCCTACGGCGCCTGTGGCGCCTACAACGGCTACAGTCAGCTTCTTGCTCATGGTATTTCGCTCTCCTTGGGCGATGGACGGTGGCTTATGCCTCCAAAAAGGTGAGCGGATAGTATATCTGGCAAAAGCGCAAATGTGAAGGGCGCGCACGAAGCGCAAGGGCGCTGGAGGGGGCTTTTTTGCGTAAATTGTACGCCAATCTGAGGTTAGTGCAAGAAACGGCCAGCCCGCCGCAAGGGCAGTGGGCTGGCCGGGGTAGGCAGTAGACGCGCGGCGACTTAGAATTCGAGGTTGCCGGGCGTGCGCGGGAAGGGGATGACGTCGCGGATATTGGTGATGCCGGTCAGCATCATGAGCAGGCGCTCAAAGCCAAGGCCAAAGCCCGCGTGCGGGGCAGTGCCAAAGCGGCGCAGGTCCATGTACCACCAGTAGTCTTCGGGGTTCTGTCCCATTTCCTGGATACGGGCGGTCAGGCGGTCCATGCGTTCCTCGCGCTGCGAGCCGCCAATGAGCTCGCCGATGCGCGGAACCAGCATGTCCATGGCGGCAACGGTTTTGCCGTCGTCGTTCTGGCGCATGTAAAAGGCCTTGATTTCCTTGGGGTAGTCGTACACGGCCACGGGCTTTTTAAAGTGCTCTTCGGCCAGGTAGCGTTCGTGCTCTGTTTGCAGGTCTGTGCCAAAAGAAACGGGAAAAGCAAATTCGCGCCCGCTTTTTTGCAGAATCTCCACGGCTTCGGTGTACGAAACGCGTGCAAAGGGCTCGGCCACCATAGCCTTGAGGCGGTCAACAAGGCCCTTGTCCACAAAGCTGTCAAAAAGCTTGAGGTCGGCTTCGCAGTGGCAAAGGGCGTGTTCGATGACGTGGCGGGTGAGGCTTTCGCCCAGTTCCATGAGGTCTTGCAGGTCGGCAAAGGCCATTTCCGGCTCGATCATCCAGAATTCGGCGGCGTGGCGTGGCGTGTTGGAATTTTCGGCGCGGAAGGTGGGGCCAAAGGTGTACACGCGGCCAAGACCCATGGCCAGGGCTTCGGCCTCAAGCTGGCCAGAAACCGTCAGGTTGCACTGGCGGCCAAAAAAGTCGGCGGCCATGTCCTTGTTGCCGGGCTCAAGGCTGGTAACGCGGAACATCTCGCCCGCGCCCTCGCAGTCTGCCCCGGTCAGCACGGGCGTGTGCACCCACGAAAAGCGGCGGCCCTGAAAGAACTGGTGCACGGCCTGCCCGGCCTCGGAGCGGATGCGGAAGGCCGCGCCGTATTTGTTGGTGCGTGAACGCAGGTGGGCGATGGTGCGCAAAAATTCATCGGAATGACGTTTTTTCTGCAAAGGAAAGGTTTCAGGATCAGCAAGGCCGAATACCGTAACGCTGTGCGCGCGGATTTCCCACTGCTGGCCCTTGCCGGGTGAGGCCACAAGCTCGCCGGTAACGCTGACGGCAGCGCCAGTGTCGGCGTTGGCAAGCTGCTGGTGGGCATCTGTGCCCGCGTCTACAATGCACTGCATGTTGCCAAGGCACGAGCCGTCGTTGATCTCCACAAAGGAAAATTCCTTGGCGTCACGGCGGGTGCGTATCCAGCCGCAAATGGTGATGGAGGGCTGCGGCGCGGTTGCGGCAAGAGCATCGATTATAAGGGTTCTTTGCATGGCGTGTTCCTTGTAAAACGACAATTTGCGGGCAGTGTAGCCCTTACTGCGGCACATCTCAAGATGCCGCCGCCAGAGGAAGGTGGAGGCGCCTGCCCGTGCTAAAATACCCGCACAAGCCACGCGCCCGCAAACAGCAGGACAATGCCCACCAGCCGCAGAGGTGAAACCGGGTGCTCGGGAAAGCCCACCAGGGCAAAATGGTCAAGCAGCACCGAGGCCACCAGCTGGCCTGACAGCATGACGGCAGTCATGGTGGCGGCACCCAGACGCGGGGCAAGAAAGATGGTGCAGCTCACAAAAATGGCACCCAGTATGCCGCCTGTCCACATCCACCAGGGCACAGCCGAAAGCTGCGACAGCGGGGGCCATGTATGCCGTGCAGCAAGGCTGTACAGCCACAGGGCAAGCGTGCCCACGGCAAAGGAAACAAGGGCGGCCTGCATGGGTTCGCCCAAAAAACGGCGCAGTAGTGTATTGATGCCCGCTTGCACGGGCAGGCAGCAACCGGCCCCAAAGGCCAGCAGCAAGAGAATGTGCTTCATAAAAAATCCTTTAAGCTGTTGAAACCCCAGTCTGCCGCAGGGGCAAACGGGGTAGGTGGTCTTTTGCCAGCGGCAGGGCGGCGAGTATACATCCATTTGTGGTATTGGAAACGCGCAAATACCCGCTTCACCTTTTTCTAAAGATTATATAGAATGGATCAGGGTCAAGAAAAAGTGTTTTCCCGCTGTTGTGGTTTTGGCAACTGCCAGGCAGCAACAGACGGACATATTCTGGAATTGAGGGAATGGCATGAAAAAAATTATTAGCGTTTTTACACTGATATGCGTTCTGGCGCTTACGGGCGCTGTCTTTGCCGCAACCACGCAGGCAGCTGCGCCCCAGGCCGCAAAGCCTGTGCAGGACAAGCCCGAAAAAACCGTAGATCGCGTAACGACGGTCAGTGTGTCGCTGGAGGGCACAGACAGCATTGGCGCGCGCCTGGGCACACGGCTGAAAGAGCGCTTTAACCAGAGCAGCCTGTTTACCCTCAACGACGATGAAGAAAAAGACATTCCCAAGCTCTATGTGATGGTGAGTACGCAGCCCGAATTTGCCGGTCGGCCCGCTGTGGGCTCGGTGTATTCGGTGTGCTGGGTGTTCAAGCAGGGCCGTGGCTACCTTGGCTACCTGCTGGCCCGCGATCTTGGCACGGTGAGCGTGGAAGACGTGGAAGGCCTGGTGGACAAGCTGGTGGAACGCACAGACGGCATAGCGGCCAAATACAGCAGTTTGTGGAAGTAGCTAACTTCCAAGAGTTAGCTGAGCACAGGCAGGCGTGAAGGCAGACGAATTTTTTTAGCCTGTTTGTCGGGCGGCAGTAATGCCACGCATACGGGCTGAAGCAACAGACTTCCTTCAACCCCGCGCGCCGAAACTTCTAGGCGCAAATAGAGGGGCCTCCCACGTGGCGGGAGGCCCCTCTATTTGCGCAAACTTTGTGTTTGGGCGTGGCTTGTTTGATCTGGGTCATAAGCCCTGTGTAGGCCTGAAATCGCACTGCTTATTTTGAAGGGCTGCGGTTATTCATCCCCTCTGCAATCCGTTTGGCGCTGCATTTGCAAAAAAGACAGCGGGTACCAAATTGATCTGCTAGCGCAGCGTATCTTCGCTGAGGTATTGAGGACTATCCATTTCGCCCAGCCAGGGATCGGGAATTTCGTCATAAAAGCGGTAGCAGTTCTTGCCCGCCTGCTTGGCCTGATACTGGGCGTTGTCTGCCCGGTGCAGGGCCACATCATACGAGGTCTCGGTGCCATCAAACAGGTAGATGCCAATGCTGGTGGTAATTTCAACGCGCTGGCCGTCCTGTTCCACAAAGGTGTGCAGCTCTGAGAGCAAGGCCGCCGCCCGTTCTTCCAGCGCCTCGCGCGTTATGTCGCGCACGAACACGCAGAATTCGTCGCCGCCAAAGCGGCCCACGGCATCGGCATTGCGAAAGACTCGCTTGAGTGCTTCGCTGGCTGCCACCAGTGCCGCATCGCCTTTGACATGCCCAAAGGTGTCGTTGATGAGTTTGAAATTATCCAGGTCAAGAAACAGCAGGGCGTCTGTTTTGTCGTGCTGTGGCTTGACGGGCATGGCAGCGCAGATTTTTTCGCGAAAGGCCGTCTTGTTGAGCAGATCTGTGAGACTGTCGCGCTGGGTGCGGCGCTCAAGCTCTGCGCGTCTACGCACTTCTTCATCGATATCAATGATTTTGCCCACCAGGCGCAGGGGGGCATCGGGCTTGCTGATGCGCGTGGCCTGCACCCGACACCAGATGTAGCGACCCTCGGCGGTGGGAATGCGCATGACGGCAAAGGCCGTGGGTTTGCCGCTGCGGATGCGCCGCCGCAGCTCATTGAGTGCAGGCAGGTCTTCGGGATGCACGATCTGTCGGTTATTGGGGCGGCCATTTCCATTGAAAAGGGGCGTGGCCTCCCGGCCAAACTTGAGCAGAAAATTGGGAGAGCAACGGAACTGGCGTTTTTCTGTATCCACATCAAAAAAGATGTCCTGTGACTGCTCGAGCAGAATCCGATAGCGTTCTTTTTCCTGCTCCAGTTCTTCCTGCATGCGCTTTTGCTCGGTTATGTCCACAACCACGCAGTCAATGGACTCGTTGCTGCCTGTATTGTCAGAAAAAGTGCCGCGCAAGAGCAGGGGCAGCCATGCTCCGTTGCTATGCCTCAGGCGCAGTTCAATGGTGGCCGTTTGCGGGCCCGCGTGGCTTTCGGCAATCAAGTCCAGCAGCTTCTTGGTGTCTTCGGCGTGCAGCAGCTCTATAAAATTTGTTGTCTGGGGTTTGTCGGCATCGTAGCCCAGCAACTGCCAAAAACCGTTATTGGCATCCAGAATGCGCAGCGGTGGCTGGGAAGAAATGCTGATCACGCCGCCATTGATATTGTCGGCAATGTGGGCAAGGCGCTGGTCGCTGGCGATCTGGTTAAAGACGCTTTTGCGGCGCAAATACAGGGCGTAGGCCACAAGGGCTGACATAAAAACCAGTAGTTCGGCAATGACAATGAGCAGCGATCGGTGTTCGTAAATAATGTCGCCCAGGGTTAAGGGCGTGGTTGCCGCAGCAATATTGCCCGATATAATTTGGGTTCTGTTTTTTTCGTCAATGGTCAGTAGCAGATTGTTCAGAATACCCCGTAGTACTTCGGGCAGATCCTGCCTGATGGCAAGGCGAATTTCTTCAATATCTGTAAAACTTGTAGACGGATTAAACTCGCTGAAGCGCGGTGAATTGGTGAGGTTGTTGATAGCCATAGAACTGCCGAGCACGGCATCGGCCTCGCGCCGTCCTGATGCGGTGAGGCAGGCTTCCTCACTGGGAAAAAGACGTATGGTGGCCTGTGGAAATGTTTGGGCAGCGTATGCGGATCCTTTATGCAACGTGGCCGGAACCGCCAGCACAAAGGCAGATGTTGGGGTCAGCTTTGCATCTGGCTTGGAGTAAATGTTGAGATTGGCACGCACAAGCGGGGCAGTGAGACGGTAGCTTTTACAGGTTTGCAGGGCCGCAGCAGGAAAAGATCCCAGAATCATATCCAGAGTATTTTTTGCAAAAACTTCTGTATACGTTGCGGCAGTGGAAGTGTGTGGCACAAAGGTAAATTGCAGGCCGCTTCGCTCGGCGGCATCGCGCAAAATATCGGGCAAAATGCCCTTGGCACTGCCTGTGGTGGGGTCTTGCCACGAGTATGGCTTGCGGTCCGGGTCGTAGCCCACGCGTAAGGGCGGGCGTTGGGCGATGTAGGCCATCTCTGCACTTGTAAGCGGCGTTTGGTACATGCGCGGAAGATACTGCCGCCCCAGTCGATATTCCAGGTCGGGCTGCTCCATCTTGAGCTGCACCATGGCCTGCTCAAGTTCGTGCATAAGTTGGGTGTTCTTTGGTAAAGCAAGATAGAAGTATTGCGAAGGCTTGCATTTGGCCAAGATTTTTTCATTGCCCTCAAGCAACAGCACCGATTCCAAAATGGCATCCACTTGACCACTGTGCGTGGCGGCACGCAGTTCTTCCTGGTCAGAGTACTCAATAATGGTGGGCATGGTGGCCCCGCGTTGTTGCATAAATGCGGCAAAATCATTGAGCCATATGGAATTCGGTATCATGCCCACGCGCATGCGCGAGATACTTTCAATATCATCGTAAATGACTGGTGATTCGCTGGGGGCAATAATTGCAGTGTATGATGTCCCAATGGGCTGAGCGCAGTATAGGTATTTGCGGGCGCGTTCTGCCGAATAGCGTGCAGGTGTGGCCAGATCGATTTTGCCCGTTTCAAGAGCATGCAGGCATGCGTCCCAGTCATCCAGAATAACGCACGATACGTTCCAGCCAGTGTAGCGGGTGAGCTGCTCCAGTTGGTCTGTTATGTATCCAACGGGCTTGCCGTTTTCCAGGCGCGAGAACTGGCCGATGGGGGGCAGCCCCACGCGCACGGTGCGCGGCTCGGCTGCGCTGGCTGGCTGCGTGCAGATGTGGAGCAGACACAGCACGGCAAAGCAGAACAGGGCTGCAATGGTAAAAACGTGCCTGTTGCCCATATGATCAAACCTTGTGACGCGCTGAAACGCCGGTTTTGTTAACCCGCCATTCGCCGCAGGGCAAAAAGACGAGCCGCCAAAGTTTCCAGAACCCTGGCCGGAGTAACGCCGTAGTTAAGGGCTTCCTGTGCTTCTGCAAACCATTGGCAAGCCGCCGCACGGCCCTTGCCGTGCAGTAAAACCAGCGCCGCATCCAGTGGGCGGGCTGGGTTATGCCTGCCCGAAAGTATTCTGCTCATGGCTTTTTGGCAGCAAAGCAGCAAACGGGTTGCCCCGCTTGCGTCAATGGCTCCCTTGCCAGCAATCTTGTCCAAAAAACCTTGCCCTTGAACAAGAAATTGCGCAAGTGCGTCCTCCCACGGCTGCATTTCCGGGTCGTCGGCGTGGCAATCTGGCCAGGGCAGGGTAAGGCAGAACGAGCGCGAAACAAGGGTAGGCAAGAGCTGCTCGCGCTGTGGCGCAAGCAGCACAAAAACAGTAGTTTTTGATGGTTCTTCCAGGGCCTTGAGCAGGGCGTTGGAAGCTTCGTCGCGGGTGAGGCTGAGCCCCATGAGCAGCACAACCCTGCGTCCCTGTCCGTGCGGAGCATCGCGCAGCCGAACCTTGAGTTCGCGCACGCGCTCCATGTTAAAAGCATGGACAGGGCCAGGGTTTTCTTCGTCTTCCCGGTTGCTTATGCGGCCATCGTAGGCGGCTAGGTCAAGGTGCTCACCTGCGGCTATCTGCTGGCACGAGGGGCACGCAAGGCAAGGTGTGCCGGTTGTGCCAGCCGTGGGGCAGTTGATGCGCATGGCCCAGTAACGCGCCGTATCCATGCGCTGGGCCTCGCTGCCGCCCTCAAGCAGCAGCACCTGCGGCGGGGCCGCGCCCAGATTGTCGAGCACGGCCTTAAGCCGATCAAACGCTGCATGGGCTATGGCGGGCAGCAGGGTGTCCATGACCTGCGGGGGCTTTCCCTATCGCACGATGGTCTGGCGGCGGTCTGCGCCCACCGAAACCAGCGAAACCTTAACGCCTGTCAGCTCTTCGATACGCGCAATATAGGCGCGCACGGTGGCGGGCAGTGCATCGTAGGTTGCGCACTGGGTAATGTCTTCTTCAAAGCCGGGCATTTCTTCGTAAATGGGGGTTACTGTGCCAAGCGAGCATTCTTCCTGCGGCAGGTAGCTCAGGCGCTTGCCCTTGTATTCGTAGGCAACGCAGATTTTCAGCACCGGCAGGTTCTGCAAAACGTCAAGCTTGGTCAGGGCAATGTCGGTAAGCCCGTTGAGGCGCACGCTTTCGCGCAGCACAACGGCATCAAGCCAGCCGCAGCGGCGCGGGCGGCCTGTGGTGGCGCCAAATTCATGCCCCTGGGTGCGCAGGTAGCTGCCCGTATCGTCCAGCAGTTCGGTGGGGAAGGGGCCAGAACCCACGCGCGTGGTATAGGCCTTAACAATACCCACAATGCGGTGCAGGGCCGAGGGCGCAATGCCGCAACCGGCGGCCGCGTTGCCCGCCACCGTGTTGGACGAGGTAACAAAGGGATACGTGCCGTGGTCGATATCCAGGTGGATACCCTGAGCACCTTCAAAAAGGATATCTCCGTTGTCGGCCTGAGCTTCCTGAAGGCGTTCTTCTACCTCGGTGAGGTAGGGCATAAGACGCGGCGCAAGGGCCAGCAGGTCTTCGCACACGGCGGCTTCGTCCAGGGGCTCAAATTTGTACAGGTCGCGCAGCAGAACATTTTTTTCCTGCAAGGCGTGGGCAACCTTTGCGCGCACCAGCTCGGGGTCGGTCAGGTCACCGGCGCGCAGACCCACGCGGGCGGCCTTGTCTTCGTAGCAGGGGCCAATGCCGCGTCCGGTAGTGCCTATCTTGTGGCCAGCGCGCTTGGCTTCGCGGGCCTGATCAAGGCTTTTGTGGTAGGGCATGATGAGGTGGGTCTTTTTGCTGATGCCAAGGCGGGCGGGCGAAACGTCGATGCCCTTGGCGGCGAGATGGTCCACTTCTTCAAGAAACACATGCGGGTCAAGCACAACACCGTTACCGATGAGGCAGATTTTGTTTTCGTGCAGAATGCCAGAGGGGATAAGGTGAAGAATGGTTTCTTCGCCCTGAACCTTGATGGTGTGCCCAGCGTTGTTGCCGCCCTGAAAGCGAACGATAACGCGGCTCTGGGCGCTCAGCATGTCTACAATCTTGCCTTTGCCCTCGTCGCCCCACTGGGCTCCGATGATAACCGTATTCGCCATGTTGTTACCTGCCTGCAATACCGCCGCGCTACGGCGGGTGATGTGGGCTGCGTTTATGCACCGGACGCGACAGAACGACCGAAGGGATGTTTACCCTACGGCCCCACTGCTACGAAAGCGGGACGCAAAGCCTTTGATAGTACGTATCCCGTATGCAAATTCAAGTCAAATGGCCACGCACGGCCATTTTGTACACTTGATTGTCAGCTTTCAGTCTTGGGGTCGACCGGGTCCTGCCCGTCCAATCTGGAAGGCTTGAACTCCAACACCCTGCATTTGCTGGCCACCGGGGCCTCTTCCGGCCTTTCAAGTTCAAAGTCCGGCATGGGATTGACCCCGCCCTCAGGCCCCTTGCCCAGCGGTTGTGCCTGCCTGGACCAGTGATAGTTAAAAAGCTGGTTTTTCCAGCGTTTGGCCTGAATAAGCGAAAAAATGAGCGTGGCTTCTTCCCACCTCTTGGTGGGCTCAAAACGACTGGCCGTAGTGGCATACTTGCTCCACAACGACATAAGCGAGGCTTCGTCAATGGCGTCCAATTGCTGGGCCAGCCTGACAAGCAGCTTTTCCATATTACCTCCCATGTAACAAGGCACTGTAGTGTGCGCGCGAAATTTCGTCAACGCGCAAGGGCCGGGCAGGTTTGCCGCCATGCCGTGTCAGGCGCCCGGTTGTCGCGGGTCGAGTGCCCCCAAATTTTTGCCCGTGGCGGTTTGTTGGGCGGTGCTCCAAAGCCGCTCGCACCGCAGACGGCAGAGAATCGGGGCTGGTTGTTTGACAGGTTTTGTGCTAGAATATTGCCTCACTTGACCGGCGAACATCTGGAGGCACGCATGTCAGATCTCAAGTCCATGTACAGCACCGTCCACAAGGACGCTTTCCCTGACACCATGACCATCATTCTGGGCGACGAAAAACTCGTGTACCAAAAGCGCACCTGGACGCTGGACAACGAGGAAAAAGGCCTGCGCTACGGTGAAAATCCCGATCAGCCCGCAGCCCTCTATGCCCTTAAGGAAGGCTCCATCACCTGCGGCGGTCTGACCTGGCGCGGCCCCGGCAACGGCATTGTTTCGGCGCTCACCGAAACCCAGATGATTCAGGCTGGCAAGCACCCCGGCAAGACCAACCTCACCGACGTGGACAACGGGGCCAATATTTTGCAGTACCTCACCGAGCGCCCTGCTGCGGTGATTTTGAAGCACAACAATCCCAGCGGCGCAGCCTGGAGCAACGACGGCATTGCCGCCGCGCTTGAAAAGGCATTTTGGTGCGACCGCATCGCCGCCTTTGGCGGGGCCGTGGTGGTCAACCGCCCATTCACCCGCGAGGCCGCCGAGATTGTTGCCGCCAACTACTTTGAAGTGGTGGCCGCCCCTGCCTTTGAAGAAGGCGTGGTCGAAATTCTCAAGGGCCGCAAAAACCTGCGCATCATGGAACTGCCCGGCCTTGGGCGGCTCGAAGAGCTGACCAGCTCGGCCTTTCTTGACATCAAGAGCCTGGCCGACGGCGGCATCATTGTGCAGAAATCGTTTGTGAACCGCATTCTTGAGGCTGGCGATTTTCTGCCTGCCACCGCCACCACCAAGGAAGGCCTGTCTGTGTCTGCCCGCGCTCCCAGCAAGCAGGAACTGGACGACCTGCGCTTTGCCTGGGCCGTGGAAGCTGGCGTGACCTCAAACTCTGTGATTTTTGTGCGCGACGGCGCCACCCTTGCCATCGGCACGGGCGAGCAGGATCGCGTGGGCTGCGTGGAACTGGCCATTCACAAGGCCCATACCAAGTATGCCGACACGCTGGCCTTCCGCGAACTGGGCCTGTCGCTTTACGAGCTTAAGGAAAAGGCCGCCACCGATGCGGCTATGGCCGCCAAGCTGGCCGATATCGAAAGCCGCACCGAAGCTTCGCACGGCGGTTTGGCCGGGTCTGCCCTGGTGTCTGATGGCTTCTTCCCCTTCCGCGACGGTGTTGACGTGGCTGTTGCCCAGGGCGTTGCGGCCATTGCCCAGCCCGGCGGCTCCATGCGCGATGCGGAAGTGATTGTGGCCTGCAACGAGGCCAAGCCCCAGGTTGCCATGGTGTTTACGGGGCAGCGTTCCTTCAAGCACTAGCAATGGTTTTTTGTCCCTGAATTTGTCAGGTACGCGGCCCGGCCTGGTTTGCGCAGATTTTTCTGCGTTTGCCGCCGGGCCGCACGGCTTTTGGTTTCACAGGTTTTTTGCCCCAACGTTAACAAGGCCGCCGCATGCTGCAATCCCTTCTGCCTTCCTCTTCTTGTGACGCGTCCACAGGCGTTCCCGTTTCTGGTCTGCGCATGCCACGGCTGTGCGTTTCGGCCCTTTCGGGCGGCGGCGGCAAAACTCTGCTATCTTTGGGGCTTACCCACGCACTTGCCGCGCAGGGGCATGCGGTAAAGGCTTTCAAAAAAGGGCCGGACTACATCGACGCCGCCTGGCTGGCCATGGCCTCGGGGCGGCCCGCCACCAACCTTGACCCCTACATGCTTGGGCCAGAGCAGCTCAAGGCGCTCTTTGTGCACGCCATGTACAAAACTCAGGCGCAGACAGGCTGCCCCGAGGTGCTTGGCGTCATTGAAGGCAACCGGGGGCTTTTTGACGGCATGGACGTAGCCGGTTCGTGCTCCACGGCAGAGCTGGCACGCATGCTGGCTTGCCCCATCATTCTGAGCATCAACTGCACCAAGATGACCCGCACCACGGCGGCCCTTGTGCACGGCATGACCACCTTTGAGCCGGGTTTGTATTTTGCGGGCGTGGTGCTCAATCAGGTGGGCACGGCGCGGCACGAAGATCTGCTGCGCAAGGTCATTGAAGAATACACAGACGTGCGCGTGCTGGGCGTGCTGCCGCGCCTGAAAGAAAATCCCCTGCCCGAACGTCACATGGGCATTGCCTCGTGCGGCGACGCGCTTTCGCCACAGGCACGGGCCGTGCTTGAAACTCTGGGCAATTTTGTGGGCCAGCACGTTAACCTTGATGATGTGATGAACGCCGCCCGTGCTGCTGATGCAGACGCAGACGGCCCAAGAGCAAATACTGCGGCAGAAGCGGCAGAGCAGTTCTGGTCTGCCGCAGCGTCTACGTCGACATGCGCCACTGCGCAAACCCCGGCTGGCTCTGTTGTCACGCCGACTCTCGCCACACCGCATGCGCAGGAGGTTCCGCGCCCACGCATAGCCTATGTGCGCGACAGCGCCCTGTGGTTTTATTACGAAGAAAATCTTGAGGCTCTGGAGCGTGCCGGGGCGGAGCTGGTGCGGCTTGAGGTTGTTGGCCCAAATTCAGGCCAGTGGCCGGTGCTGCGCGGTAGTGGGCAGCCAGCGGCGGGCGGCGAGATTGACGGCCTGTACCTTGGCGGCGGTTTTCCTGAAGACTACGCGGCAGTGCTCAGCGCCTCGCCGCAGTTGCACAAACTTGCGGCCTGGGCCGATGCCGGTCTGCCCATCTATGCGGAATGCGGCGGTTTCATGCTGCTTTCGCAGGGCATTGAGCGCGATGGCAAGCTGTGGCCCATGAGCGGCATATTCCCCGTGGTGGCACAGTTTTGCCCCAAGCCGCAAGGGTTGGGATATGTGCGCGGAACCGTAACCGCAGACAATCCTTATTTTCCGCAGGGCATGGAAATTCTGGGGCACGAATTCCATTATTCGCGCTGCCGCTGGCAGGGGCCCGCGCCCGAGCACGGCATGCTTCTGCGCAAAGGCCAAGGCATGGGGCCGTACATGGGACCGCACATGGGCCAAGGTCAGAACGGGCAGGACATAGGCCCCGATGCGGGCAAAAAAGGGCAGAACATTGACGGCCTGCTGCGGCGCAACGTGTGGGCTTCGTATACGCACATTTTCGCTCCGGCCATACCTTGCTGGGCCACAAATTTTGTTGCGGCGGCAAGGACTTTTGCCATGAGCGCAGAGAGCCAGAGGAGTGTGTAGTGCACGATAGCAGCTGCGTTTCGGTGGTCATTCCTGTCTGGAATCTCTGGGACATGACAGAAGCCTGCCTGCGCTCGCTGGCCGCGCATTCGGCTGGCGAAAACATGCAGGTGGTGGTGGTGGACAACCATTCCACTGATGCCACGGCCACGGAGCTTGCTCCCTTGGGCGAGGCGCTTTTTGGTACGTCGTTCAAGGCTGTGCGCATGCCTGAAAATGTGGGTTTTGCCAGGGGCTGCAATGCCGGTGCGCGAGCGGCGGACGGCGATTTATTGTTTTTTTTGAACAACGACACCACGCTTACCCCGCGCTGGCTGCCGCCCCTGCGCGAGGGCATGGCCGACCCCAAGGTGGGGGCAGTGGGCCCGCTGCTGCTGTACCCGGACGGCACGGTGCAGCACTGCGGCATCTATGTTACGCCCTTCAATGCCTTGGGGCATCTTTACGAGCACCTGCCCGGCACGTTTGCCGCTGCGCGCAAGAACCATCCTTTGCAGGCTATCACCGGCGCGGCCATCATGCTGCGCAAAACAGATTTTGAAGCTTGCGGGGCTTTTCATGAGGAGTACCGCAACGGCTTTGAGGACATTGACCTCTGTTTTACCCTGCGTGCGCGGGGCCAGAAGCTGCGGGTGGAAAGCCGCAGCGTGATCCACCACCATACAAGCTGCACGCCGGGGCGTTTTGCGCACGATCTGCAAAACAGCACCCTGCTTATGCAGCGTTTTGGCGGGGCTGTTCGGCCAGACGAGCACATGCTTGTGAACCTGGATGGCTATCAGCTGTGTATTGGGCCTTCGCTGGCAACCTGGGCAGAACTGCCGCAAGAACGCCAAAGGCGGCTCAATGAGGAATTGGGGGGCGCGGCTTTTGCCAGCGCGGCCTGCCAGGCCATGTTGCAGCGCGAGCCCCTGTGGCTCGATGGCTGGCTGTTGCTGGCAGCACATCAGGAAGCGGACGGCGATCTTTCGTCAGCCCAGAACACGTTAAACCGTTGCCTGCGCATCATGCCTGCGCCCAAGGTTTTTGCGCAGATGCTGCAACTTGCCAGAAATGCACAGCTTGGGGAAGAAATGCTGGTTGCTCTTGAGGCAGAGCGTGCGGGGCGGGATTTGGCTGCATCAAAAGCTCGCGTGCAGCTGGCGCGAAGGGCAGCATATTCGATTGGTGACGCCGCTCTTGCCCGGCTGCTTGGCGACTGGCTTGTGCAGTACGCCGTCTGATTCAGACCGTAAAAGCAAATTAAAAATCGCGGCAGATACACACTGCCGCGATTTTGCGTTTAACCCGTAACTCGCCCTAGAAGCGGGCAATGATCAGATCATCAAGGCTGCGCTTGGGTACATGGTGCACGCCTTGCGCATCGCGCCAGTAAGCGGTAGCGCCGCTTTCGGGCATGCTGTCAACCATGCGGGTTTCCTTGGCAAGACCAAGGCCCAGCACAAGGGCGATTTTCATGTCCTGGGGCACGTTGAGCAGGGCTGGTGCGGCCTGATGGTCAAAAGACTGGATTATGCAGCAACCCCAGCCACGGCTGGTGGCCGCAAGCTGGATTGTTTGGGCGGCAATGCCCACGTCAATGCAGGTCAGTTCCTTGCCCGACTGGGGCATGAGTATGGCCACAAAGGCGGTGGGGCGCTCACCGGGGTGCGGGCCGCCCCAGTCTTTCAAAGCGCCAGCCCAACGGGTAAGCGCAAAAAGTTTTTTGCAGGTGTCGCCATTGCCCACCAGTGCGTAGCGCAGTTCCTGAGCGTTTTTGGCCGAGGGGGCAACACGGGCGCAGTCCACAAGCCATTCCAGATCAGTCATGGCCAGCGGCTGATCTTCATGAAAGCGGCGGCAGGTGCGCGCTGCTTCTGCCAGTGCTCTGAAATCCATAGCTAGCTCCTTGGTTTCAACGGGCTGGGCCCGATTGTTTGCGTCAGGCAGGTGTACCTTACACTGTGATCAGCAGAAACCACAACTGGCTCCACTGGATGCACGCACCAAGAAAATCGCCTGAAACGCCGCCGTGAAGGCGCGTTTTATCAATCATGCTGTGCACCAGCACAAACTGTCCAAGGCCCAGCAGGGGCAAGCGCCAAAAAGGGCAGCTGCTTGTCATGAACACCAGCAGCGCCATGCCCACAGCTAGCAGAATTTGCCAACGTGCCAGCTGTGGCGTTGACCCAGCGCATGCCAGGCCACCAAGCGAGCGTTGCTCGTAGGGAGTACTGTACGCGGCCAGCCAGATACAGGCGGCTCGGCCCCAGGCCGGGGCAAGCACCAGGGCAACCCATTGTCCCTGCGCCAAGTGCCCTGTGAGGCTGATCCACAGGCCACTGAAAGCTGCCAGCAAATGCAGCGCACCAAATGCGCCCAGCCTGCTGTCGCGCAGAATTGTCCAAAACTTCTCGCCAAGGGCTCCGCTGCCAGTGGCATCGCCAAGGTCGGACAATCCGTCCCAGTGCAGGCCACGCGTGGACCATATTTCGCACAGTATCCACACCCAGCCAGCTATGGCTGCGGCAAGGCAGTGCCCGGCAAATCCATACTCTGGCTTGTCAAATATCCACAAAGCGGCAATAGCCGCAACAGTGCACAGCGCGCCGACCACAAGGCCCACCGGCGCAAAAAAAGGCATGGCTGCCGTTAGTGAGGCGGCTGTGCAGTTTGCGCGCGGTGGTACCAGGCGGGTAAGAAAAGCCAGGGCGTCATGAAAACGCCCTGGCCAGGTGGTTATGGTAGTGAAAGACACTGGCTTAGCGGGTTTGCGGGTGGTTGAATGCCAGTGCGTACAGGTGGTGGAAAAAGTCAACGTATTCCACATTGATTCTGTCGGGAACCTTGATACGCGAGGGGGCAAAATTGAGGATGGAGGTGATGCCCGCATCCATCAGGTGCTGCGCAGCCCGCTGTGCCCGTTCCGGCGGCGTGGTGATGATGCCGATTTCAATATTCAGGTCGGTCACCATGTCCTTGAGGTCGCGGGTGCAGTGCACTTCAAGTCCGTGAACAATCTCGCCAATCTTGAAGGGGTCGCAGTCAAAGATGCCCACAATATTGAATCCGCGCGAACGAAATTCGCCATGATTCAGAATAGCCTTGCCGAGGTTGCCCACGCCAATGAGGGCCATGCGCCATTCACGGTCAACGCCAAGTGAAGAAGTGATGGCGGCAATGAGCGACTTTACATGATAGCCAACGCCACGAATGCCAAATTCGCCAAAGTAGGCCAGGTCTTTACGAACCTGCGATCCGTTGACGCCGCAGGCTTCAGCAAGGGGATTTGAGGAAATGACCTCGACATTGTCGCGTGAAAAATTTTCAAGCACCTGCACATAGGTTGCAAGGCGCTGGATTGTGGCTCTGGGGATGTGTTTGCTCTTGGGTGGGTTTACCATGGTATACCTTCTAGGATGCGCAGCGTGTCATGTTGCTACAAGCTTTGTGAAATTGATTTTATAGCAGAAATGCCGTTGGGCGCAAGCCTTGTGAATTCATGACAATTTGTCCGATTAACATGCCGATATAATTAGTAAATAGCTGATATTCCGGCAACATATGTACAAACCGAATTATTCTGCATCTGCTTGGTTTATGTAGCTTATAGCGACTTTTTCTTGATAAAATTTTTTTCACCACTTTCTAGGTATCTGACAGGCAATTATATTTACAGTTGTAGTTATTTTGGGAGGTTACGAAAATATTGTTTCGTGGTAGATAATTACTACCATAGTTGGGTACAAAGGTTAAGTGAATTGATTACTTGTAGCCGTTGACAAGTGCGTGTGAACAACTTGGTTCCGTCGAATGGGCGAGGCAACTACAACTTGCGGGGTCAGGGCTGTACCCCAGATTTGTGTCTTCCTTGATTGTATGTTTGCCTAATCTGGGCGGCAAATATTACAACGATTAGAATTTGTGGGGCCTTCATGCGGGCCAGGAAACAACAAAAAGGGCGACCGTAGGGCCGCCCTTTTTGCAAATAAAGCGATTCTAATTTACGCGTAGGGGTTGGCGTACAGCAGGATGAAGCTGATAACCAGGGCGTAAATGGCCAGCGATTCGATGAAGGCGAAGGCCAGAATCATGGTACCGGTGATCTTGCCGCTCACGTCAGGGTTGCGGGCAACGCCTTCGCAGGCGCCCTTCAGACCAAGACCCATGCCGATGCCGCAACCGAAAGCGGCAATGCCGATGCCAAGGGCGGCGGCCAAGCAGGTGTAGCCAAGGGCCGAGGCGTCGAGCTGGTTAGCAGCAAAAGCCATGGTGGCCATGCCGAGAAGGGCCACGGTGTTCAGGGCGATCATCAGAAACTTACGCATGAGACACTCCTTGCACTGTTGTATTGTTGGGTCGTTATCGACCATTCCCCACTATGTGTCGTGTAAACGTCCCGCAATTTGCCGTTTTCAGGCGGCAGGCCGCAGGCAGCCTTGGGCCATTGGCCTAATGCTCGGGAGCTTCAAGCGCGCCCTTGATGTAGAACATGGTCAGCATGAAGAACACGAACGCCTGCATGGTCTTGCCCAACAGGAAGAGGGCGTAGATGGGCAGGGTGCCGAGTATGGGAGCCATCACGAAGAACAGCACCATAACGATTTCTTCACCACGGATGTTACCGAAAAGACGGAGTGAAAGAGAAACCGGGCGCGACAGGTGCGATACCACTTCAAGCGGAAACATGAGCGGAATAAGCACCTTGGAAGGGCCGGTGAAGTGGTGGATGTAGTGCGCCTTCCAGCGGATGAGGCCCACAGCGTTGTAGAATACCAGCACGAATACAGCCATGCATACGGTGGTGTTAAGGTTGGCCGTGGGGGCGTCAAAGCCGGGCACAAGACCCATCAGGTTCATGCCAAAAATGTAAATGAACATGCCAGCCAGAAGGCCAACGAACTTGCGCCCGTGATCGCCCATGGTGGCTAGGATGAAGTTCTCGATGGTATCCACCAAGGCTTCGAAAAAGTTTTGCAGGCCTCCGGGAACCATGGTCAGCCGACGGCGCATAATCAACGCCACGGTGAACAAAATGGCCATACAGACCCAGGAGTAGAACACATGTTTGAATTCCACCATCGTTCCACCGATGGCGATCTCGTCCATGCCCATAAATGTGGAGAGCAATACCGGATGCGGTAAACCACCTGCCATGAGCCATGCCTCCTGGTGAGTACGCGCCTGAGCGCGGCAGTTAGTGTTGGACCCGTGCGGGCCATTCCCCAAAATTTGTGGCTTGGGCCTTAGCCCTGCCAGTGTGGCAGCTTTGCCTTATTCTGCACTGCGTCGCGGGCTTCGCGCTGCCAGTGCATAACTTGCCAGAGCACACGCTCCGGCGGCGACCATGCCGCCTACTAGGGCAAAAACAGGAGCTTTGTAGATGATCAGCGATACATAAAGAACCGCACCAACCAATACAAGCCTGCCTACCCAGCGCACCAAAACTATTCGCAAAAAAGCCGTGCTGTAATCGCCCAGCCCCTTGCGCAGAAAAAAGCGCGCCAGTCCCCAAAAAGTCCAGGCCATGATGGTCAGGCCCACTCCAAACCAGAAAAACCAGGGTGTGGCCGTAAAGGCCAGCCCGCCGACCAAAAGGCCAAATGCGGCGAGCAAAATTTCGTTGCGCAACAGCACGCGTATAGCCGGGTGGTCTATACCGCGCCGCCAAAGCCAGGCGTCAAGGCTGTGTATCATCTGTTTCAGTCTGCGCACGGCTGCTTTTCTTGCCTTGCCCTGTTGGGGGCGTTTCGTTCTGCTGTTCTGGCACAAGGCCTTTTCGGCGGGCGTCCTGTGCTGCCATTTTGCGCAACAGGGCCTGGGTATCGCGGTACACGTTCAAAAAACCTGCCGCAATGCCGATGAACAGAAAAACCAGCTTGCCCCAGGGGCCGGTTGCAAACCAGTGGTCTATTCCATAGCCAATGGCAAAACCGACTGCGGGGCCGCTCACCAGATGCAGGCCAATGACCCCTGTATTGGCCATGGCTTCCATGCCGGTTTGCTGCTGCTTAAGAAAATCCTTGAACGACATAAGGCCTCCGCGCGCTTGGCTCTCGGAACCTGTAGCGTCATGGTCCCCTTAACGCTGTTCAAATTATCACAGGCGACCTGACGCGTCAATGACTTTGGGCGGAAACTTGTGATTACGCTGCATTCCTTGTGCCGAGAATGGCCGGAAAAGCAGCTGTTGATACCAAAAATCGGGCTTCAAAAAATGTGTGCAAGCCCCGAAAAAAGCAGCTTACCCCTTGCACCAGAGGCTCACGCACTCAAGGTGGGGCGTATGCGGAAACAGGTCGACAGCTTGCAGAGCTTCAAGCCTGTAATGTTTGGATATCTGCGCGGCATCGCGCGCCAGGGTGGCGGGATTGCACGATATATAAAGGATGCGTTCTGGCGCTATGCGCAGCAGGGCATCCAGCGCACGCGGCGAAAGCCCCGCCCGTGGCGGGTCAACCAGTGCGTCGGTGATTGTGGGATGGATTTTGCCCCTGCGGGCGTCGAGGTCAGCGTCGTGAGATTCTGGCGTATGATCGCCGTGCGGCCTATGGCTCGCAGCGTCGATTGTGGCCCACATTTCTTGCGCGTCGCAGGCAGCAAGCCGCTCAAGCCGCAGGGCAGCATCGCCCGCTTCATACAGGCAGTGCCCATGACAGTGGCTGGCGGCGTTGATTTTTGCCAGCTTTACGGCCTTGCTGTCCTGTTCCAGGCCAAGCAGGGTGGTGTAATCAGCCGCCAGCAACAGGCCGGGAGCGCCCACGCCGCAATAAAGGTCAAGCAAACCCCGATGCGGGGCCTCGTCAGATTTGGCATGTTTTGCTGGTGCCAGCATGTTGCGGGCTGTGCGGGCCAGCACCTGCGCGGCAGCGGTGTTAACCTGAAAGAACGAGGCGGCATCCAGAGCAAAAAATTTGCCGTCGAGGGGCAAGAAAAGGCGTGCTGCGGCAGGATTCTCATTGCCGGTGGCGTCCAGCGTCTGCACGCGCTTTTCGCCAAAAGCATAGGCGTCTGCGGTGGCGCGCTCCTCATGGATAAAGGCCGCAAGCTGCGGAAACGCCGCCAGCACCTCGCGCCCAAGGGCGCGCACTGTTGCCCGCTGCTGTGCGTCGCCGGGGCTTGTGATGCACAGCGCCCACCAGCGTGGCGTGCGCAGATCGGCGGCAAGCCCCCGCCGCAATACAAAAAAGCGCCAAAAGCCAAAATCGGCTGCTTCAGGCTTTGGTGTATAATAATGATTGGGGGTGCGGCGGGTTTGACCGTGGCGGCGGTCACGCCCCTGCTGTGCGCGCGGGTCGGCTGCGGGGCGGCCATGTTGTGGCGTTTGCAGAGAGTCTGGCCGAAAATCTGGCCGAGAATCGGGCCGTGCAGCGGGCGGAATAAAGGCCGCAAGGCTGGTTTTGGCAGCCAGTTCGCCAACCATGCTCACCATGCGCAGGGCTTCTGGGGGCATAAGTGTGCAGCCGGGCACAGCCACCACATCGCGCCCGTTGCGCTTGCGTAGGCCAAGTCGAAGCTCGCCGCCCTGTGTTGCGTCTGTTGTCGCGCCTAGTGTCGAGTGTGATCCTGCGTCTGTTCCTGCGTCTGTTCCTGTGTCTGGCCCAAAGGCAAATTCCATTTTATTGCGAAAGCGCGTGCAAGCAGGCGAGGGCGCAACCGCCCCCAGCAGGGTTTCAAGACTTGCGCGCTCAAGGCCGCCGATACGACTCAGGGAATCGAGCGCTATGCTGCGTTTCCAGAAAAGCTGTTGTTCGTAAGGCATGGTTTGCAGCGGGCAGCCGCCGCATTCGGCGTGGTGTGGGCAAATGGGCGGCGCGGCGTCGGAGGCATCGCGCAGCAGCTCGTGCTTTTCGGCTTCCATAAAGGATGCCTTGCGCCGCGTAATGCGGGCCACAACGCGTTGGCCCGGCAGCGCATGCGCCACAAAAACCACAGCGCCCCGGCCTTGGCCCTCGGCGGGGGCAAGGCGCGCAATGCCGCGCCCGTCGTGCGAGAGCGCGGTGATATCAACAGTAATAAGAGAGGTGGCGGTATTCATGGCGATCAACAGATAGCAGCAGGCAGGCCACCGTGCAAGGGCACGAAACGCTGCCCGCAAAAAGTGATTGCTGCGAGCTGTGGAGTTGTGTATTCTCGCCCTTCGCGCAAGTCGCGGACTGTTTGGCGAGTTTTGCAAAATATTCTGCAAAACGCGCTTGACATTTGTCGGCCTGTGGGGCAAATATGCCTTTCTCTTTTTGGAGGTTGATATGTACGCGATTATCGAGACCGGCGGAAAACAGTACCGCGTCGAAGAAGGTTCCAAAGTAGTTGTGGAAAAGCTTGCGGTTCAGACCGGAAGCGAAATTTCTCTGGACAAGGTGCTGATGGTCGGCGGCGCAGAATGCAAAGTCGGCGCTCCCTATCTTGCCGGGGCCGCTGTCACAGCGGAAGTGGTGGATCACGGGCGCGGACCCAAGATCAAGGTGTTCAAGCGCTGGCGCCGTAACGACTCGCGCAAAATGCGCGGTCATCGCCAGGATTACACCACCATTCGCGTTAAGAGTATCAACGTCTAGAGCCCGGTTTATCCGAGGTTCGGGCGGGCCGTGGGCATGGCCTGTCATTGCTGCTCTGCACTTGTGCAGGGTACGTTGAGCTATATTTATATTCTGCCCCGCCGGTCCAAAGGGTCGGCGCCCCAGGGAGGCTACCATGGCACATAAGAAAGCAGGCGGCTCTTCGCGCAACGGCCGCGACAGTGAAGGCCAACGCCGCGGCGTAAAGCGTTTTGGCGGTCAGAAAGTTCTGGCTGGCAATATTCTGGTGCGTCAGCTCGGCACTACCGTTTACCCCGGTGTAAACGTGGGCATGGGCAGGGATTTTACCCTGTTCGCCAAAGTGACCGGCGTTGTGCGCTTTGAGAAGTATATCCGCAAGCGCCGCGTTCACACGCGCGTGCATGTGGAAGCGGCCGCCGACTAAGCGCGGCCGCGTGGAATTTGCCGATGAGGGAAGGGGCCGCGAGGCTTCTTCCCTTTCGGTGTTTGTGCTGGGGTATGCGTGGCCGCTAGTGCCACCGCCAAAAAACAGCCAGCATGTGGCAGGCAAGGCCTGTCTCAAAGGGCTGGCTTGCAGTGCCGCCATGCTTGCGGCACGTTTGGAACGGCAGCCCCATATACATATCGGTGCTCCAGTACAGCTGGTGCCCCGCGCGGACTGACCGCAAGGATACCCCATGCGTTTTGTAGATGAAGCAAGAATTCAGGTGCGCGCCGGTAAGGGCGGGCATGGTTGCCTTTCGTTCCGGCGCGAAAAGTTCGTGCCGCGCGGCGGGCCAGACGGCGGTAACGGCGGCGATGGCGGCTCGGTTCTTTTGAAGGCCGACGGTCGTTTGCTGTCGCTCTACGACTTTCGCCTCAAGCGTCTGTACGAGGCACGCAATGGCAGCCCCGGTGAGGGCAGCCAGTGCGATGGCAAAAAGGGTGAAAACATGGTGCTGCACCTGCCGGTGGGCACGCTGGTTTTTGTCGAAGGCCCCGACGGCGAGGAACTGCTGGCCGACCTTAGCGACCCCAATGCGGAAGTGCTGGTGGCCCGTGGTGGCCGTGGCGGCAAGGGCAACGAGCATTTCAAGTCTTCGACCATGCGCGCCCCCCGTTTTTGCCAGCCCGGTGAACCGGGTGAGGAAAAAAACCTGCGTCTTGAGCTGAAAATTTTGGCCGATGCCGGTCTGCTGGGCCTGCCCAATGCGGGCAAGTCTACGTTCATCACCCAGGTTTCGGCGGCGCGGCCCAAGATTGCGGCCTACCCCTTTACCACGCTTACGCCCAACCTCGGTGTTATGATCGACGAGGTTGATCCCGACCGCCGCATGGTCATTGCCGATATCCCCGGCCTCATCGAAGGTGCGCACGAAGGCCAGGGCCTTGGTCTGCGTTTTCTCAAGCATGTAGAGCGCACGCGCTTTCTGGTGCATATTTTGAGCGTAGAAGACGTGGGTGAGGACGACCCCTGGGCAGGCTTTAACCTCATCAACGAGGAACTGCGTCGCTTTGACGAAGAACTGGGTGAGCGCCAGCAGATTGAGGTGGTCAACAAGATCGACCTTATCACGCCCGAGCGGCTGGAAGAGCTCAAGGCCCGCGCCAAGGCCGATGGCCGCGACATCTTCTTTATTTCTGCGCGCGACGGCATCAACATCGAGCCCATTGTAGAAGAGCTGTGGCGCATGCGCGATGCCACCGCCAGCCACGCGCCCATTCTGCATTTTGCAGAACTTGATGGGGACGATGACGAAGAATTCCCCGAAATCGAAGTGATCTATACCCGCGAATAGCGGTCTGTGGAGCATTTATGGCAGCCCCCAAGGAAGACTGGCAGCAGGAACGCGCAAAAGTGCTTGCGCAGGCGCGGGTTGTGGTTGTTAAGGTTGGCAGCGCGGTTTTGACCGATGCCAACGGCCTGAGCATACCTGTGCTAGAAAATCTGGCCGCGCAGCTGGCCCAGTTGCGCAACCTGATGCCCGAAAGCACCGCTGGCGTTGAAGGCGGCACGCAACCTCGCCGCCTGGTGCTGGTTTCTTCCGGGGCTGTGGCCGCTGGCAGGGCTGCCCTTTCTTCACGCGGGCATGTGGTTGAAACCACGGGACTTGCGGCTCGGCAGGCTGCGGCAGCCGTGGGGCAGGGGCAGCTTATGCAGGCATGGGACAAGGTTTTTCTTGCCCACCGCATGCCCACCGCCCAGGTGCTGCTTACCCGCGACGACCTGCGGGCACGGCAGCGTTTTCTCAATGCCCGCAATACCTTTGCCGAACTGCTGGAATGGGCCGTGCTGCCCATTGTGAACGAAAACGACACGGTATCCATCAGCGAGCTGAAGTTTGGCGACAATGATTGCCTGGCGAGTTTGCTGGTCAATCTCACCGGGGCGGATCTGTTCATAAATCTCACATCCGCTTCAGGCGTGCTGGCCGCCGACCCGCAAAAAAATCCGCAAGCGCCCATTCTTGATCATATTGATGATGTGGCCGCGCTTGATCTGGGTCAGCTGTGCGGCGGTAAAACCTCGGTAGGTACGGGCGGCATGTATTCCAAGCTGCTGGCGGCCCGCCGTGCCGCGCAGATTGGCGTGCCAACACTGATTTTGCCGGGGCGCGAACCCCACGTCATCACGCGTGCCTTTGCGGCTTGCGGCGTTTGCAATGCACCGCAAGGGCATGAGCCTTTTACTGGCGGCACATGGGTTTGCCCTGCGCGGCACGCCATCCCGCGCCGAAAGTTCTGGCTGGCCTATCAGTCAGACCCGGCGGGCAGCGTGCATGTGGATGCGGGCGCGGCCAAGGCCCTGTTGCACAAGGGCGGCAGCCTGCTGCCCGGGGGCGTGTTTCGCGTTGAGGGCAGCTTTCAGCAGGGCGCGCTGGTGCGCGTGCTGCACGAAGGCCAAAGCCTTGGCGTGGGGCTTTCCAACTACAGCACCTCAGACCTTAAAAAAATCATGGGCCTGAAAAGGCACGAGGTTGCCGCCATACTTGGCGATGCCCATTATCCAGAAGTTATCCATCGCGACAACCTGCTGCTCGACGCGGCGGTATAAATACGAGCGGCCGGGAAAACCCGGCTGTTCTCGTCTTGCTCTTTGCAAAAAATGTATGCCAACTGGCCGGAAATTCCGGCCTTTTTCATTTTGTACGGGGGGTTAGCCGTGTGAACGGGACTTGCTGAACCGTATGAAGATTTCGCGCAGCTCCTGCCGCGAAAAGCCCATCACCGCAGGCATGCTGAGGCAGAGCAGCCCAATGGCAGCCGTGTAGACAACGCCCGATACCAAAAAGCGCGGCAGCGAATCAATGTCCCCAAGGCCCAGATGCAGCGTGGCCTCGCGGCAGCCATAGGCCATCAGCAACAGCACGGCAAGGCTCCACACCTGATGGGCCACATTGCGCCAGAAGTTGAGGGGGATAAAGCGCGAGGCCAGCCACAGGTAAATGTTGACCGTGATGATCTGCACGCACACGGTTTTGATGGCAAGGCCCACCGCGCCGAGGCCAAGGCCAAAATATTCCGGCGGCGCAAGCAGAAACCAGGCAGTGCTGAAACCATAAATGCACTCAAGCGCTGCCATGTTGCGCAAAATCTTGGTACGCCCGGTGGCATGGAATACCGAGCCCGCCAGTTGGCCGTATGCCTGGTGCAGAGGGTAGAGCGCCATGATCTGCACAGAAAGCGTGGCTGCGGCAAACTGCGCACCGCCAAAAAAATTCACCAGGGCCGAACCCTCTGCCAACGTAAAACACGAAAAATAGGCGGCAACCACATACAGGAGCGGTGCAAAGCGCGTGAGCAGGCGCCCCATGGCCTCACGGTCGTTATTGCCCCAGGCAATGGAAAGCTCGCGCATCACAAGGGGGGTCATGGCTGAAACAAAGAGAAAACAGGCCATGCTCACCTTTTGCGAAAGGGCAAAAAATCCCTGTTCCACACTGCCGTCAAACCATTGCAGCAGCCAGCGCTCCGCCGAGAGCAGCAGGAACGAGAGCAGCGCCTGAACAAACAGCGGGTGGCTGTAGTTGAAAAATTCGCGCCCATAGGTCCGGGCTTGCTCTGGTGTAAGGCGAAAATGCAGGGGAATGTTCGCCTGCCGCCAATAGGTGCGCGTCACCAGCCAATACCCGAGCGCTGTGGCTCCAAGCATGAGATATTGCTGGGCAAAAAGGGTGTGGATATTCAGCCAGTCGGCCCAGAACATGAGGCCAAGCAAGCCCACCGTTAACAGCGAAACCGCCGTGCGCACCATTTCGGATGATACAGTCGCGCCCACGGCATCGTTCATGGAGCGCAGCACGCGCCCCCACCATGTCAAAAAGGCCCACATGGCCGCCAGCGGGGCCAGCCACAGGGGCACATCGGGCATGAGCAGCTCGCCCGCAAGGGGGAGCTGCAACAGGGCGGCTGCCAGCAAAATAATGCCAAAAACCGCCGCCGTAACGCGCATATAAAAGCCAATAAGGCCTGTTTCGGTCTGTCGGCGCGAAAGGGCATTATAAAAGCAGGTGGATGTGCCCATGTCCAGAAAGCCCGAAAGCTGCTGAAACAGGTTGGTGGCAAAGCTGTAGTTGCCGTACATCTGCGGCCCGAGAGCACGGGGCAGAATGGCCTCCATGGCAAGGTAGACGGGAACAGAGGCAATATTGGCCACAAGCTTGAAAATATAGCGGCGGGCCAGGGTGGGGGTAGAGCTTTGCATGCCGGGAAATTAGCTCACTTCGGCTGCGCGCTCAAGAGCGCGGAGGCATGCCAGCAAAAAATACCTGCGTGAGCAGCGGCAATTATGCCGCCGAAGGGCCGCCGGGCCGTGTTTACGGGCGCAAAAAATTGCCGTACCATCTTCATTCCCTTGCGGGCGCAAGGGGAATGTTTGTTGTTCATACCACAAGGATACCGCCATGGATGATGAAGCACGCAGCAAAAAAATGAAGTCCGGGCTGGAAAAAGCCCCCCACCGCTCCCTGCTCTATGCTCTGGGCCTTACCAGAGAAGAGATGGATCGTCCCCTGGTAGGTATTGTGAATGCCGCCAGCGAAGTTGTTCCTGGCCATATGCACCTGAACACCCTGGCCGATGCGGTCAAGGCCGGTGTGCGCGTGTCGGGCGGCACGCCCTTGCAGTTTCCGGCCATTGCCGTGTGCGACGGCCTTGCCATGAACCATGAAGGCATGCGTTTTTCGCTGCCCTCGCGCGAATTTATTGCGGATTCCATTGAAATTATGGCCCGTGGCCACGCCTTTGACGCGCTTGTCTTTATTCCCAACTGCGACAAGTGCGTGCCCGGCATGCTCATGGCCATGATGCGCCTGAATATACCCTCGGTGCTGGTTTCTGGCGGCCCCATGCTGCCCGGCGACATCGGCCCCGGCAAACGCGGCGACCTGATCACCGTGTTTGAAGCCGTGGGCAAGGTGCGCAGCGGTGCCATGACCGAAGAAGAGCTGGAATACATGGCCGAGCGCGCCTGCCCCGGGTGCGGCGCCTGTGCGGGCATGTTCACGGCCAATTCCATGAACTGCCTTTCCGAAACCATTGGCGTGGCCCTGCCCGGCAACGGAACCATCCCCGCCGTGAGCGGCGCGCGCATCCGTTTGGCCAAAAAGGCCGGTATGCACGTTATGGATCTGCTGCGCAAAAATATCCGCCCGCTGGATATTGTTACGCCCAAGTCTGTGGCCAACGCCGTTGCCGTGGATATGGCCCTTGGCTGCTCCACCAACACCGTGCTGCACCTGCCCGCCGTTTTTGGCGAGGCTGGCCTGAAGCTGGGCCTCGATATTTTTGACGAGGTGAGCAAAAAAAGCCCCAACCTGTGCAAACTTTCTCCGGCGGGCAAGCACTACATGGTTGACCTCGACAATGCGGGCGGCATACCTGCTGTGATGACCGAGCTGGACAAGCTGGGCCTGATCAACAAGGACTGCATGACCGCCACGGGCAAAACCGTGGGCGAAAACCTCAAGGACATGAACGCCCGCGTTCTGAACCCCGAGGTTATCCGCAGTGTTGATGCCCCCTATTCCAAGCAGGGCGGCATTGCCATTCTGCGCGGCAGCCTGGCCCCCGGCGGTGCTGTGGTAAAGCAGTCGGCCGTGGCCCCCGAAATGATGTGCCGCGACGTGCAGGCCCGCGTGTTTGAGTCGGAAGAAGACGCCATGAAGGCCATTCTTGACGGCAAGATCAAGGCCGGTGACGCCGTGGTGATTCGCTACGAAGGCCCGCGCGGTGGCCCGGGCATGCGCGAAATGCTTTCGCCCACGGCGGCCATCACCGGCATGGGCCTTGGCAAGGATGTGGCCCTGCTGACCGACGGCCGTTTTTCTGGCGGCACCAACGGCGCGGCCATTGGGCACATTTCGCCCGAAGCTGCCGACGGCGGTGTCATCGCCCTGGTGCAGGAAGGCGATATCATCCATATCGACATTCCCAACCGCAAGCTTGACTTGCTGGTGGACGAGGCGGAGCTTGAAAAGCGCCGCGCCGCTCTTGTGGTGCCCAAAAAAGACTGCCCCTACCCGGTGCTGCGGCGTTATGCCTACCTGGTAAGCTCGGCGGCCAACGGCGGGCGTTACAAGGATATTTAAGGGTATCTGCCTATAGTGAGTAAAAACCCCCACGGGCCAAGGCGTATGCTTGCCCGTGGGGGTTTTCTGACCCTCGGCAGTGGGCCGTTTGCGAGGAAGGACACATGGCGTTTCTGCATGCCCTGGGTGGCGTTTTTGGGCTCATGCTCATGGGTTTTGTGGGCTTTATGCTGGCGGCGCGCAACTGGTTTGGCGCAGAAACCCGCATCATGCTGCCCAGGCTGATCACGCAGATAGCCCTGCCGCCCTTTCTTATGTACACCATCATGCACTCGTTCCACCGCAACGACCTGCTCATGCTGGCGCGCGGGGCGTTGCTGCCGCTGGGCTCTGTGGTGCTGACCTTTGTGCTGGCGGTTATTCTTGCCAAGGTTGCGCGTATCAAGCGGCAGCACTTTGGCCTGTTTTGCGCCAGCGTGTCCAATTCAAATACCATCTTTGTGGGTATTCCAGTAAATCTGGCCCTGTTTGGCGAAAGTTCCGTGCCTTATGTGCTGCTGTATTATGCCGCAAGCACCGTATTTTTCTGGACAGTGGGGCAGTATTCCATCACCTGCGACATCACCGACGACAAGTGCCGCATACCCTTGCGCACGCGTTTGCTACAGGTGTTTTCGCCGCCGTTCATGGGCTTTTTGACAGGCATCGCCCTGACCATGCTGGGCGTAGAGCTGCCAGAGTTTTTGCAAAACGTGGCGCGTTCGCTGGGCAACCTGACTACGCCGCTGGCCATGATATTTATTGGCATTACCATCCACGATATGGGCTTGCGCAGCATAAGGATCAGTAAGGATATGTCCCTGCTGATTTTAGGGCGCATGGTGCTGGGGCCGCTGGTCATGTGCGGTTTTCTGCATTTTTTCCCAGTTCCCGCGCTTATGGGCAAGGTGTTCATTATACAGGCATCGCTGCCGGTCATGGCCCAGGCGGCCATATTGAGCGCCCACTACCATACCGACCCGGAATTTGGCGCGCAGGCCGTGTGCCTCTCAACCCTGCTTTCCATGATTACCATCCCTCTGTACATGGTTATTTTTTAGCGCAGAGCAAAGCAGCAAGCCCATAAAAAAGCAAGGCCGCCGATCACATGGATCAGCGGCCTTGTTTGCATTATGGCTGCAAAAAATTATTTTGCGCTTTCAGCCAGCACGTCGAGCATGAGGGCATCGGGCTTTTTGGCGCAGGCATCAAGGTAGGTCTTGAGCGTGTCGTCGTTGACCAGCACCGATTCGGACTTGCCGCTTTTGCCACGGTTGTAGCCGTCAAGCCAGATCACAAAACCGCTGCCGTCGTCGGGATTGGCGGTGTAATCCTTGCACAGGGTTTTGTCGGCACGCCAGGTGCTTGCGGTATCCACAGGAAAGGTCTTGCGGGCTTCTTCCCACGCGGTGGCAACCTTCTTGGTGGGGTCAACCTGGCAGGCGGCGTACACCTGGCCCAGCATGGGGGCGAGGGTTTCGGGGTCGGCAATGGGGTTGCCCATCTTGGCGCTCACATAGCCATCGATTTGCAGACCTTCAAAAATGGGCGGCTGGCCGCCTTCGGCGATGGGCTGGGTGACGAGTTCGGCGCAGACATAGGCAGAGGGGTCGATCTTGTCGTTACCGGCCTGAACAGCCACAGGCAGTCCAAGCATCAGGCAACAGAGAATGAGCATATTTTTCATGAATACTCCCTTGAAGAAAGTGTTGTACTTCCTTGACCCACACTGACGGCCCTGTCAACTGCCGTTTTTGTGCCGGTCAGACTCGGGTGCAAGGCGGTACAGATGCGGGCGTGGACAATAAGAGCGGGAGGCTCCCTGCTGCCAGTGGCAAGCACAGAGCCCCCCGCAAATGCAGCATGCGGCATGCCGCACGCTGTTACAGTTCCGGCGGCAGATCCTGCAGTTCCTGCCAGGTGAACACGGGGCCGTCCACGCACACGTAGCGGCCGCCGATGTTGCAGCGGCCACAGATGCCGACGCCGCACTTCATGCGTTTTTCAAGCGTCGTCACGATGTTTTCAGGCGCAAAATTGAGTTTTTGCAGGGCCTGCACCGTAAACTTGATCATGATGGGCGGGCCGCAAAGCACGGCCACGCAGTTTTTGGGATCGGGGTTCAGTTCAAGCAGCACGTTGGGGATCAGGCCCACCTTGTGCGGCCAGCCGTCAAAGGGGGCGTCGATGCACAGGGTGCAGTCCAGATCATCACGGCGCAGCCAGTCTTCCGTTTCATAGCTAAAGGCCATGTCGCGCGGGGAGCGTGCGCCGTAGAGCAGGCTCACCTTGCCAAAGTCGGCGCGGTGTTCCAGCACGTGCAGCATGATGGTGCGGATGGGCGCCATGCCGATGCCGCCGCCCACAAAGAAGATGTCCTTGCCCTTCCAGTTGGCGTAGGGAAAGTGGTTGCCCAGGGGGGCGCGCACTCCCACCTTGTCGCCGGGCGACAGGCGGTGGATGGCCGATGTAACCTCGCCCGCCTGCATGACAGAGAACTGAAGGTAGTTCTTTTGCGAGGGCGGCGAGTTGATAACAAAGGTGGATTCGCCAGCGCCGAATACCGAGAGCTGGCCCACCTGGCCGGGCTCGTAGGTAAAGGACTTCATGGCCTGTTCGTCGTCGAGCACCACGCGCAGGGTTTTGATGTTGCCCGTTTCCTGAATAACCTCGGCCACGGTGGCGGCCATGGGCAGGTAGGGGTTGCCCTGCATCATGGGACGGGCGGTTATTTCGCGCAGCATGCCGCCGTCGGGCGCAGGCTTGAGGCCCGGCTTGGCGGCTGGTTTGGCAGCGGCTGCGGGCTTGGTTTCCACAACCGCTTCTGCCTTGGCTGCGGCCTTTTCAGGGGCAGACTTGGGTGCGGTAGTTTTGTCGGTAGTTTTTTTGGTGGCCATGTCTGCTCCTACTTGTCCGTGGACTTCTTGTCATCGTTGCCGTCATCAATGGCTGCCAGCACGATGGCGCGGATATCCACGCAGACGGGGCAATTGCTGATGCATCGGCCACAGCCGCTGCACGAGAACGAGCCCCAGTTTTCAGGATAGGTGGAGTACTTGTGCGACACGCGGTTGCGCATGCGAAATGCCTTGAGCATGCGCGGGTTATGGCCGCTGGCCTCACGCGTGAACAGCGAGGACATGCAGTTGTCCCAGCTGCGCAGGCGGCGTCCGCCCTTTTCGCTCAGTCCTTCGCCCTCGTCGGTGATGGTGAAGCAGTAACAGGTGGGACAAAAGTAGGTGCAGGCCCCGCAGGAGATACAGCGGTCTGTCTGATCCTGCCAGAACTGCGTGTCAGTAAAGCGGACAGCCACCTTTTCGGGTGCGCTCTTGATATCGGGGGCAGGCACAAGGCTGGCCCAGGCTTCTTTGCGCGCGGCTTCGGCCTTGTGAAACAGCTCGGCCCCTTCGGCAAGCGAAGAATTGGCCAGCAGCTCCTCACCCTTGGGCGTGATGGCTTGCAGCACATAGCCGCCCTCGATCTCGGTCATGAGCACGTCCGAGCCTTCGGGCGAGGTTGGGCCGCCGCCAACCCAGTGGCAGAAACAGGTGTTGCAGCCGCTGCCGCAGGTGAGCGTAACCACTGCAAGCTGATCGCGCCGGGCCTTGTAGTAGGGGTCGGCGTAGGGGCCCTTGAGGTAGGGGCGGTCAAGTACGACATAGCCGCGTGCGTCGCAGGGGCGGCAGGCAAAAACCACAGTGGGTTGGGCCTCGGGCTTGTCGTCCAGGCTCATGGTGACGCGTTCGAGGTTATCAGGATCCTTGGTTTTTTTGTAGCGCACCAAGGTCTCGCACTGGGGCAGCACGGCCTCCTTGGCGGGCACGGTGGCCTTTTCCATGGTAAAGGGCTTGCCTTCTTGCCAGGGCTCAAAAACCACAGAGCGCTTGTTGGCGGGCTTTTCTACAGGCACAAGCACGCGGCGGCCATTCTGCGAGAGGTAGGCAAGAAACGCGGGCAGGCCGTCGGGTGTTACAAAGCGTATCGTGCTCATTTCCAGTCCCTCTCGTGAATGTTCTTTTCAACCACTTCATAGCCCAGCAGGGGCGGCACATCGTCCGGGTTGAGGCCGGGCTGGTAGCCGTCAAAAAGCTGGGCCACAGCGCGGGCAATCTGCTGGCGCAGGGCCAGAATGGGAATGCCCACGGGGCAGGCGCGCTGGCATTCGCCGCAGCCGGTGCAGCGGCCAGCCAGGTGCATGGCGTGGATGGTCTGGAAGAAGAGTTTTTCCTTGGCGCTGTCTTCCTGCGTCATCCAGTGCGGGTCGCGGCTGTCTGATACGCAGTAATCGCGGCATACGCACATGGGGCAGGCATTGCGGCAGGCGTAGCAGCGCAGGCAGCGGTCCATCTGGCCGCGCCAGAAGGCAAGCCGCTCGTCCAGGGTCATGGAATCGAGCAGGGCCAGTTCCGGCGGGGTACCCGCTGCGCCGTCCACCTTGACGGGCTGGCCCAGCAGGGTGTCAGCCAGCACGGCAGAAGGCGTGGTGCAGCCGTAGCACTTGCCCTGGGCGTAGTCTGTCATGCAGAAGCGGTGGGCCTTGCCGTCGGCGGTGATGGTAACACCGGCCTCGTCGTAGCTCACGCCGTCAATCTTGGTGTAGCGGCCCAGATCCTGATTGACGCGGGCCATGTCCAGCGTGCCCTCGCAGGGCAGGGCAAAGACGGTCACGTCCTCGCGGCGGATCAGGTTTTCCTGCAACAGCTCGACCACCGAGCGCGAATCGCAGCCCTTGACCACAATGCCCACCTTCTTGCCCTTGAACGAGGGCAGGTACACGGCAGGATTGTTGACGTTAAAGGGCCCCCACACCAGCTTGTCCACGTCCTCGGGGGTCTTCATGAACAGGGGCACGGTATGGGCCTCGTCGTAGCCCTGCTGCCAGCCCAGCACGCAGTCGAGCTCGGGCAGCTTGGCCTTGATGGCTTCCTTGAGTTCGGCAAGGGCGGCGTTTTGCCCAGTGCCGAGGGAGCGCAACGAGGTCAGCGCCATGTCGGCGATTTTGAGCAGCGGTTCGGGGTCTTCAAACTTGGGCGCAGGGCCGAGCTTGTGGATGCGGTCGGTAAAGACCGTAACCACCTGTTGCCAGCGCTGGCCTTCGGATGCCGAAACCCATGTGTATTCAAAGCGGCGTTCGTCAATGCCCAGCACGGGCAAAAACTGCTTGAGCACCTCAAGGCGGCGGCGGGCGTAAAAGTTGCCCGCAGCATAGTGACAGTCACGCGGGTGGCAGCCAGAAACCAGCACGCCGTCCGCGCCGTTGAGCAGCGCCTTGACGATGAACAGCGGGTCGATGCGGCCCGAGCAGGGAACACGGATGACGCGCAGGTCTGTGGGCTGGGTGGCGCGGGCCACACCGGCAGTATCCGCGCCGCCATACGAACACCAGTTGCAGAGAAAACCTACAATTCTCAGTTCTTTGCCGTTTAGCACTGGCATAAGGCGTTTACCTCCGCAAGGATCTGGTTGTCAGTAGCGTGTGAAAGCTGGATGGCCCCCTGCGGACAGGTGGACGTACACAGGCCGCAGCCCTGGCACACGGTCTCGATGACCTGAGCCTTGCCCTCGCCCCGGATTTCCACTTCCTTGATGGCTCCAAATGGGCAGCAGCGGATGCACTTGCCGCAGTTGACGCAACGGCGGATGTCCACCTGGGCGATCTGCGGGTCGCTTTCAAGCTTGTCTTTGGCGAAGAGCGAAAGCACCTTGGCCGCAGCGGCGGAACCCTGGGCCACAGAGGCGGGAATATCCTTGACCCCCTGGCACACGCCCGCCAGATACACGCCGGCGGTATTGGTTTCCACAGGCTTGAGCTTGACGTGGCTTTCCATAAAAAAGCCGTAGCTGTCGTAAGAAATGCGCAGCTTTTCTGCCAGCTGGGGCGAGCCTTTGCTGGCCTCTACGCCCACGGCCAGCACCACAAGGTCGGCCTTGATTTCAACAGGTTGACCCAAAAGGGTGTCCACGCCCATGACCGTCATCTGGCCGTTGCCGTCGGGGTAAATCTGCGACACGCGGCCACGGATGTATTCCGTGCCGTATTCTTCCATGGCACGGCGGGTAAACTCGTCGTACATCTTCCCTGGAGCGCGGATGTCCATGTAGAAGACAAAGGACTTGGAATCGGGAATATGGTCCTTGGTCAGAATGGCCTGCTTGGCCGTGTACATGCAGCAGAAGCCGGAGCAGTAGGGACGGCCCACGGATTTATCGCGCGAGCCCACGCACTGCACAAAGACGATGTTCTTGGGTTCCCTGCCGTCAGAGGGGCGCTTCACATGACCGCCCGTGGGGCCGGATGCGGAGAGCAGACGCTCGTACTGCAAAGAGGTGATAACGTCGGGGTAGGCTCCGCCGCCGTATTCCTTGTACACCGTCCAGTCCATAAGATCGTAACCGGTGGCGGCAACAATGCTGCCCACTTCTTCGGTGATGATCTCATCTTCCATGTCATACTTGATGGCCCCGGTGGGGCACACCTTGGCGCATACGCCGCATTTACCCTTGATGAGCTGGCGGCAGAACTGCGGATTAATGACGGCCTTTTTGGGAATGGCCTGCGGAAAGGCAATGGTGATGGCCGTGGTCGTGCCCGTCAGTTCATTGAAGGTGTCGGGCGTTTTTTTGGCCGGGCATTTTTCGGTGCAGGCACCGCAACCCGTGCACAGGTTCCAGTCCACATAGGTGGTGCGTTTGCGGATTTTGACCGTAAAGTTGCCCACATAGCCCGAAATGTCTTCCACTTCGGAATAAGCATACAGCGTGATGTTGGAGTGCTGGGCCACGTCCACCATCTTGGGGCCGAGAATACAGGCCGAGCAGTCTACGGTGGGGAAGGTCTTGTCGAGCTTGGCCATCTTGCCGCCAATGGTGGCATCGCGCTCTACCAGCACAACGGGCACGCCGCCGTCGGCGCAGTCAAGCGCCGCCTGAATACCGGCAACGCCGCCGCCAATGACCAGCACGCGCTTGTTGACGTCAAAACTCTTGGCCACAAGGGGCTTGTTGTTGCGCAGCTTTTCCACCGCCAGCTGTACCAGTTCGGCAGCCTTGTTTGTGTTGGCTTCCATGTCCTTGCCGATCCACGAAACGTGCTCGCGGATATTGGCCATTTCAAGCATGTAGCGGTTGAGACCAGCGCGTTCCACCGTGCGGCGGAAGGTGGGCTCGTGCATGCGGGGCGAGCACGAGGCAACAACCACGCCGTCGAGCTTGTGCTCGTGGATGGCCGCTTCAATGGCCGCCTGGCCCGGCTCGGCGCAGGTGTACATGGGGTCGTCGGCATAGACCACGTCGGGGTAGGTACGGGCAATGGCCGCCACCTTGGCGCAGTCAACAGTTCCGGCGATATTGCTGCCGCAGTGGCAGATAAAGACGCCTATTCTCATTACCTGCCTCCTTCAGCGCGGCGCAGTTCGTCGAGCTTGCGCATAAGGCCGTTGGGGCTCACGCACAGCTTGTTCAGGCCCAGCTCTTCTTCGGGCAGACCAAAGGCAATGCCCATCATCTGGGTAAAGTAGAGCACCGGCATGCGGAACTTGGTATCCAAGGCTGCGCTGGCCTGATCCTGACGCAGGTCAAGGTTCATCTGGCAGAGCGGGCAAGCCACCACAATGGCGTCTGCGCCAAGGCGGGTGGCCAGCTCAAGGATGCGGCCCGAATTCTTGGCCGTCATGGGGCGCTCGGGGATGCCAAAGGACGCGCCGCAGCAGGCAGTCTTGAGCGGAAAATCGAGCATCTCTGCACCGCAGGCAGACATCATTTCTTCCATCAGCGTGGGGTTTTCCGGGTCGCCAAAGTTCATAATTTCCGCCGGGCGGCTCATGAGGCAGCCGTAGTAGGCCACGAGCTTGAGCCCCTTGAGGCTCTGGCGCACGCGGGCGGCAACGGCGTCCATGTCCATCTGTGCGGCAATACCCTGCATGACGGAGGTGACAGGCGGAAACTGCTTGGCCGAGGGGCCGTCGAGCAGCTCGTCAACCCGGCTGCGGAAGGCGGGGTTTTCCATGCGCTTGGCAGCCATGCGCAGGTTTGAAAGACAGCTGGGGCAGGGCGTCAGCAGCACCTCGGCCTTTTGCTGGGCGGCAATGTCAAGATTGCGTACGCACAGCGCGGCAGAAAGTTCCGTATCCACGGCATGGGCCGGGGTAGAGCCACAGCAGTTCCAGTCGGGAATGTCCACAAGCCTCATGTCCAGGGCTTTGCACACAGCCTGAGTGGACATTTCGTAATCTTTAGAAGACCCCCTGGCAGAGCAGCCGGGGTAGTAGGCGAAATTCATGGGCGCACCCCCTCGCGCTTGGCGCGTTCCTTGTAGCGCGTAAAGATACGGGTAACCGGCCCCGCCCCGCCGGGCAGAATGTGGGGCTTGAGCCCCAACTTGCCTTTCTTGAGGGCTTCGGGCGCAAGGTCAACATCGGTAAATACCCGCAGCGAGCGCATCATGTAGAGTGCCATGGTGCCAATTTCGTGGGTGCGGCCAAAGGTACGCACCGTGTCGAGGAAGGAAAACCAGAATTTTTCCACCTTGGGCACGGTAACGCGGCCTTCCTTGCGGGCCATGTGGCGCAGTGTCTCCATGACTCCGGCCACGTCGATATTGTTGGGACACCGCTGGCTACAGGTGGAACAGGACAGGCACATCCAGATGGAACGCGAGTCGAGTACCGCGTCCTTCAAGCCCAGCTGTACCGCCCGCATTATCTGGTTGACCTGCAAATCATAAACGAAACCTGCTGGACAGCCGGCCGTACAATTGCCGCACTGATAGCAGGTGGACACTTTCTGCCCGCTATGCGCGTCCACTTCCTCCGTAAAGGCGGGGTCGCGCAGGCGGTTCAGGTTGATGGCGTCGTTCATGGGAACTCTCTGGTTAGAAGCTGATGGGGTGCCGCTGTGACATGGCTGGCTATAACGCTACAGCAGAAAAAGTCAAAAATCTAGGCTCGCACCCGTACAAATCATTTACTGTGTATCGGCTCTGGTTTGTTTTGCGTTATTTATCACAAGCGTATGGGCTGCACGCAAGCCTAAAAGATAACTTTCTACGCCAAAGCCGCATATGCTGCCCGCGCACACCGGGGCCAGCACAGAATGGTGTCGAAAGGCCTCGCGTGCGTGCACATTGGACATATGAACCTCAACCACCGGCACGGGCAGTATGGCCAGGGCATCTGCCAGGGCATAGCTGTAGTGCGTCCAGGCTCCTGCATTGATAACAAGTGCGTTTACCCCTTCGTCCAGCGCCTGATGAATGCGTTCAACCATGGCACCTTCGTGGTTGGTCTGAAAGCATGCAACAGTCACGTCCAGATCTTTTGCCAGGCTTTGCAGAGCCGCATCGATATCTGCCAGGGTAGCTGTTCCGTACTGTGAGGGGTCGCGCTTGCCAAACATGTTCAGGTTGACGCCGTGCAGCACAAGAATTCGCATGGAAGCCTCACTTTTCGTGTCTGGTTAACGGGGCTGCTGCCCCAGTGCTGTTTCGAGGGCACGCCGAGATTCTGGCGGCAGGCCTTGCCCAGTCCACAGGCGAAACTGCGCATCGCCCTGTCCAAAAAACATTTCGAGCCCCGAAATGCAGCGACGGCCAGCGGCCCGTGCCTCGCGTAAAAACCGTGTTTCAAGAGGATTGTACACAATGTCATAGGCCAATGGTGTTGCATGGGCATCGTTTGCGGGCGCTAGGGGCGTGGCCTGTGAAAAATCGTACGGAGTTTCTTGCTCTGCCTTGCCGCGCATGCCAAGGGGCGTGGTGTTGATGACCAGCATGGACACGGGCTCGTGGCGGTCTTGCCACAGCAGGGGGGTAAGGCCAAATTCATCGGCCAGCGGCAAATGGGATTTGTTTGAGGGCGTGGCCACAAACACCCTGGCAGGGCGGTTGTGCGGGGCAGTTGTTACAAGGCCTGCAGCCACTGCCCGCGCAGCGCCGCCAGCGCCCAGCAGCAGCACATCAGCACCAGCAAGGGGTTCGTTGCCCAGCGGGGCCATAAAGCCCGCAACATCGGTATTTTCGCCGCACAGGCTCTCGCCCTTCCAGTAAATGGTATTCGCCGCGCCCACGCTGCGGGCCAGCGGACTCACCTCGTCCAGTAGCGGCAGCAGCTCTACCTTGTGCGGAATAGTGACAGAGCAGCCGCGAATATTGAGCAGCCGTACGCTTTCCACAAAGGTGGGCAGCTTCTGGGGTGGCACTTCCCACTTCAGGTACAGGGCGTTGATGCCGAGAGCTGCAAAACCCGTATTGTGCAGCAAGGGCGAAAGACTTTGGCTCAAGGGCCAACCGGTGACGCCATAAAGGGCCGTGCCGGCGGCTGTGCAAGCGGCTGCGCTCATGAGGGCGTGCTCCTAAAAAAAGTGCGGCAAAAACGTTTGTTTTTATAGAGTAATCCGCAATATAGTTGAGCACTGTACCCTATGCAACGGCCATGGGCAATGCCGCAACGCCATGCTTGTGTGCCAAAGCCGAGAGTGTACATATGTTGCACGCGCCACGGGTGTCTGCGGGCAATAAAAAACCCCGGCGAACCGGGGCAAATGTGGGCGAGCATGGCAATTGCAAGCTGCTCTGCGGGCTGTTATGAGCGCTTGAGTTCCATGGCCTTTTGCAGCATCTGGTCTGCTGTGGTCACAACCTTGCTGTTGGACTGGAATCCGCGCTGGTTGACAATCATATTGACCATCTCTGTTGCCATATCCACGTTGGAATTTTCAATATTATAGGCATGGATCTTGCCGTAGTTTTCTGATCCGGCAACGCCCATTTCCATTTGACCAGAATCTTCTGTGGCGGAAAAGAGGTTGTTGCCTTCGCGACGCAAGCCGTCCTCACTGGTAAAGCGACATACGGGTATCTGCCACAGATCCATACTTTTGTTGTTGGAAAACTTGCCCACAACAGTGCCGTCTTCGCTGATGCTGATGTTGTTCAGTGTGCCTGAGGCGTAACCATCCTGGCTTTTGGTGCGCAAGACCGGCGAGGAAGACGTGTAGTTGGTGGTGGCGTCTGTGGCGCGGGTGTAAGCATTGCCCATGCTTGCCAGAGCATTGGGGTCTGTGCCCACGCTGGCCGCGTTGCCGGGCGTGTTTTGCCAGCCGCCCGTGGCCGTGATGCCCAGGTTGAGCGTGACGGTCGAGCCGTTGGCGGTCATTTGCGGCAGGCCGGTGGCAGAAAGCGTGGCTGCGTTCCAGTCGGCAAGATTGGTACTGCCAGCGGTGGACGGCGTGTAGGCCGACATGCCAGTGATCTCGCCCTTGGCATTGAAGCTCAGGGTTCCCATCATGAGGGCCTGTGCTGTGCCGCCGTTGGTGTCGGCATCGGAGGCGATAAGATATTCTGCCGTAGTACCCGTTCCGGTGGAGGGCGCTCCGTCAAAATAGATGGTGGCGGAGTGGGCCGTGCCGTCGGCTCCGTACATGGTTATACTTTGGGCGTAGCCGTAGCCGGAACTGCTGATGGGTGGCGTGTTGGCAGAATTGTACTGGCCGAGAAGGCTGAAATAGGGGTTGGTGGCGTCAACGGCAGTGTCTTTTGACTGCGCCACGTTCAGGCGCAGATCCACAGCGGTGGTTGCCTTGGCAGGCATTTTGGCAAATCTGTCTATGGTTACCTGCGCCAGTGCGCCCTTTGTGCCGTCTGCCGCAAATTGGTAGCCCATAAGGGCCATGCCCGCAGGTGTGCGCAACACGCCCTGGTTGTCAGGCCGAAAGTCACCAGCGCGGGTGTAAAACTGCGCATTGTTTTTATCCGTTACCTGAAAGAATCCCTTGCCGCTGATGGCCATGTCGGTGACGGTGTTGGATGACTCAAGCGCGCCCTGGCTGTATCGGGTGAGCACAGCGTCCAACTGTACGCCCTGTCCCACCTGCCCAAGGGCCACCTTGGAATCTGTCTGCGAATCCCACCAGCCGCCGATGCCGCCCTGTTGGGCGTAGAAAACGTCAGAGAACAGCGCGGTCTGCTGCTTGTAACCGATGGTGCTCACGTTGGCGATGTTGTTTGAGATAACGTTCATGCCGCTACCCAAGGTCTTCATGCCAGTGGCGCCGATGTACAATGACGAATTCATACTTTGCCTCCTGCCGGGGGGAATTATTTTCCCTATACCCGGTAACGGCAAGCCGCCCCTGCGGGAGAGAGCGTATGCCGCTGTGCCGCAGATATGTGCGGCACGCCTGGCCTGCCGCACACATGGGCAGACAACGTAAAGGGCGAAGAGGAAAAACATTCCTCTCCGCCCTGGATAGAAGCAGAATCTGTGCCAGCGGCAATGCCGCCTGCGCGGGGCAGAGCCCTATTTTTGCAAGGGCAAACCGCTCTGCTGCCAGGCGGTGATGCCCTGGTTCATGTGCAGAATGCTGGTAAGCCCCTCTTTTGTCATGGTATCGTACGCTCCCGCCGATCGGTTGCCCGTGCGGCAGTATAGCAGGATGGGCTTGTCCTTGGGCAGGGTAAGTATCTGCGAATCAAAGGACGCGCCAAAAAAATCCATGTTTACCGCGCCCGCAATGTGCCCCTCGCGAAATTCCGCAGGGGTGCGCACGTCCACGATGACCAGGCCTTGCGGCGGGTTTTGCACAAGATCAGCAGCTTCTTTTACGCTGATATCCTTGGCAGAAACCTGGACGGCCACCAGCAAAAGAAGGCATGCAAAGGCCGCAACAAAACCACGCAGCAGCCCGCGTGGTGCTTTTGCATACGGTGATTGCGTCATGTCTGTTCCCCTGTGATTTCTGCGGGGCGGTTGTGCCACCCCGCACGCATAAAAATTATTTGAACGCAGCGCGGGCCTTGGCAAAGCCATCGGCAGCCTTGCGAATGACCTTTTCGTCCACGCAGAAGGCAAGGCGGAAGTGACCGGGGCAGCCAAAGCCCGATCCGGGCACAGCCAGAATGCGTTCCTCAACGAGCCTCTTTACAAAGGCCACGTCGTCGCCGCCGGGAGCCTTGGGGAAGAAGTAGAAGGCCCCCGCAGGCATCTGGAACTCGTAGCCAGCGTTTTTAAGCACTTCGCCCATGGCCTTGCGGCGGGCGGCGTAGATGCTCAGGTCAACCTGGCTGCCCAGGGCGGCGGCCATGATGTGCTGGCCCACCACGGGCGGGTTCACAAAGCCGAGAATGCGGTTGGTAAGGGTAAGGCCAGCCATGAGCTCGGCCTTTTCGTGCAGCAGGGGCGACACAGCGGCAAAGCCCACGCGTTCGCCCGGCAGCGAAAGATTTTTGGAGAACGAGCTGATGACCACCGCATAGGGGTAGAGGGGCAGCACCGAGGGCACTTCGGCATTGTCATAGGCCAAAAAGCGGTAGGGTTCGTCGGCCACCAGCCAGATGGGCTTGCCGTATTCCTGGCTTTTGTTTTCAAGCAGCTCGGTCAGCGCAACCAGATCCTTGCGGCTGTAGATCACGCCGGTGGGGTTGTTGGGCGAGTTGATGAGCACCACGCGGGTTTTGGGGCTAATGGTTTCTTCAAGCGCCGCGAGGTCGGGGGCAAAGGTGTCGGGCTTGCTTTTGACCGCGCGGAACGTGCCGCCGTGGTTGGCCACATAAAAGCCGTATTCCACAAAGTAGGGGGCAAAGCCCAGCATTTCTTCACCTGGGTTGATGACGGCGCGCAAAAAGGCGTTGAGCACGCCAGCAGCGCCGCAGCCCAGCAGTACGTCGTTGGCGGTGAGCTCTACGCCCTGTTCCTTGCTGAGGTGGGCGGCCAGTTTTTCACGCGCCCACACAAAACCGCCGTTGGGCATGTAGCCAAAAGCAAAGGGCTCGGAAGCGTGCTCGGCAAAAGAACGCAGGCCGGACACCACGGCAGGAGGTGCTGGCAGGTCGGGGTTGCCCAGGCTGAAATCATAAACATTGTCTGCACCAAACTGGGCCTTGAGCTGGCCACCGGCCTCAAACATGCGCCGGATCCACGATGCGTTTTCCAGATACCCCGAAACACTGTCTGCAAGAATGGACATATACTGCTCCCACTGGTTGTTGTATTCGACCTGACTATTGGTTATGCTTCCAAAAGCCGTATAAAGCAATTGTCATTTGGAGGCTCTGATGCGTTTTGAATTTTTAGGCAAAGCCCGGCGGGTGCTCATTCCTGCGCTGTTTGCGGCGGCACTGCTGCCCGCGTGCGCCTCAAAGGAGACGCAGGAAGTTCCTGACGGCATGGCCGTTACCGTTACCCTGCGCGATGTCCATCGGTGCTCACGCATCTCGCCCGAAATTCAGGTGGCCCAAACTCCTGCCAGCACGGATTATTACGACGTGCGCCTCATGGAGTTTACCAGCGATTCGCAGGAGATGTTTTTGGGCGGCGGTCTTTGGAACAACGATGGAACGGGCATCATTCCTGAAGGCGGCCTGACCCGCCACTACCGTGGCCCTTGCCCGCCCAGTGGGCAGAGCAGGGAGTACGCCTTTGTTGTGGCGGCCATGAACCGTCAGAGCATGCAGCCCATTTCTGTTCGTGTCTTCCGTTTTACCCAGGAGTAATCCTGTCACCTGCGCCTTTGCCAGCTTTGCCTTGTAATTCTGGAGGGCGGCATGGGCTGTATGGTAGAAAACAGGCTTTCCGCCCCGCAGTGGTTAATCGCTCGGGGCGGTTTTTTTGCGGTCAAAACGCAACAGGCGCTGGGGGCAATGATGTGCCGCCAGCGCCTGTTGCGTTATTTTTCTAATAATCGTCTTCGTCTTTCAATTCAGGCGGCACAGCCACCGCACCGGTGATAATGCGACGCCGGGGCGCGGCAGCCGGGGCTTCCGGCGCGGCAGAGCGGCGCAGGGCCGGTTCGGGCAGCGTATTGTACAGAGCCCAGAAAGGCGGGTAGAGCCCGGTCATGATGCCGGGGTTGCCCAGCTTTTGGTGGGGGCTTGCGCAGGCAGCCAGTGCCAGTGCCATCGCCCATACCGGGTCGGGGGCATTCCAGCCCGTTCTAGGGCCAGATTGTTCTTTTTTGCACAAGCAGCCTTTTTCATCCAATTCCAGCCCAACTGTCGAAAGAAAACTTTCTACCATCGTTCTGTCGGTTCCGCTGGGCAATGTGGGCACAACGGCCTTTTCGCCGCGCAGGGCTGCGCAGGCTGCCAGAGCCAGCGGCAGGGGAGCCCACATGGCAGGAAAACCAGCGGGCAGGTCGCCCCTGGCGTATTGCTTGAGGGGCGCAGCCGCCGTGGCGCAGACCTCGCCACCTTCTTTGCCTGCCTCATAGCGCAGGTCAAGGCCAAGCTGCTTCAGCAGGTCCCAGCCAGCCTCTGCTGCGGGCAGGGCGGGCCACTGGCCGCCCAGATGGGCTTCGCCGCCAAGGGCCAGTGGCAGGGCCAGCAAAAAGAGCGCCAGTTCAGGTTCCATGCCCGCATCGGGCTTGGCGGGCAGGCTGAGCGGGCCGGGGTTTACACGCACTTTTGCGCCCTCGGTCTGCACGTCTGCACCAGCTGCGCGCAAAATGGGTAGCACGCGCGCCACAATGAGCCTGTGGTCGGGGTGCGAGGAAAGATCAAGGGTTATGGCCCTTTCGTAGCCGGGGGCCGCCAGCAGAATGCCCTCGGCCAGTTCGGCGGGCACATCGGCGGGCAGCTTTACGGAATCGGGCAGAATGCCAGAGCATTCAAGGCGTGCGGGCAGGCCGTCGCTCTTGGGAACAATGTGAACAAGGCGTGCGCCAAGGGCGGGCAGAAAGTGCCGTACAGCAGAATAATCGGCCAGTTTCAGGCTGGAATCGCCAGTGAATTTGGCGCGCGAGGGGCGGCCAAGATAGTGGCCCAGCAGCATGAAAAAGTTCCACGCGCTGTCGCCGGTGTGCAAAACCTTGTCAGCCGCGCCAATTGGGGCCGCCGGGCGGGCGCAAACGCCTTCATCCTCGCGGGTAAGCGAGGCCCCGGCCTGGTTGAGCATCTTTACGCAGTCCACAATGGGGTCGTTCATGAGACAGGGCGACAGCTGAAGCGGCTGACCCGTAGCGGCGGCCAGCATCAGCCATGCGCGGGTGGCGCGGCAGGCCAGGGGCGCGGGCATGCGCAAACGTACATGTTTGGCGGGCGGCGCAAGGTTAAAGGCCGTGCGCGGCGGTTCCTGCATGGCTGCGCCAGCATTGTCGCCAGCCTCAGCGGCATCGTTGCGCGCAGAGGCGGGACGGGGCTGAAACTCCACTTCCTGCATGAGCGAAAAAAAGTGGCCGGAAAGGCGCGCATCGCGGCTGATGTGGGAAACGGCGGCCTCCCACGATTCGCGAATATTTTTTTCTTCGGCAGAGTCGAGCCGGGGCCTGTCGCCGCGCATGCGTTCAAGAATGTTGTTACGGCGCAGCAGCAGGCGCAGAATGTCGCGGTCTATTTCGCAAACCACTTCGCGCAGCGGCTTGCGGGCGCGCGAATCGCCGGTGTCATGGCTATTGCGCGGGCTGCGCGGGCCGCGGGGGCCCCGTCCTTCGCGCTTATCACGTGGTGCGCGGGAATCGTTGGAGTTGTCGGTCATGCCTTGTCCTGTACTGATAATGAAATTTGGATAGGAGGGGTTCGCCCGTGGCGCTGCGCTGGAAAAACAACGGGTTGCCGACTCTTGGTTCGTTTTGGCCCAGGGGCTTCCCTTATCTGCCCAAGCGTGTTAGCTTGAAATGAGTTCTCTTGCAAGGGTTGTGCGCCCAGCACCAATGTATGGTCTGGAAGTAGGCATTTGAAATGCTTGTGACACGCAAGGCTCAAAAATGGCCAAGAGATTTTTTTTCACAAGGCTTCTAAGGCGTTGATTCTGTAGGAAATCTGCATGGCTGTTCTGTGAAGTTTCCACGAAATTTTGCAGAGGGGGGTTGACGCAAAGGCTAAGTGCTTGTTACTAATTGCGCAAGCCATACGCCCAACTTTCGTTGTGGAGGCGCTCGGCTAACCCCGGCGTGACGGATTTTGCCGCGCGCCTCGCCGAACCCGGCGGGTTTTTCTGAAACACTTTTAAAAGAGTTGGAGGATACGTATGCCGACGTTTGTCGATCCGTCCAAGTGCGACGGCTGCAAGGGTGGCGAAAAGACGGCCTGCATGTACATTTGCCCTAACGACCTCATGATCCTGGATTCTGAGGAAATGAAGGCTTACAATCAGGAACCCGAAGCCTGCTGGGAATGCTATTCCTGCGTTAAAATCTGCCCCCAGGGCGCCATCACGGCTCGCCCCTACGCAGACTTTGCTCCCATGGGCGGTACCTGTATCCCCATGCGCTCGGCCGACTCCATCATGTGGACCGTCAAGTTCCGCAATGGCAATGTGAAACGTTTCAAGTTCCCCATCCGCACTACGCCGGAAGGTTCCATCAAGCCCTTCGAAGGTCATCCTGAAGGCGCCAACATCGAAGATGAACTGCTGTTCACCGAGACTGCCCTGGTCGCTCCCAAGACCGCCCTTGGCAAGAAGTTCGATGTTAAGGACGCTGGTAAGTCCTTCACCTGCATGGAACACGGCCGCTAGGCTATTGCAACCGCTAGTGCGATAAGGAGAAACAATTATGCCAATGATTCCCGTCAAGGAAGCGACGAAGGGTGTGGCCATTGCCGAGCCTGAAGTGAAAGAACATGCTGTTGACCTGCTGATCGTGGGCGGCGGCATGGGTTCCTGCGGCACCGCTTTTGAAGCAGTGCGCTGGGGCGACAAGCACGGCCTGAAGATCATGCTGGTTGACAAAGCCACCCTCGAACGCTCCGGCGCCGTGGCTCAGGGTCTTTCCGCCATCAACACCTACCTGGGTGATAACGACGCCGATGACTACGTCCGCATGGTCCGTACCGACCTTATGGGCCTGGTTCGCGAAGACCTTATCTTCGACTGCGGCCGTCACGTTGACGATTCCGTGCATCTGTTCGAAGATTGGGGCCTTCCCTGCTGGATCAAGGGTGACGACGGCCACAACCTGAACGGCGCTGCCGCTAAGGCTGCTGGCAAGAGCCTGCGCAAGGGCGACGCCCCTGTGCGTTCCGGCCGCTGGCAGATCATGATCAACGGTGAATCCTACAAGTGCATCGTGGCCGAAGCTGCCAAGAATGCCTTGGGTGAAGACCGCATCATGGAACGTATTTTCATCGTGAAGCTGCTTCTCGATAAGAATACCCCCAACCGCATCGCTGGCGCCGTGGGCTTCAACCTGCGCGCTAACGAAGTGCACATCTTCAAAGCCAACACCATCATGGTGGCCGCTGGCGGTGCCGTTAACGTGTACCGTCCCCGCTCCACCGGTGAAGGCATGGGCCGCGCCTGGTATCCTGTGTGGAACGCCGGTTCGACCTACACCATGTGCGCTCAGGTTGGCGCTGAAATGACCATGATGGAAAACCGCTTCGTGCCCGCCCGCTTCAAGGACGGTTACGGCCCCGTGGGTGCGTGGTTCCTCCTGTTCAAGGCCAAAGCCACCAACTCCAAGGGTGAAGATTACTGCGCCACCAACCGCGCCATGCTGAAGCCTTACGAAGATCGCGGCTACGCCAAGGGCCATGTCATTCCGACCTGCCTGCGTAACCACATGATGCTTCGTGAAATGCGCGAAGGCCGCGGCCCCATCTACATGGACACCAAGACCGCCCTGCAGACCACCTTCGCGACCCTTAACGAAGAACAGCAGAAGGATCTTGAATCCGAAGCTTGGGAAGACTTCCTCGACATGTGCGTGGGCCAGGCCAACCTTTGGGCCTGCACCAACACCGCACCTGAAGAACGCGGCTCCGAAATCATGCCCACCGAACCCTACCTGCTCGGCTCCCACTCCGGTTGCTGCGGTATCTGGGTTTCCGGTCCCGATGAAGCTTGGGTGCCCGAAGACTACAAAGTGAAAGCTTCCAACGGTAAGGTCTACAACCGCATGACCACCGTTGAAGGCCTCTTCACCTGCGCCGACGGCGTGGGCGCTTCCGGCCACAAGTTCTCCTCCGGTTCGCATGCTGAAGGCCGTATCGCTGGCAAGCAGATGGTTCGCTGGTGCCTCGATCACAAGGACTTCAAGCCTGAGTTCGCTGAAACCGCCGAAGAACTGAAGAAGCTGGTTTACCGTCCCTTCTACAACTTTGAAGAAGGCAAGGCCGCTTCTACCGATCCCGTGGTGAACCCGAACTACATCACGCCCAAGAACTTCATGATGCGTCTCGTGAAGTGCACCGACGAATACGGCGGTGGCGTGAGCACGTACTACACCACCTCGAAGGCTCTGCTCGACACCGGCTTCAACCTGCTTGCCATGATGGAAGAAGATTCCTTCAAGCTGGCCGCCCGTGACCTGCACGAACTGCTTCGCTGCTGGGAAAACTACCATCGTCTGTGGACGGTGCGCCTGCACATGCAGCACATCTCCTTCCGTGAAGAATCCCGCTACCCCGGCTTCTACTACCGTGCGGACTTCATGGGCCTGGACGACGACGCTTGGAAGTGCTTCGTGAACTCGAAGTACAATCCCGCCACCGGCGAGACCCATATCTTCAAGAAGCCCTACTACCAGATCATCCCCGACTAGTCGGCGGCACTGATGCCAAATGGGGGCGGCCGCAAGGCCGCCCCCTCTGCTGCAAGCTCTGGCTTTGTCCGGGCTTGCGGCGGCGAAAAACGCGTGCCGGTGGCGGCCTAGCCCTGCCGGAAAAAGAGCGGTTTTCGTGCCACCTGTTCGTGTGCTGCATGCTTGGCATGCGGTGCGCTGCACAAGGCAATTGTTCGGCAAGGGGATGACCGGCAGCAGGCCCCCCATTGTCGGCGGGCGTGGTGCGGGCAGTTTTGTGCGCTGACGCTCGCAGAGGTCGGCCACGGGGCCGCTCCTTTTTTTTCGCGGCGGGAGTCCTTTTCCTTCTTCAGCCGCTATGCAACAACGCAGGAGGATATCCAGGATGTCCAATGCCATTCTCGTCGTGGGCGGCGGCTTTGCAGGCCTCACAGCCGCCATTGAAGCGGCGGAACTGGGCCACGACGTCTTTATCGTCGAAAAGTCGCCCTGGCTTGGTGGGCGCGTGGCTCAGCTCAATAAGTATTTTCCCAAACTTTGTCCCCCCTCCTGCGGTCTGGAAATTCAGTTCCAGCGCATCAGGAAGAACCCGCGCATCAAATTTTTCACACAGGCCGAAGTGGTCGGGTTCATGGGCGTCAAGGGCGATTATAAGGTGAAGGTGCGCATCAGCCCCCGCCATACCGCCCCGCACAACGTGGACTTCAGCCTGCTTGCCTCCAGCCTGACCGGCGAAGTGGAAAGCGAATTTGAGCTTGGTCTTGCCACGCGCAAGGCCCTGCACAAGGATATGCCTTTCGCCTTCCCCAGCCGCTACACCCTCGATCTCGACGCGCTCTCCAAATCTGACAGCGCGCGGGTTGCCGGGGCCCAATTCCTGGACGTCAACGAACCGCAGCGTGAGATTGATCTCAACGTGGGCGCGGTTGTTGTTGCCACAGGCTGGAAGCCCTATGATGTTACGCGCCTGACCAACCTTGGTGCTGGCAGCGTCAAGAACTGCGTGTCCAACATGCAGCTCGAACGCCTTGCCTCGCCCTTTGGCCCCACCGGCGGCCGCATTGTCCGTCCTACCGACGGCAGGGCCCCGCACAGTGTTGCCTTTGTGCAGTGTGCCGGTTCGCGCGACCAGAACCACCTCAACTATTGCTCGTACATCTGCTGTATGGCCACTCTCAAGCAGTGCCTGTACATCGCAGAGCAGAATCCCGACACGCAGATTACGGTGTACTACATCGACCTGCGCGCTCCGGGCCGCTATGTTAAGGTGCTTGAAAAGGTCAAGGCGCTGCCTAATGTTAAGTTTGTCAAGGGTAAGGTTGCCAATGCCGAACAGGCCGAGGGCAACCGCGTGCGCATCACGGCAGAAGACGCCGTGCGCGGCGAAAAGATGACCCTTGATTATGATCTTGTTGTGCTGGCCACGGGCATGCAGCCCTCGCTGTCTGGTGAAAATGCGCCCCTGCCCGTGCCGCTTGATGAAGACGGCTTTATTGCGGGTGGAGATGAGGCTGGCATTTTTGCTGCTGGCTGCGCGCGCATGCCCCTTGATGTGATGCGCTCTGCGCAGTCTGGCACAGCCGCCGCCCTGAAGGCGGTTCAAACGGTGAAAGGGAGGTAGGCGGCATGTCGGGTAAAATTGGCGTCTATTTTGACCAGCAAAACATTGGCGGCGGGCTTGATCTGACCGCTCTGGCCGAGCAGACGAGCCAGAAGTGGGGCGGTCTTGTGCCCGTGGTCAAGGTTGTTCCTGTGCTGGCCCTGGCCGTGAGTGAAATCAAGGCCGACATTGAAGCGCAAGAGCTGGACGGCGTACTGCTGTGCGGCGCTTCACCGCGCGTTGATTCGGAAATCTACCGCCTGCCCGTGCAGGTGGAATTTGTTAACCTGCGCGAACAGTGCGTGCAGGCCTATAAAAATCCTGACAAAACCCCCGTGGACACAGCCAACGGCGCGCCGGAACTTCTGGCGATCATGGCCCGCGACTATGTGAACATGGGTGTGGTTAAGCTGCAAAAGAGCGAAGTGCCCGATTCTGCCGCCGTTACCGGCGTGCAGCGCGTGCTGGTTATCGGTGGCGGCTGGACGGGTCTTACCGCTGCCGCAGAAGCTGCCGAAAGCGGATATGAAGTTGTGCTGGTTGAAAAGGCCGAAAAGCTCGGCGGCGCAGCCAACAACATTCCCATGGGTTCGCCCCTGGTTTCGCCCTGGACTGACAAGCAGCCCACCAACGTGGCCGACAAGATCAGCAAGGTGCTTGGCAACAGCAAGATTGCCGTGCATATGAACACGCGCATGGAAAAGCTGGAAGGCCAGCCCGGCGAGTTCAAGGCCACCTTTGTGACCCCCGCTGGCGCACAGACCATCGACGTGGGCGCAGTGGTGCTGGCTACCGGTTGGGTGCCGCTTGATCCGCAGTACCTTTCCTCCATGGGCCTTGGGCAGAGCACCAAGGTTGTGGATGCCGCCACCTTTGGCAAAATGCTGGTAGCCGACCAGGTGAATGCCCGCCGTATCGCCTTTGTGCTCGACACCACCATTGCCGAAGAAGCGGTTAAAAAGGCAGCCGAAGAAGCCGAAGCCGCCCCTGCGGAAGAAGCAGCCAAGCCTGCCGAAGGCGAAGAAAAGGGTTTTGTGAAAGCAAACCTCGAAAGCTTCCGCCATGTTACCTACTCCAACGCGGTCAACAGCGTGGGTATGCTTCGCCTTGCCAACACGGTTTGCGAAAAGACCAACGACACCTGTCAGACCTTTATCCTGTACAAGGATATGACCGTTCCCGGCATTCTGGAACGCTTCTACAAGAAGATGCAGGATCGCCTGGGCGTCATGATGACCAAGGCCGACGTGACCGAAATCCGCGAAGCTGGCGACCACATGGTTGTGAGCTGCAAAAACACCCTGCTGGGTATGGATTTTGACCTCGACGTTGACCTGGTTGTTGTGCCCACGGGCCTTGTGCCCACCACTGCCAAAGACGTGACTGTCTGTTTTGACTACCGCCAGGGCCCGGACTTCCCGGATTTGAACCTGTTCGACGGTTTTGCAGATTCCAACTACATCTGCTTCCCCTACGAAACGCGCCGTACCGGCGTGTACGCAGCGGGTTGCGTGCGTCAGCCCCTGACCATGGACGCCTGCGAAGAAGACGCCAAGGGCGCGGTGCTCAAGGCCATGCAGTGCATTGAGGCCGCCAGCCACGGTGTGGCTGTGCACCCCCGCTCTGGTGACCTTTCGTACCCCGTGTTCAACTTTGTGCGCTGCACCCAGTGCAAGCGCTGCACTGAAGAATGCCCCTTTGGCGCTCTGGACGACGACGAAAAGGGTACGCCCAAGCCCAACCCGGCTCGCTGCCGCCGTTGCGGTACCTGTTTCGGTGCTTGCCCCGAACGCGTTATCTCCTTCGCCAACTACAATATCGACCAGATCGGCTCCATGATCCGCGAAGTTCATGTTCCCAAGGACTTCAAGGCTGACGGCCCCCGCGTGCTGATTCTGGCCTGCGAAAACGATGCGTACCCTGCCCTTGATATGGCCGGTGCACGCAACAAGCCCTGGAGCCCCTACTGCCGCATCATTCCGGTGCGCTGCCTTGGTTCGGTCAACGCCATTTGGGTGTCTGACGCCATGAGCAAGGGCTACGACGGCGTTATGCTGCTGGGCTGCAAATATGGCGACGACTACCAGTGCCACTTTGTGAAGGGCTCTGAAATCTGCGCCCGCCGTAAGGAAAACATTGCCGAGACGCTCAACCGCCTTGGCGTGCAGCCCGAACGCGTGGAACAGCTTGAAGTGGCCATTGACGAATACGACAAGGTTCCCGACCTGATCGACGGTTTCGTTGACCGCATCATGGCCATGGGCCCCAACCCGTTCAAGGGCATGTAGGAGGATGGCAGCAATGGCACAATGTTCAATCAAACCTGATATGGAGTTTGTCAGGGCGCTGGAAGAATCTGGGGGCGAATCCCTCAAGAAGTGCTACCAGTGCGCCACCTGCTCCGTGGCCTGCCCCCTCGCCCCGGCCAATGCGCCTTATCCGCGCAAGGAAATGGTCTGGGCTTCCTGGGGCCTCAAAGACAAGCTGCGCGCCGACGTTGACCTGTGGCTTTGCCACAACTGCGGCAACTGCTCTGATCTTTGCCCGCGCGGCGCAAAGCCTGCCGACCTTATGGGCGCGGCACGCAACGTCATTTACCGCGAACTGACCGAACCCACCTGCGTTGGCAAACTTATGAGCAAGCCCTCGGGCCTGCCCGTGCTGTTCGCCATCCCCGCAGTGCTGTGGCTCTTTGTGTGGTGGATCCGCGCCGGCTTTAACGGCGGCCAGTGGTTCCCCCGCGCTGCCGATGGCCGCATTGTTTTTGGCCAGGTGTTCTACGGCGACTACACCATCGACCCCATCTTTATGCTCACCTTCTTCGGCGCTGCCTTAATCATCGCCCGGGGTGTCATGAAACTGTGGGCCATGTTTAAGCCAGAAGGCTCGCTGGCCGTTATTGGCAAGCAAAAGTGCTGGATCTGGCATCTGTGGGACGTGCTGTGGGATGAAGCGATCACCCACCGCAAGTTTGACGACTGCGAAGCTGGCCCCGCCACCGGCTCCGACACCCCCAACCGCAAGTTTGGCCACATGCTGCTGGTTTACAGCTTTGCCATACTGGCCTTTGTAACGGCCGTGGTTGCCGTGGGTCACTGGGGCGGCAAGGTTATTCCGCTCATCCACATTGACACGCCCATGCCGCTGACCTTCCCCGTGAAGATTCTGGCCAACCTGGGTGCGCTGATGCTGCTGGCTGGTCTTGCCATCCTTACGGTTCGCCGTGTGATGCTGAATCCCAAGTTCCAGGGTTCCAGCTGGCACGACTGGTATCTGCTGGGCATCATCTGGCTGGTGGCCGTAACCGGTGTGCTGTCGCAGTGCTTCCGCCTGGCGGACGCCATTGTGCCCGCCTTCCTGGTGTACTATCTGCACCTGGTATTTGTGTGGATGCTTTTCGCTTACCTGCCCTGGTCTAAGCTTGGCCACTTCGTGTACCGCACGGCGGCCCTTGTTTACGCCCGCATGTACGGCAGAAGCTAACGGCGTTGGCCCCCGGCTGCGTGCTGGGGGCCACCCTTGAAGTTGCGCACAGTTCCCCGTGAGCTTTTACTGAAATATTTACGATCTCCGAGGAGGAGGCCGCCATGTCTGATACATCTCGTAAAGTTTTTCCCGTGGAGTCCGTGCTTGCCCTGGTAGTGGGCAAGGAGGGCGTAGACGTCAAGGAAATCGCCGGTTTTGTTGCCGGTCGTTCCGTTGCCTGTGATACCTGCGCCAAGGCTGTGGGCCCCTTTGCCGCCGCCTGGTTGGCACGTTGGTACCCCAAGTTTGCCGACCTGAACTGGGTTGAAGGCCAGTCGTGGGAAGCCTTTGTCAGCACCGGCCGCAGCATGCTGGGCGACAATGTTTCCCTTACCTGCATGGACGGTCTTACCAAGACCCTGTGCGACAAGGTGCTGACCTACCTTGCCGATACCTACGCCAGCATGGCCGCTCAGACTGCCGCCGCCGCTGCCCTTGAAGAACGCGTTCGCGCTCTTGAACCCGCTGAAGCCCGCGCCGCCGCCCTTTCCAAGAAGGTTGACGAACTCGAAGCCAAGATCAAGACCATGAACACCGATATGGGCGGCCTGCGCAAGCAGGTGGCCGAATTCCAGGGCAAGGTTGCCATCAACCATGACGAACTGATGATGAACATCAAGGACGCCATTAAAGACGGCCTTAAGGGCATGGTTGTGGGCGGCGTGGCCGCTGGTGCTGCCGCTGCTGCTGGCGACGATGCCGCTCCTGCTGCTGAAGAAAACGCCGTGCCGGATGATTTCGGCTTTGGTTCCTCTGGTGCCAATAACGACGGTTTCGGTTTCTAAAGCTCGGCTTGATTGCAAGAGCGTTCGGGGGTTGCCCTTGGGCGCTCAGCCAAATAAAAAACCCGCCTTTTGGCGGGTTTTTTATTTGCCCTGATCAGCTACGGCCTGTTGATGAGCCAGATACTGTGAAGCTACTTACCAGCGCTCGGGCATGGAATGGGGCGGAAGGGTGATTTCCGGCTGGTCGCCCATTTTGTC
>SAAX01000093.1 GCA_009929215.1 Deltaproteobacteria bacterium | reverse complement strand
CTCCTGTCCCGCATGACGGAGCTTTTCGGATCGGACGGCGGTGCCATCGCTTCCGAGTTCGGAAACGCCCCCGCGGCCCCGGTGTCCCGGGAAGAGCCGCGGAATGCCGTTCCCCCGCCCGCGTCTCCGAAGAAAAGAGGCCGGAGAATCAAGCGCGCGTGTCCGGCGACTCCGACCGTCCCGACGCGAATGTCCGATGCGGATATTACGAGGGGACGCGCCAAGATTCTGCGTCTGATCCAGCAGCGCACGCCGTCCGACATTCCGACGCTGGTCCGCGCCTGTGTCGACGAGGGGATCACGCTCGGCGATCTGGCCGCTCTGACCGGGCTCGGTTATCATACGATTGCAAAGTGCAAAACCAACAAGGTGACCGCGCCGACCGCCGCGCGCTTCCAGGACCTTTTCGCTTTCCCCCGTCCATCCCGCAACAACATTTCCGAGGAGGTCTGACATGCCCGTACAACTTTCCGACAACCGCAACTACAAGGCGATGACCGTCGAACGCGCCGACGCTCTCTTCCGGTCGATCGCGCTGCTGACTGCCAAACGCGACAAAATCAAGGCCGCGTATGAAAAACGCATCGCCGATCTCAAGGCCGCCGCCGACCGGGAGCTGGATCCGCTGGATGCGGAACTCAAGGATATGTCCGCGGAACTGGCCGCCTATATCGGCCATAACCCGGACCGGTTCATCAAGCCACGCCAGCGGCCGACCGACTATGGCAAGTATGGACTGCGCACCGTAACCAATCTGGAGATCGTGGACGAGGAGCTGGCCAAGGCCAGCGTACGGGCCCAGGGAATCCCCGCGCTCATCGTGACGGAGAAACTCGACAAGAAGGCGCTGGAGAAGGCCATCAGCGACGGAAAGGAAATCGACGGCGTCGAACTCCGCACCGGCGAGATCGCCAGTTATACCGTCGCCAAGGCGCTGGCGGAGGAGTGAGAAAATGACATTCGAGGAAGTTCGGAACAAGCTGACCGGGGACGGAGCCGGATCCATCGAGGAAGCCTCTGAAATGCTGCGCGTCCTGATCGGAACCGGAAAACAGACGCCCGTTCAGATCGCGCTTGCCCTCAATGAATCCAAGCGTTTCTTCACCGGTCCCCGCTGGGCGTCCTGGGCAATGGAAACCCACGGGCTTCCCGATGAAAAATACGCGCATCACCGCCAGAACGTGGGGGAAATGCTTCGCCGGATCCAGGCGCTTTCCGAGGATAAATACGCCCTGTTTCTGGAGATACCCATCTCCAAGCTGGACATGTGGACGGAACTCTACAACGACGGCGTCCGGAATCCGGAACTCGAAAATCCGTGCGTGCCCGTTTTCAACTTCCTGAAGGCGTATCCGGACAGCCCGGAATGGAAACGGGACAAGCTGCGGAAGGCCATCGTGTCCTTTCTGCATCCGGAGAAGGCATATCAGCCGGAACTGAACCTGAAGTTCGACGCGCTTGGAACGGCGCTGGACGACGATCAGCTGAGTAAACTTACCCGGGATGAAAATTTCGGAAGCGCCCAGGCGTTCGTCATGGCCTACAACGGGGCGAAGCTCTGCTCCCACGCGGTCGGCGTCATCAAAGCGGACAGCCTGCAGTTCAGCGCGGAACAGCTGGAAGACATCGAGCACGACCTCAGCGAGGCGCGCCAGGTCATCCGTCAACTGATTTTGAGCAAACGCAACACGGGAGCATGATCATGGGTGCGGCAACGGATCTTGTTAAAAGCCTGCTGAAGAAAAAAGGCATCAACCCTGAATGGGTGCAAAAGGGGGCCGGGCCCAAGTTTCTGCTGCCCTACGATGAAGACAGGGGGGCGGTGTGCAGCATTTACGCCAGAACGCCAGACAAGTGCCCCCTGCAACACATTGTTTCAGACATTGGCAAGCTGGTGACGCGTGCAGAGGGCATGGGCCGTAGCGCCTAAGCTTGCTGGCGGCTCTGGGGCGGGCAGCAAACCCGGCCCCAGCCGACCTAGCAGCGCCGTTGCATATGCAGCTCGCTAAAATATGTTGCAGATGCACGCGGCAGGAGAATCATGGACATACCATCTGCGCGTTTGGCCCAGCTCAACAGCGGGCAAGACGCCTCAAGTAATCTGGCCGAAGGGCTGGCGGTTGATTTTGCGGTTTTGATGGCTGCGGCAGTGCCGCAGGCAGGTGCAGTTGCGCTGGAAAAAATGCGTCAGGCCGCAGGCTGGGGTATTTCAAAGCGCATGGTTTTGGCTGGAGAGGTTGTGCTTGATGCCGTGGGGCGGCAGGGGCTGGTGGCTCTTGCCGGGCATCGGGCTGATACGGTTCGCGGTTGGATCTGCTATGCCCTGGCGCACGATCATGCCTTGAGTGACCCTGCCGAGCCGTTGGAAAATTTGCTGGATGCTGTGCGCGCCTTTGCAGACGATGCGCATTTTGGTGTGCGCGAATGGGCTTGGCTCGCAGTGCGGCCTCATATTGCCGCGCAACCGCAGCAGGCCATCACCTACCTTGCTGGCTGGGCCACGGCCCCCTATGAACGGGTGCGCCGCTTTGCCAGCGAAAGCACGCGGCCACGGGGAGTGTGGTGCGCGCACATGAACATTCTTAAAGAAAACCCCGCTCTTGGGTTGCCTGTGCTGGAGCCGTTGAAGGCTGACCCTTCAAAATATGTGCAGGACAGTGTGGGCAACTGGCTGAATGATGCCGCCAAGTCGCAGCCTCAATGGGTGCGCAGGCTGTGCCAAACATGGCTTGCCCAGAGCCCCTGCAAGGCGACAGAGTACATTTGCAAAAGGGCCCTGCGCAGCCTTGCTGGCAAATAGGCCAAGAACTAATTTTATGCTAAAGGCCCGTACCGCTGGCTGCAATACATGCAGGCAGTGGCACGGGCCTTTTGTGTATGGGGATGACTGTACCGCTTACAGCTGTGCTTCAAGAAAAGCGCGGAAGGCCTGCTTGGTGGCAAACAGGTCGGCGCTGCTGGCCAGTTCAAAGGGGCTGTGCATGGAGAGGATTGCAGGCCCAAGGTCGATAACCTGCATGCCGTAGGCAGCCAGGAACAGGGCCACCGTGCCGCCGCCGCCGTGATCTACCTTGCCAAGTTCTGCGGCTTGCCATGCAATGCTCTTGCCGTTGAACAGGCCGCGCAGCGTACCGAAAAATTCGGCATCGGCCTCGCTTGCGCCGTACTTGCCCCGCGAACCCGTAAACTTGGAGAACACAGGCCCGTAGCCCAGTTGCGCGGCGTTCTGCTTTTCGTGCACTTCCTGATAATCGGGGTCGAGCGCAGCGGAAACGTCGGCAGAGAGGGCGCGGGTTTCAAGCAGCACGTGCGAGGAGGGCAGGTTTTTGTCCCACGCGCGGGCGAGGTCTTCCACGCAGTACTGCATAAAGCGTGAGGCCGCGCCGGTTGCGCCGTCCGAGCCGATTTCTTCCTTGTCCCAAAAAATCACGGCCATGCTGCGGCCTGTGGCTTCGGCCTCAAGCAGGGCCTCAAGCGCGGTAAACACGCAGATGCGGTCGTCCTGCCCGTAGCCGCCGATCATGGCCTTGTCAAAGCCCACAAAACGCGCTGGCCCTGCGGGCACGGCCTGAAGCTCTGCGGTGATAAAGTCTTCTTCGCAGATGCCGTATTTTTTGTGCAGCAGTTCAAGCAGCTGGGTTTTGATGGGGTCTTTGGGCGCGTCGGTCTTGGCAGATTTGCCCGCCTTGGGCGTGCTGTGGGCCAGAATGATATTGAGCTTTTCGCCCTCAAAAGCCTCACTGACAGGCTGGGTAACCTGCTTTTGCGCAAGGTGCGGCAAAAGGTCGGCAATGCAGAACACGGGCTCGCCGGGTTTTTCGCCAATGGTCACGGTCACGGTTTCGCCGTTTTCACGCACGATAACGCCGTGCAGGGCCAGGGGGCGTGCCAGCCACTGATATTTGCGGATGCCGCCGTAATAGTGTGTTTTGGCCTGGGCCACGCCGGGCTGTTCAATAAGCGGGCGCTGCTTGAAGTCCAGACGCGGTGTATCGGCGTGGGCGGCCAGCAGCGAGAGGCCCTGGCTCAGGGGCAGAGCACCCTTGCGGGCGGCAAATATGGCCTTGCCCCGCAGGCTGCGCATGACACGATCATTGCTGAAATCCTCGGAATAGCCGTTTTCGGCTAGGCGCTGACGCACATATTCCACGGTTTCGCGTTCTGTTTTGCAGCGGGTCAGAAATTCGATGTAGCGCTGGGCAAGAGCTTCCATTTCCTTGCGGGTTTTGGAATCGGCATTTTCCCAGATGCTTTGGGGTTTGTAGGCGAGCGATTTTTCCATGATGCTATTCCTTTACTGTCGCCAAACGGCGATTTGCTGTATTTATATGGTCTGGCGGCTTGCGGCGTGCAGCGCCTCGCGTAGCACACGCAGCACATCCGGGTATTCTCTGACATCTAGCGTGCGGGGGTCAAGGCAGAATGCGTCGTCTTCAAGCCTGCCGATGAGCGGGGGAACCGTTTCGAGCAGCGCCGCCTTGAGAGCCGTGGGGCTGCACCCGGCAGGCCGGATGCGTACCAGGGTCGTGGGCAGGTCGTACTGTGGAAAGGCCCCGCCGCCAACCCGAGAAACGTCTTCGCGCACGCTTATTTCGCACTGCGTTGCTTGCGCGTTGAGGCCCTTGCGCAGCTTGTTTGCAAGGCTGCGGGCCGCCTTGGCAAGCTCTGCGGGCGGGCAGGTGATCATGCGCAGGGTGGGCACGCTCTGGCGGGCTTTTTCCGGGTCGAGGTAGAGGCGCAGTGTGGCCTCGAGTGCTGCAAGGCACAGTTTGTCGCAGCGCAGGGCCCTGGTGAGCGGGTTGCGTTTGAGCTGGTCGATCATGGCTTTGCGCCCGGTGATAATGCCCGCCTGTGGGCCGCCAAGCACCTTGTCGCCCGAAAATGTGGCAATGTCTGCACCTTGCGCCAAAACTTCCGGCACGGTGGGTTCGTTGGGCAGACCGCAGGCAGAAAAATCCATAAGGCTGCCGCTGCCCAGGTCTTCAATGAGGGGCAGGCCGTGTTCCCGCGCCAAGGCGGAAAGGTCGGGCAGACTCACTGCGGCATGAAAGCCCACAATGCGGTAGTTGGAGGTGTGCACGCGCATGAGGGCGCGGGTGTTTTCGTTGATGGCGGCGCTGTAGTCACGCAGATGGGTGCGGTTGGTGGCCCCCACCTCGCGCAGGGTGGCCCCGCTTTTTTCCATCACTTCGGGGATACGGAAGCTGCCGCCGATTTCAACCAGCTCGCCGCGCGAAACAATCACCTCGCCGCCCTTGCAGAAGGTGTCGAGCACCAGCAGCACGGCGGCGGCATTGTTGTTGACCACAAGAGCCGCCTCGGCCCCGGTGATGCGGCAAATGAGTCCTTCAACCAACGCATGCCTGCTGCCCCTGCCGCCAGTGGCGAGATCAAGCTCAAGATTGCAGTAGCCGGTGGCGGCGCGGATCACGGCCTGCCGGGCTTCTTCTGCCAGTACGGAACGCCCCATGTTGGTGTGCACCACAACGCCGGTGGCATTGAGGGCAGAGCGGAAGCGGGGCCGCAGCCCGCGCTGCACAAATTCCAGCAGGGCAGGAAGCTGATGCTCCAGGCGCAGGTCGCCGGCATTTTTGCACGTTCCTGCGCGGATGCTCTCGCGCTTGTTTTCCCAGAATGCGGCCACAAGATCGCGCAACAGGGCGTGCGGCGTCTGCTGGCTGTCGGCCAGCGCGGCATCGGCGCGGTGCAGGGCGGCAAGGCTTGCGTCAACAGAAGGAATGGCGCGAAAGAGATTCTGCATGGGCTTCCTTATGTACTGCTAAAAATGAAAAAAGCGTTCTGGTGGTTTATAAACTAGGCACGTTAGCTGTGCGGTCAATGCTGCGCGTGGCGCGGCGTGCAGTTAAGGCGTTTGCGGGCTGTTGCTTTCACAGGCACCTCCGTAAGCCTTTGGGTAAGCCTCTGCGTAAGCTTCCGGGTAAGCCTCTAGGTAAGCCCATGCGTAAGGCCTTGTGGATACAGCGTAAAAAACTCTGAGAGCAGATACAGCGACCCGCTCATGAGCACGGGGCGCGCCTCGCTGACGGTGGGCAGGGCGCGGGCCAGCTCAAGCGCCTGGGCAAGTGCCTGCGGGCCTTGTGGCAAAGCCTGAGCACTTGCGGGCGGCAGGCTGTTGCAGGCAGCCGCAATATCGTCTGCGGCTGCGGCCCTGTGGTTGTCGAGCGTGATGGCAAACATGGGGGCTTCGCCCAGATAATGCTTGAGCATCTGGGCGGCGGGCAGCCAATCCTTGTCTGCAAGGCAGGAAAAAATGGCTGCGGCGGGCTTTATGCCCTCGGCCCGCAGGGCTTTGATCAGCGCCGCCATGCCGTGGGGGTTGTGGGCTCCATCGAGCAGCAGCGGGGGCAGGGATTCTGTGCCGACCAAGCGTTGCAGACGGCCCGGCATAAAGGCCTGCATCAGCCCACGTTCTTGGGCGGGGGCGTCTTCGGCATTTTTGTGCAGCATGGGCGCAAGCTGTTGCCATGCCGCAAGAGCCAGACCAGCATTGGTACGCTGGTGGGGGCCGTTGAGGGCAAGGCGCAAACCCGCAGGCGCAGGGCTGGCCCTGAAAATGGGAGCTTTGTGCGTGCGTGCGGCGTTTTCCAGAGCCTTGGCGGCTTCTGGAAACTGCGCAACGCTGCACACGGGCGCTGCGCTGCGTATGGCTGCGGCCTTGTCTGCCGCAATGTCGGCAAGGGTGGGGCCTATGATGTCCTTGTGGTCAAGGGCGATGGGCGCGTAGCATAAAAGATCGGCGGCCACGGCGGTGGTGGCGTCGTGCCTGCCACCAAGGCCAGCCTCAAGCACCGCCAGCTCCACACCTTCGCGGGCGAAACCCAGCAGGGCGAGCACGGTGAGAAATTCAAAATAGGTCAGCTCTGGCGCAACAGCCATAACCTGATTGGCCGGTTCCACCCAGCTTTCGGCAGGCCACGGGGCGCAAGCAGGCTGCTCTGGCCCGCCAATGCGGATGCGCTCTGTGGGGCTGATAAAGTGCGGCGAGGTGTACAGCCCCACCCGGCAACCGTGCGCAAGTGCAAGAGATGCCAGAAAGGCCGAGGTGGAACCCTTGCCATTGGTTCCCAGTACCTGCGCCACCACAAAGGGAGGGCGGGCAAGATTAAGGGCCGCCAAGGCACGGCGCATGCGGCCAAGGCCCATATCCATATGAAAAAGACCCAGACCATCCAGATGGCGCTGAATGTCTGCGTGAGTGCTGAACGTGGTATTCATACAAAGAGCTTAGCGCAAAGCGGCCCGCATGTCAGCGGCAGAACTGTTCCCGGACGTGGTGCGCCGCAAGATTGTGCGGTGGGTTTGCGTGCAAGCTGGCCCACGCACCGCAGAGCTTGACGGCATGGGGCGCTATCTCTATATTGTGCGCCACACGGCTGGGCTCTGAGCCCATGCCTGTGCGCCCGTAGCTCAGTTGGATAGAGCAGGAACCTTCTAAGTTCTTGGTCGTGGGTTCGATTCCTGCCGGGCGCGCCAATAAAATCAAGGGTTTACGGTTATGCACCGTAAGCCCTTTTTCTTTTGCCCCACACCTGCCCCACACACGGAAAAACGCGTTCAAGACCTATATTATTGCACGATTTTCCGTTGAAAAATAAGTTGAATTCGACAATGCTTTCAGGCAAGCAATCGCACATTTAGGGCGCGGGCTATCCTGCCCGCACCTGGGTAGAGCGGAACGGCGAAGCCGGGAGGATTTATGACTGCAACATTCGATAAAATTCCTGAGTATGACTTTGATGATGAGGGATATCCATTTGAATCAGGACATCACTTTGTTGTTTATGTTAATGGAAAATTTTTTTGTTCTACAAGAAGTGAGATTTTTGCAGGTAGTATTGTAGAATACTTTAATATGTATGCAAAAAATAAAAAACAAGAGGAAATTATTAGGTATATAAAGCTGATAATTGAAGATGAAAAACGTTTTTTTGATTTTATTGCTAAGATTAGGCGTGAATACATTGAAAAAGAACAGCTAGAAGAAAGCAAAAAGCAAAACCAGGATCTTGTTTGCTAAAATATGAAAAGTGGGGTTTCCCCCGCCTTCTTTCTTTTGCCAGACACCCAGTAGACCCGGAGAAGTTCAATGTCCTACAAATCAGTCTATTTTGTATCCTGCCAGGGCAATCCTGATATGGTTTTTGGCGTTGCTGAATCCAGTGCAGAAGCGGAAAAGATCATTGATTCCTGCGTGGATGCCGCAAGGGACAGCCTCGATACAGCCAGATACAACCACGTTATCGACAACACGCTTGACCCCACGGAGTCGCTGGATGATGACGAATACGCGGAAACCGGCCTGATTCAGCAAGCTGTCGCTGGAAACTACTCCATCATTGAAATGCCTTTGAATACGCATGCAAAGACCAATCTCAACTCTGGAATCACTGTCTTTCCAGATGAAGAAGGTGAAGACTAGTTCACCAGAGCCAAGGATGCGCTAAATAAAAAAGAGAGGGGAACCCCTCTCTTTTTTATGGCCTTAAAATAAAAACGCACACTTGGCGCGGGTTATTATACCCCCTATCAAGGGTAGGGGGAACGATGAAGCCAGGGTGAATAGAAATAGATAAAGCTACAGGTGAATTTTTGAAAGACAATTTTTAGCAGGAAGATCTTTTCTTATGCAATGACAGCATGCCAGTTTATTGGGTTGTCACAGAAAATCAAAATTTTGAGGTTGCTATTGTCTCCCTAAGCAAGGAACTTGCTACAATCTAATTTTTTTATTCTTACCAAAATCTAAGGAAACAATGTTTTCTCGCCCAAACCACTGTTCTAACGTGCTTAACGCTAACGGATTCAAAGCTTGCGTAAAAAGTAAAGCCAACCTGCGTTTTGGACGCGAGCAAACCACATAAAAAAGGTTACGATTCCTCTCAAAAGCTTTCTGCTTTTGAGGAGGAATTGGGGATATCGCGCCTAACTCCAGCATTTCGCCAAAGTTATACATATTCCACCCGCGTCCCACCACAACCAGAACATTTTCAAATTCAGCACCTTTGACCCCATGCTTGGTTTCGAAGGGGGAAAAACCGCTATGGTAGGCTCTTAGTGCCTTGATC
>SAAX01000092.1 GCA_009929215.1 Deltaproteobacteria bacterium | reverse complement strand
GTGCGGCACGACTGCGGCACGACTGCGGCACAACTGCGGCACAACTGCGGCACAACTGCGGCGGCAAGTTTGGCGCACGGTTCGGGCCTCATTGGGCCAGTCTGGCTCCCCGGTGAGTGACCGGGGGGAGCTTCTGGCATGGCGAAAGGCTTTTTACCGCTGCTGCATGTGTTGCATCCAGCAGGAATAAAAAGCCTTTCTGCCGTGCTTGAATCAAAAAGCCAGAGTGCTGGCAGCCCTTATGCCAGCGGAGCCAGCATATCGAGCCCGGCACTCACCGGCAGCCCGCACATGAGGTTGGCATTGGCCATGGCCTGGCCCGACGCGCCCCTGCACAGATTGTCAATGGCAGAAATGATGATAAGCCGCCCTGTACGGGGGTCTACCACAAGACCCAGGTCGCAGAACATGCTCCCGCGCACAAAACGCGTTTCTGGCAGCGTGCCTTTGGGCAGGATGCGTATCCAGGGGCTGTGTTCCCACGTGCGGGTAAAGACCTCGCGCACTTCGTCCAGTGTGGTGGCGGGGTTTTTGAGCTTGGTGTAAATGGTCGACAAAATGCCCCGGTTGGTGGGCAAGATGTGCGTGTTGAACGAAAGCGTGATGTCGTGACCAGCCAGCAGAGAAATTTCCTGTTCAATTTCAGGCGTGTGGCGGTGCGTGGGCAGGCCGTAGGCGCGGAAATTGTCGGAAACCTCGCAAAAAAGCGTGGGCACAACGGCCTTGCGGCCAGCGCCTGTGGCCCCGGATTTGGCGTCTACCACGATATCGTCGGCGTGCACCAGATCATTTTTGATGGCGGCGTACAGCCCCAGAATGACCGAGGTGGGGTAGCAGCCGGGGTTGGCGATCAGCTTGGCCTTGGCGATCTCAGCGGCGTACAGCTCGGGCAGGCCATAAACGGCCTTGTGCAACAGGTCGCTGCAAATGTGTTCGCGCTTGTACCATGTGGCGTAGGTTTCGGGATCGCGCAGGCGAAAATCTGCCGAAAGGTCAACAACCTTCACGCCTTCGCGCAGCAGCAGCTCGGCCATGTCCATGGCAGTGCCAGCGGGCACAGCAAGAAAAACCACATCGCACTGGCGGGCGGCTTCCTTGGGGTCAAAAACGCTGATCACCACATCCGCGCCGGGCATGTGGTTCAGAAAAGGATAAAAATCGCCCAGCCGCTTGCCCGATTCAGCCCGCGAACAGGCCATGGCAAGGCGCATGGAAGGGTGGCTTACGAGAAGCCGCGTCAGTTCCATGCCCGCATAGCCGGTAATACCCACCAGACCCACATTGATTGTCTTCATGCCGCTGATCCTTTGAAACTGTATGGTCAATGGTAGTGACGGGGCCGTGCCGTTTGCGGCTCATGCCGCGTTGCGCAGTGCCGCCCCGCAGTGCCTCAGGCTTTTTTTGACTGGCAGGCGCAGTCTGGGCCGCACTTGATCACAAACTTCATGCGCAGTTCGTAAAGTATGCTTTCCAGCAGCTTGCGCTCCTGTTCTTCAAGGCCGTTTTCTGTCTTGGCGCGCAGCATTTCCAGCACGTCAATGCTGTGCTTTGCCAGGGGCAGGCTTGTTTCTGTACCGCCGGTTTCGGGGTTGGGCACTTCGCCCAGATGCACCAGAGCCGATGATGCCAGAGAAATGATAAAGGTGGAAAACGTCACTTCCGGCATGGGGCCATCGGCTTTGCAGCCGCAGGTATTGTCACTCATGGCGACCTCGTGGCTCATAAACTGTTAGGGTAACAGCGGCTTAGGCTGCACCGTGCTTCAACATACAAGCTTTTGCCGCCAGCGCAAGGGCTGGCGGCCTGCGATGCCCCGTGGGCGTCAGCCCGACTGTGCGCCAGTTTAACTGTGTACGAGGCGCGGTACTTCGCCGGGATTGCCCGCAAGGGCTGCGCGGTATGCGGCCAGCGCTTCTTCAAGATAGTCACGCGAGCCGCAGTGTCCACCGGCTTCAATGATGCCCCTGTTAAGGGCGTGCAGACCGGCCACCAGATCGGCCCAGTCTACCCAGCCCATGTGGCCTATGCGCACCATGCGGCCCTTCATGTGATCCTGCCCGCCAGCCATGCACACGCCGTATTTTTCCATGGCGATGCGCAGCACTTCTGTGCCGTCAACGCCCGCAGGCAGCATGACGCTGGTAATGCCCCAGGCAAAGTGGTCTTTGGCGTACAGTTCAAGTCCCATGGCTGCCACACCCGTGCGGGTCAGCATGGTCAGGGCCCACTGCTTGGCGTACACGGCTTCAAGGCCGTTTTCCAGCAGCATATCAAGGCTTTCGTCCAGGCCCACCACAAGGTTCACAGCCGAGGTAAACAGGGTTTGCCCCTGGGTAACCTTGGCCTTTTCCTTGGGCAGGTTAAAATAGAAACAGCCGGGCGTGAGGCTTTCGGCCCGCTTCCACGCGCGGGGCGAAAGAGCCAGCAAGGCAAGGCCGGGGGGTAGCATGAGGCCCTTTTGCGAACCCGTAACCAGGCAGTCGATACCCCACTGGTCCATGGGGCAGGGGGCAAGGCTCACGGCAGAGATGCCGTCCACCAGCAGCAGGGTGTCAGTTTCTCTGGTGATGCGCGCCACTTCTTCCACCGGGTGCAGTACACCTGTAGAAGTTTCGGAATGTTGTACAAGAACGCCCGCGATGGAAGGATCGGCCTTGAGCGCTGCGGCCACGGCCTGCGGATCAACTGCCTGACCCCACGGAATCTCGATGGTGGTGGTTTCAAGCCCACGCGAGGCGGCGATTTCGCGCCAGCGTTGGCCAAATTTGCCACCTTCAACCACCAGCACGCGCTGGCCGGGGGTAAACAGGCTGTACACGGCCGCAGTCATGGCTCCCGTGCCGGAACAGGAGAGGGGCAGTACCGCATCGCTCGTGCCAAACAGCACGCGCAGTCGCTCCTGAACCCTGCCCATTATGGCTTTGAATTCACCTTTTCGGTGGTGGATCATGTCTTTGGCGAGCACAAGACGCACGCGCTCCGGCAGAGGCGTGGGGCCGGGGGTGAGCAGGCGAACTTTGTTCAGCATGGCAAATCCTTGTGGTTAAGCGCCCACCTGGGCAATGAAACACTTCAAATAGGCCGTTTCGGGCATGGCAGCATGGATGGGATGATCCGGCCCCTGGCCCCCGGCAAACAAAATACGGGCATGCAGTTTGCGCTTGGTGGCAGCATGCGTCAAGCAGCCGCGCAGGGCCTGCACTTCGAGATGGTGCGAGCAGGATGACGTGGCCAGTATGCCCCCCGGTGCAAGCAGCTGCACGGCCAGATCGTTGGCCTGACGGTAGGCGGCAAGCCCAAGGGCCGCGTCTTTGCGGCGCTTGATGAAGGCCGGGGGATCAAGGCTGATGACCTGAAAACGGCGGCCCTCGTCGCGCAGCTGGCGCAGCAGATCAAAGGCGTCACCGCACAGGGTTTGGGCCTCGCAGCCCGGGGCATTGGCCTGGGCGTTTTCTTCCGCAAAGGAGAGCGCCTGGGCAGAGGCGTCGATAAAGGTTACAGACTTCGCGCCAGCCGCAGCGGCGCTGACGCCAAACCCGCCAACATAGCTGAAGATATCCAGCACGTCAGCGTCCTTGGCATAGCGGGCAAGCTCTGCCCGGTTGGGGCGCTGGTCGTAAAACCAGCCAGTTTTTTGGCCGGTGGCGCAGGGCGCATAAAAGCGGCAGTTGCCTTCGGGCACCTCAAGGCGGTCGGGCAGGTTGCCCTCGCTCTGCTGTTCGCGCGAGAGGTTTTCGAGCCCGCGTGCGGCAAGGTCATTGGCCCAAAGTATGGAGGTTGGGCGTACAAGGCTGTGCAGGGCGGCGGCGAGGGCCTCGCGGCGCAGTTCCATGCCTGCCGTGGTAACCTGCACGGTAAGGTGGTCGCCGTAGCGGTCAATGACAAGGCCGGGCAAAAAGTCGCCCTCGCCGTGGCAAAGCCGGTACCAGGGGGCGGGGTAGAGGCGCTGGCGCAAGGCAAGGGCCGATTCCAGCCTTTGGATAAGCAGGGCCTCGTCCATATCAGTATCGGGCTTGCGGCTGTGCAGGCGTGCACAGATAAGCGAAGCCGGGTTGACGCACACGCTGCCAAGCGGTGCGCCGCGCCAGTCGCACAGGGTGGCGGCTTCGCCGGGGGCAAAGTCTGTAAGCGGGCTTTGCTTCACATCCACTTCGTTGGCGAATATCCACAGGTGACCGGCGCGCAGGCGGCGGTCTTCATTTTTTTTAAGGCAAAGTTTGCGCATGTGTTACTTTCCCGCTGCTTCGGCGGGGGCGGAAGTTTGGGCAGCCTGGGCCGCGAGGGCGTTGATCTGTTCTTCGAGCGATTTGGAGCCGGGGGTGGCCGTACAGGTAAACAGCATGCCGGGGTCGCTGAAAGCGGCCAGCAGCTGCAAAACACCTATGCGCTGGCCGCGCGCGCTTGTGACCTCAAGCTTGCCGGGGCGCTGCACAAAGGTCAGCAGTGCCTCACGGATGGCCCTGTTTTGCTGGGTGGGGGTGAGCTCCAGCCCCTTGTCCAGGGTCTGGTGCAGCACCGTTGCCGCCGCAATCCCGTTGGGCGAAATGTTGAGGCCAAGCCATGCCATGGCCCCGCGATCCTTGACCGTAAGGCGCAGGTCACTGAAGCTTTGCAGCAGCAATGCCTGTTCGCTGGTGCTGATGATTCCTGCATCGTACAGGGTCAGCGAGCAGTCCACATCGGCGAGGTTTTCGGCCTTGATGGTGAGGTTTTTTTTGTGCGAGGATGAGCTTTGGGCCGTGCTTTCAAAGGTCATGTCCGCCTTGAGGGCGGGGGCCAGAAAGCCCGTTGAAACCTGCATGAGGTTGCGCGGAGCAGACAGGTTGCGGATAAAACTGGTGGTGTGACGCGGCGCGTTTGAAAGCCAGTCAAAGCCCGCACCGTCAATGGTGACGCTGCCGTTTTCTACAGAAAAGACCATGCCGTTGGCGCGCACCTGCCGCACAATGGGCGGGTCGGCAGCCATGATTTCTTCCAGAATGGGGCCAAAGGTTTTAACTGCGGCCTCCATGTCTTCTTCGCCCATGGTGGCGGCGTCCATGAGGCGGTGCACAAGCCCAAGCTCTGGCAGGGTGATGTCGCTTGCCTCAAAGCTGGCCATGCGCATGCTTTCGTGTCCGTTGAGGCGGCTCTGCACATCGTCTATGCGCATGCGCTCAATGGCAGCGCCGTCCCAGCCTTCCACCAGCGATTCCTTGATGGTCAGTTGGGCCAGACCTTCCTTGCCAGGAATGTTGACACTTATGAAAAAGCTGTGAGCGCTGTCTGCGCCCATAAGGTAGGTGGCGGCCAGGGCGTCGATGGGGGCGCCGTCAAGAAACCGGGCCACCAGTTCGCTTTGGCTGCGCACTTCGTTGATTTCTTCACGCTGCACCGAGCAACGGGCCTCTGGGGTGCGCACTGCAAGGTTGCGCAGCACGATATTTTCGGCCACGGGCATCATGCCCACGTCTTTAAGCGCCATAGGCCGCAGGGGCGTGTAGGCCAGCAGCATGCGCAGGGGTATGCGCAGCGAAACCTCGGCTACTTCATACGAAAGGGGGCCCTGCGGTGTTTCGCCCCTCAGGCGCAGGCCGTACAGCTTAAGAGTGCGTGAAAGGGGTGAAAATTCCACCCTGTCCACAGCGGCCTGTGTTGTGATGCCGTCGCCGGAGATGCCGATGTTCTGGATGCCTCGGTGCACCTGCCCCTCAACCAGAGGACTCAGGCCAAACATAAGCCCCATAACACCCACCGCCACCATAATGACAATGGCGGCGGCCAGATACGCTTTTTTCATTCAGGATTCTCCAGCTCGGGCGCGGCACAGCCTGTGCGCCCTTGAATACAGATATCCAGCCAGTATTCTCCGGCTGCTATGTCTACCGTTGATTTGTCGCAGACAACCCTACGCCTTTATTCCACACGATGGTGGCAGCCAATGCTCACCTTGTTGCGCAGTGCGGCCTGGGTGATGATATACGATGTTTGCGAGCCGTGGAAAAGATCCACCAGCCGCCGCGAAATGCGCGTGCGCTTGTAAAAGTCGTGGATATGCCGCACGAGGTCGCGCATGTCTTCAAAGGCGCAGCGCAGGCGTGCTTCTGTGCGGGCAATGCCCACATAGTTCCACATGGTATTGCGTATATTAGCCCAGTCTTGCGCCACAAGGGCCGGGTCGTCCCTGCGTTCGTCGCCCTCGTGCCTCCAGTCGGGAATGGCTGTGGCCAGAGCCTTGGGCAGCCCGCCTTCGGCAACAACGCGGTGGGCCAGATCCTTGCCGCTGCTGACGCCCCATACCAATGCCTCAAGCAGTGAGGTGCTGGCAAGCCGGTTGGCCCCGTGCAGACCGGTGCAAGCGCATTCGCCGATGGCGTAGAGGCCGTGTAGCGAGGTGCGGCCATGAATATCGGTAAGCACGCCACCGCAAAAATAGTGGGCGGCAGGAACCACGGGGATGGGTTCCTTGAGAATGTCGATGCCCGCCTCGCGGCACTTTTCGTACACGGTGGGAAAGCGCGTGGGAATGTCCTGCTCCACGCCGCTCACGTCCAGATACAGGCAGGGCGCGCCGTTGTGCAGCATTTCGTCCATCATGGCCTGGGCCACCACATCGCGCGGGGCAAGGTCGCCCCTTGGGTCGTGGTCGAGCATGAATGGGCGGCCCTTGTGGTCGAGCAGACGTGCGCCCTCACCGCGCATGGCTTCGGTGATGAGCGAGCGGCGGTTGCTGCGTTCTTCAAACAGGGCCGTGGGGTGAAACTGCATAAATTCAAGATTGGCAAGGTCAACACCCGCGCGAAAGGCCATGGCTACACCCGTACCCACGCAGCCGGGGGCGTTGGTGGAATGCAGAAAAACCTGCCCCACGCCGCCCGTGGCAAGCACTGTCCAGTCGGCCAGGATGGTCTCTGTTTCGCCGGTTTCCTCATTGAGTACATAGGCCCCGAGGCAGCGGTTGCGCACTTCGTAGCGGTACTGCGAGGCCCGCGCGTGGTGGTGGCTGGTCAAAAGGTCGATGGCGGCGCGGCGGTGCAGCCGGGTGATGCGCGGGTGGGCCAGCACCTGGGCGCTCAGGCCCTCCATGATGGCGCGGCCCGAATAATCGGCGCAGTGCAGAATGCGCGGGGTAGAGTGCCCGCCTTCACGCGTGAGATTGAACGTGCCGTCTTCGTTGCGGTCAAAGGGAACCTGGGCGCGGTTGATCAATACCTCGTCCACGCACAGCGGGCCCTGCGAGCACAGATAGCTGACGGCCTTGTTGTAGTTGTAATTGTGCCCGGCAACCAGAATGTCCTGTTCCAGCGCCTGGGCGTCAGAGGGGTGTTCTGGCGTGGGGGTTGCCTGATAGATAATGCCGCCCTGGGCAAGCTCGGAGTTGCCATCGGCCAGTCTGTCACCAGCATTGAGCAGCAAAACATCGCAGCCGGAGTCGGCCAGTGTGAGGGCAGCTGTGCATCCGGCAATGCCGGAACCGATGATGAGCACCGGCACATGACGGCGAATAGAATTCACGGCGCAAACCTCAGTTTCCGCAGGCTTCAAGCATGCGGGTTAGGGAGAGACGGGCGGGGGGGCAGAGTTTCTCCTCTATTTGCAGAGGCGAGGCTGCTCCGGCGGCCACGGCTTGCAGCGTGGCCAGAAGCTTTTTTTCCGTAACCTTGGCCATGTTGCCGCAAACCGCGTGGCCAAGAGGTATGATGGTGCACTGGCCCGCGTGGCGTTCGGCCAGGCGGTACACAAGGTTGTTTTCCGTTCCCACAACGAGGGTGGAACCGGGAGCCTCGGCGGCTACGCGGGCCGCCTCCTTGATGAGATACGAGGTGGAACCCGCACCATCACAGGCTTCGATAACTTCCTGCCTGCATTCGGGGTGGGCGATAACGCGGCAACCGGGGTGCTGGGCACGTATGGTCTCCACGTCGGCGGGCTCAAAGCGTGCGTGGATGGCGCAACAACCGGGCCACAGCAGCAGCTTGCGGTTAAGGGCCTGTGTTTCGGGCTGCACCAGACCAGCCGCGCCCACGCGCAGCACATGGCGTTCATTTTGGCCTATACCAAGAGCCTCGGCGGTATTGTTGCCCAGATGTCTGTCGGGCAGAAAAAGCACTCCGTCGCCCTGATCCAGCGCCCAGCGCAGCATGATTTTGGCATTGGCCGAGGTGCACACCGCACCGCCAAATTCGCCCACCACGGCCTTGAGGGCCAGATCTGTGTTGACGTATGCCAGAGGTGTGATTTTGCGGCCCAGAGCAGCAAGCTGTTCCAGTACCTTGCGGGCAAGGGGGGCTGGCGTTTGGCGCGACATGAGGCAGTCGGCATCCAGGCTTGGCAGGTGTACGCTCTGGCCGGGTTTGGCAAGCAGTGCGGCCGATTCGCCCATAAAGTACACACCGCAAAAAACGATATGAGCCGCCTCAATGCCGGGAACGCGCCGGGCCAGCTCCAGCGAATCGCCGGTGATGTCGCAGTGGCGCACAATGGCGTCGTTCTGGTAGTGGTGGCCCATGATGCACAAATTCGCGCCCAGCTGCTTTTTCAGGCATGCGATGGCTGTGCTTGTATCTTGCATAGTATGGTTCCTCAAAAGCAATATGAAAAAAGAAGTGACAGGTACGGAAATTTGTTCCGGTGATGTCACGGTGTTGTCGCAATGTCGCCCTAAGGTTGCCACTGTTTGCGGCGTGCGCAGCATAGGCAGTGGCCCGCAGGCATGGGGCGTTGTGCCCGTCTACACGGCCAGCAGGGTCATGCTGAAATCAGCCGACACAGCGGAATGGGTGAGCCGACCAACCGAAATAAAGTCTGGCCTGCGCGGCTCTGTAAGTGCCAGAGCGCGGATGGTATCAAGCCGCACGCCGCCGCTGACTTCGGTTTCGATGGAGGCTGGAACAAGGGCAAGAGCCTGCGAAAGCCGCTGGCCGTCCATGTTGTCCATCATGATGCGGTCTGCCCTGGCCACTATGGCCTCGCGCACATGGTCAAGCGTGCGGCATTCCACCTCAATGGGCGGGCAGGGCGTATAGCGCGCCCGAAGCGCGGCCACTGCGGCGGTAATGGAACCGGCGGCATCAATGTGGTTGTCTTTGAGCATGAGCATTTCTTCCAGATTGGCGCGGTGGTTG
>SAAX01000019.1 GCA_009929215.1 Deltaproteobacteria bacterium | reverse complement strand
ATGCTGCTTTAGCAGAAAGCCACAGTTCTTTTTGACACCCGGTTAAAGGCACAAACTTTGCCATTCCGTCCCCCGCTGCGGCATTTATTCGATCATCGCCCTATCCTTTACAAATATCTTACAGTCTGGATATAAGCAAGTTTTACATATACTTTGAGCAGTTTTTGCCGTAAATTGCATACCGCAACTCCCCCGGGTGCAGTGGAAACCGACACTTCGTCGGCCAGTATATCCGGCATATCAGATACGCCAGATTATAGAACAGCCGAAATCCAATCGCAAACTGAGGCCGCAATAATGCATGCAGAACTTTGCTGGAAATGCCTTGATTGGAAAAAAGAACTTGCCAACAATGTTGTCAGCATCGACCAGCTGAAGGAATACGCATCCTTCAGTGCAGATGAAGAGGCGACACTGCGCGAAGTGGCAACGGTGCATCCAATCAACATTCCCCGCTATTATCTGAGCCTTATTGATAAAAATGACCCTGCCGACCCCATTCGGCGCATGTGCTTTCCTGATGCCGAAGAGCTGGTGGTGGCTGGCTCCATGGGCGAAACCACCGCCGACCCATACGGTGACGACAAACACGACAAGGGCAACGGCATGCTGCACAAGTATGCCTGCACCGCCCTGCTGGTAACCACAGAGTGCTGCGCCATGCACTGCCGCCACTGTTTTCGCCGCCGCATTGTGGGGCATTCGAGCAAGCAGACCTTGCGCAATTTTGCCGGGGCCCTGCAATATATTGCCGACCACCCCAAGATCAACAACGTCATCCTTTCTGGTGGCGACCCGCTAACACTGGCTACCCCGGTGCTGCAAAAAATGCTGGCAGGGCTGGCCGAAATCGACCATGTGGATTTTGTACGCATCGGCACGCGCATTCCGGTAACTTACCCGCTGCGCCTGTTTGACGATGCCCTAATTGATACGCTGCGCGCCTTTGCAGAACGCAAGGCCCTGTATATTGCCACGCACTACAACCATGCCCGCGAAATTACGCCCACATCCGCCGAGGCTATCAAACGGCTGCGCCAGTGCGGGGCCACCATCAACAATCAGGCCGTGCTGCTGCGCGGCGTAAACGATACTGCCAAAGACATTGCAGAACTCATGAACCGTCTGCTGGCCATCGGCGTTAATCCTTATTATCTGTACCAGTGCATGCCTGTCTCGCGGGTGCGGCACCATTTTCAGATGCCGCTCAAGCAGGGCATTGCCATAGTAGACGAAGCCAAGGCCCAACTCAGCGGCTATGGCAAGCGCTTCAAGTACATAATCGGGCACGACATTGGCAAACTTGAAATCTGCGGCATCAGTGACGGCAACATTGTGCTCAAACAGATGCACGCCCGCATAGGGCACGAAGAACAAGCCTCGCGTATCATCATCCAAAAGCTTGATGACGATGCCGGATGGGTTGACCTGAAGTAGAACACGCATGCAACACTCAGAAAAAACAACTCTTTTCTGCATACCCCACGCAGGGGGAAACGGCGCATACTACGCGCTGTTTGGCGAGTTTTTCCCAGATTCCATCAAGGTTGTGCCGCTCGATCTGCCCGGCAAGGGCCGCCGCTGCCGCGAACCGCTGCTCGACAGCATGGAATCACTGAGCCGCGACCTGCTTGAGCAGATGCGCCCCACGGCCCAAGCCGCCCCTTACGCCATTTTTGGACACAGCATGGGCGGCCTGCTGGCCTTTGAATGCGCACGGTTGGCGCGGGCAGCGGCACTGCCCCAGCCCAAAGCGCTGTTTATTTCTGCCGCAGCCACGCCAGACAAGGTACGCACGGGCATGGACCGCCCAATTTCAGAGCTGCAACCGGGCGAGCTGTGGGAGTATGTCATGCGCATGGGCGGCACGCCGCCGGGCGTGGCGCTTTCTGCCGAATTCAAAAGATACATGGAGCCCATGCTGCTGGCAGATTTTTCTGCCCTGGAAAACTGGCAGCCTGCCCCCTGCGAGCCCTTGCCTGTTCCCATCCATGCCTGCATTGGCAAGGACGACACAGTTACAGAAAAAGAAGCCAGGCTCTGGCAGCAGTTCTCAAGCATAAATGGCACAGTGCGCAGTTTTAACGGTGGCCATTTTTACTTGCAGCACCACTGGCATCAGCTGGCCGAACACATCACACGCACTCTTTACCCGGCGGGATAGCATGCGGGCACGGCAGTTTTGCCAATGGTCAGCGCCAGTGGCTGAAGCGGACACGGTTTTGTGCGTGGGGCTGCACCTGGAAGACATGGCCGCCTGGGCCAGCCAGTGTGAGCCCTTTACCACCGGGAGTGAACGGCACGAGGCCAGCCGCTTTGTCCATATGGAAGACGCCGCGCGTCATCTGGCAGGCAGGGCCCTTGCACGGCGCATGCTGTGCGCTGCAACCGGCCACACCAGCACCGCCCCCTTTGCCCGCAGCCCGTACGGCAAGCCGTTTTGCCCGCAAACAAGCATGGATTTTTCCATCAGCCACTGTGCCGACATGGTGTGGGTAGCCTTGTGCCGCACCACCACGGTTGGCATTGACCTAGAACAGCTGCGCCCCCTGCCCGATGCCGCCCAGCTGACCAGCCAGCTGCACCCACAGGAACGCCAATCCCTGCTGGCCTTACCCGATAGTGAACTAGAAAAGGCTTTTTTTCGCTGTTGGACCCGCAAGGAAGCCGTGCTCAAAGCCTGTGGAACAGGCCTGAACACGCCCCTGAACAGTTTTTGCGTAAGTTGCAAACAGCAGCAGGATAACTGGATACTTGCCGCACCTGCGCCCGGCAACTGCGCCGCACAGTGCACCGCCGCCACACCAGACCAGTGGACGAGCCACGACATTGCCGCTGCTGCCGCCTACCAGTGCAGTGTTGCGGCCTGTGCCCCACAACTTGAGGTTCTTGTGCATGTCATGTGACCTGCCCACGACACAGGCCGCAGGGTGGCGAAAATCATGCAGATACGCCGGGGCGGCCTGCAAATTCATGTGGACGATACCGCTTTTCCTCTGATATATTCAAATATGCGCACAAGGCTTAATGCCCGCGCCATTAGTGCACCTGCACAGCCCGCAACCGGGGCCAGAACCCGGCTTCGACTGAACCGCCCCACGGTGGATACACTGCGTCTTCGAGAACGCATCAAAGGTATATTGTTCCATGAGCAGCCGCCCCAGATCGTTCCTCGCCACATTTACTGCGGCGCGCAGCCACATGAGGGGGTGCGCGGCAACACTGTGCGCTTCAATTCACTGCGCTGTGGCTCTGTTCACCGTAGCGCTGTGCGCCATGCCTCTTTGCGTCATGGCTCTTTGCGTCATGACACTGCTCACTGGCCCGCTGTGCGCTGTTTCGCTGGCCGCTCCCGCGTCCCAGCCCGCAGCGCCCCTTGTAATGCCGCTCAACAGCCCGGCCCAAAGCAGGCCTCAGAGCCAGCTTCAGGGCCCCCCCGCGCACCCGCCTGCCCAACCCAAGGTTGCGGCCTATTTTGAGGCTGGCCCCTACTGGGAATTCAGCCTGCTGCAAAAAGAAATCATCAAGGCTCTGCGACAGCGCGGCGTTGCAAAATACTTTGTTTTTCCAGATGAATTTCATGTCAGCCCCGGTTGGGATGCCCCCGACAGCGTCTACCGTGCCGAAGCCCGCAAGCTGATGTCCAACCCGGCCATTGATGTGATCATCAGCATGGGCACAGAGGCCACCAAGGCCCTGCTGCTCGAAAACAACGGCAAAACCCCCATCATGAGTGTTGACGTGGCCGACCCCGCAGGTGCGGGCATTGTTGACCCGGTTACCGGCAAGGGGGCAGACAACCTGACCATTCGCTATACCAAGAACAAATGGTTCAAGGTATTTGCCCTTTTTCACGAGGCATTGCCCTTCCGCCGTCTTGGCATCATGTACCACGACAGCCCAGAGGGGCTCTCGTACTCCAACGTGCGCGAAGCCCGAGAGGTTGCCCGCGAACGCGGTTTTAACCTTGTGGAATACCCCTTTCTGGACAAGGCCGAGAGCCTGGAATCCTGCACAAAGGGCGTGAACAGGCTGATGCAGGAGGGCGTAGACGCCTTTTACATCTCTGCCCTCAACTGCTTTGACTGGACACAAGCCAACCCGCAACAGATATTTGACGTGCTGAATGCAGCAAAAATAAAGACCTTTGCGCGTGACGGCAGTGTGCATGTGAGCAAGGGGGCGCTGATGGGCCTGTCTACGCTTGATTATGTGCCGCTGGGCAAATTTTATGCAGACCACATGGCCGCAAAGCTTGGGCTACTGCCCCCCAACACCCTGCTAGAGGAAGCGGCCTACACCCCCAAAATTGCGCTGAATCTGGTAACAGCGCAAAAAATGGGCATGGATTTGCCGCTGGTTTTGCTTATCTCGGCAGACGAACTTTTTGACGCCACTCTGGCGGGCGTTGATAAAACGCGCGCTTCCCAGTAAATTTTCCCGTAACCCTGAAACCGATTTTATCGAGGTTGCACATGATGAAAGATACGTTGGAAAACAAGGTTGACGGTGTAGAAGATCAGACTGCTGTTCAGGCCGAAACCGAAACCTGCGAACGCCCCTGCCCCACTGAAGAAATTGCAGATGCCATCATTCGCAAACGCGTGTACGGTGCCATTGGCATTGGCTTCATACCTGTGCCGCTGGTTGATTTTCTGGGTCTCACCGCACTTCAGATTGAGATGATCCATGCCCTTGCCAAGGCCCACGGCGTTGAATTCAAAAAAGAACGCGTCAAATCCATTATTTCTTCGCTCTGCGGCGGTCTGCTGACCACGGCCAGCGTGCCCCTGGCGGCCTCGCTGTTCAAGAGCATTCCTGTCATCGGCATCACCGCCGGTGCGGCCACCATTAGCATTATGGGCGGCTCCACCACCTATGCCCTGGGCTGGGTTTTTGACCGCCACTTCAGAAAAGGCGGCTGCCTGATCGATTTTGATGCCGAAGAAGCCAAAACCTACTTCAAGGAAAAAGTTGAAGAAGGCAAAAATTTTGTGGGCAAGCTGAAGAAAAAGATAAAGAAAGAAACCGCTGAAGCCCCCGCCGAAGAAACCGCCACCGAGGCAAAAACCGACGCGGCCTAAAAGCGCAAGTCCATATTTGGCAACCCCTGATCGGTTTCGGGAAGCAGACTCGGGGGCCAGACGGCTGGCCCCCTTTTTAGGCATGCGCTGTCATGACTGGTCTGCACCAAGCACCACGGGGCCACAAATTACTCTGCCTTGCTTAAGGCTGCTACCGCCGCATGCGGCAGTGTTTGTACTATTGCGTTTGCCAGCTCCGTGCGCTGCCACGGGCTGCAAACAGACCGCCAGGTCTGCCTTAAGGCTCGGCGCACCTGAACACCGGGACCACAGAACCACATGCTGCAACTGAAAAAATCTCTGTTTCTGAAACTTCTGTGGGAGCAAGCGGGCGACGAGGGCAACAAGATAGTTGCCGCGTGCCTTGGCTCTGGCATCATGCAGGGGCTGGCCGTTTTTTCGGTTTTACAGGGGCTGGAGCAGCTTTCCTCTGACGACGGTTTGCAGTTCCACACATTTTTGGCCTTTCTGGTATGCCTTACCGCTTTTTATTTTCTTTTTCGCTACATCACAGGGCATTCGGCCCAGGTTGCCCTGCGCGGCATAATGGAATGGCGCATGCGCATTGCCGCAAAGCTGCGTGGCGTTTCGCTGCTTGAATACGAAAAGCTGGACAAAAACCGTATTCAGTCTGCCCTGCTGGACGGGCGCGAAATGGTGGTTGAAGCCGCCCGCATGCTGGTGGCCGCCTCGGCCAACACCGTTATGGTGCTGGTTTCATTTGCCAAGATGGCCACGGTTTCCATACCCGGCACGCTGGGGGTTTTTGTGTTGCTGGGGGCTGGCTTCTGGATATTTTTGCAGCTCATCAACAGCGTGCACGCTCACATGGGGCCTGCCATGCGGGCTGACCAGCGTTTTTGCGCTGGCCTGCGCGACCTGTACGCCGGCCTGTTGCAGCTCAAGATGCACAAGCCAAAAACAAGGGCGCTCTTTGGCGAGCAGATCATACCCGATCTTTCTGTTGCATCCGAGGCAAGGGATGCCACCGAACGCAGACATGCGCTGGGCATTTCGTTTTTTGCCATGTTCAACCTGCTGATATTGGGGCTGATTCTCTTTATCATGCCCAAGGTTCTGGGGCTTGAAACGTCAGAAACTTCGTCACTGCTTGTGCTGTGCATGTTCAGCCTGAGCCCGCTCATCAGCCTGATCACCTCTGTGCCCATGATGGCCAAGGTAGAAATGAGCCTTCAGGAACTGGCAAGCGTTGAAGCCCAGATCGACGCCGTTTCCGAACCCTTTGAAAAATCTGACGTAGTTTCCCGCTGGCAGCAGCCAGACCCAGCTATCCCCGATTTTTCTTCCATTGCCATGCGCAATGTGCGCTTTGACTACCACGACCGCGCCGGGCTGCGTGTTTTTGGCATTGACGTTGAGCGCTTTGAACTGCGCAAGGGTGAACTGGTTTTCATACGCGGCGGCAACGGCTCGGGCAAATCCACCTTCATGAAGGTGCTGGCAGGGCTGTATATGCCGCAAGCGGGTGAGATGTTCCTGAACGATTCCCTGCTCTGTGACGTGAACATGGAGTCGTACCGCAACCTATTCACCATTGTGCCAACAGACTACCACCTGTTTTCGCGGCCTCTGGGGCTCAACATCACCGCAGAGCAGCTTACCGACGTACTGCGCACCCTGCACATGGAAACCAAGGTCACCCTGCTTGAAGACGGCACATTCTCTACGCTTGATCTTTCTGCCGGGCAGCGCAAACGCCTTGCCCTTGCCTGTGCCCTGCTTGAAAAGCGCCATATCTACCTGTTTGACGAAGTTGCCGCAGATTTCGACCCCATCTTCCGCCGCTATTTTTACGAAGAACTGCTGCCCGACATCATCAAACAGGGCGGAACTATTCTGGCCATCTCGCACGACGACCGCTACTTCCATGTGGCCGACAGGCTGCTGACCATGCGAGAAGGCGGCTTTGTGGAAGAACCCGCAGACAACGGGGCCACAGCATGAAAGGCCAAGTGATACGCCTTGTGCTCTGCCTTGCGCTGCTGAGCCTGTGCCCCGCCCCTGTGGCCTGGGCCAAGGATCTGACGGGCAACACCAATATTCAGCTGGTGCGCGACCTGTACAACAACGTGCGCGATACCCTGCCCTCTGAAGTCAACGCCGCAGAAAATACGCTGACCATTCAGAACCGCCTGAAATGCTACGAAGAAAACCACGATTACGGGCAGCGCATACAGATCTGCAACAATAAATACGTCAAAAGCATTGTGCACCATGCCCGCAAGGCCGTGCATTCGCGGCCCAATCTTGGTGAGTTTGTACTTAATGTCGATCTTTGTCCCATTCTTTACAATATCTGCATGGGCCAAACAGAAGACGATAAAGAGCGCTGCATACTGTTTGAAAGGCAGTGCATAGACTATACGCTTGATATGTTTTGGCGCGGATCTGCGCAATATACACAGCAAACCTATCGGTTGGACCAATGAAAATCTGGGCAACAATACGGGACAAAATACGACGCAATCGCCTGCGGCTTATCTGTGGTGGTTTTGCCACCACGCTGATAATCCTGTTTCTCTGGCCTAGCATTGTCATTTCCATCAAGCCCGGCGAGCTGGGCGTGCTATATGCGCGTTTTCGCGGCGGCACGCAGTTGCAGCACACCTACGAGGAAGGCATACATTTTATCCAGCCCTGGAACATCATGTATATCTACGACGTGCGCGTGCAGGAAGAAACGCAGAACATCGACGTGCTCACCGTGGACGGCCTGACCATCAACGTGCAGATTTCGCTGCGCTTCCAGATTATCCGCGACCGGCTGCCCGCCCTGCATCAGGAGATTGGCCCCCGCTACCGCGACAAGGTCGTGCTGCCCATCATGAATTCTGCCGTGCGCCAAACCATTGGCAGCTATCGGCCCGACGACCTCTATTCCACGGCGCGGCAAGAGCTTCAGGATCAGATGCTTGTGGACGCTGTGGAAGAAATGGGGCGCATCCCCATTCTTATTCAGGGTTTTGTGGTTAAAACCATCACCCTGCCCGAAGTGCTGCGCGATTCCATCGAGCGCAAACTGGTGGCCGAGCAAAACTACCTGCGCTACAAGTACATTCTGCTTGAAGAACAGCAGGAAGCCCGGCGCAAAATTATCGAGGCCGAGGGCATCAAGGCATACCAGATGCTGGTTAACGAGCACATGACGCAAAACTTCCTGCGTTATCAGGGCATTCAGGCCACCAAGGATCTGGCATCTTCACCCAACGCCAAGGTGGTTGTGATCGGCGGCAAGGATGGTCTGCCCGTCATATTGAATGCGGATTCGCCCACTGGCGCAGCCGCCTCCGATGCTTCGTCAGACAAATCCGCCGATAAATCAGCGGACAAGTCAGCAGACAAATCCGGCACGCAGGGTTCTGCCGCCAAGCCTGCCCAGCAAACGCCCGCAAGGCAAGATGTGGGCAAGGTGGAGCCGGGCAAGGCTTCCTCACCCCGGCCAGGTGCAGCACAGTCTGACAATGCGCGGCCCGACGCCCGCTCAGACGAACCCCGGTCTGGCGCTGTACGGCAGGATTCTGCCGCGCAGCAGCCCGCACCCGAGGGGGTAAGCTGGATGGCCCCCGGCGAAAGCGTGACAGACTACATCAAAAGGCTCGACAAAACACTGCTGCAACCCAACCGTGGCAGCGCTGTCAGGCAGTAAGGGAGGCCCCTCGTGCAGATGTTAGCTATCATACTGGTGCTGAGCCTGTTGATCGGGCTGGTGGGCATTAATTCGCGCCTGGGCTTTTGGGGCAACTTTTTTGCCAGCATTCTGCTCACCCCCATAGTTGGGCTGTTGCTTGTGATCGCATCGGGCAGAAAAAAACAAACGTGCAAATAGCCCGCACAGGGGCACTCCATCAAATGAACACTCTTTTTTGCGCGGCGCTGTAGCATGAATTTTTGCGCGCCTGTTGCCCCCATGCCCACCCAGCGCCTTGCGCGCCTTATGCGCCGTGCACTCATGCCTGTTGCTGTTGCCCTTGTAGCGGCAGTGCTGAGTTTCGCTTGCTGCTCCTCTGCCATTGCCAACCCGCCGGTCAAACGCATCGGTTATCTTGAGGCCGGCCCCTTCTGGCTTTTTGACAATACCTGGAGCGCCTTTCGCGATGGCATGGGCAAGTACGATGACCTGCGCTGCGAATACCCGACAGATGCCCGCCTGAGCCCCGGCTGGCAGCCAGAGCAAATGCACCGCCTGCCGGAACTGGCAAAACAGCTTTTGCAACGCAAGGATCTTGACCTTGTGGTGGGCATGGGCACGGCAGCCGTAAAGGCCCTGCTTGCGGTCAACGACGGCCGCACGCCCATACTGGGCATGGGCATGGCCGACCCCATTGCCGCTGGCATTGTCAAAAGCGCAGAAGACTCTGGCGTAGACAACTTTACCTGCCGCGTGGAGGTAGACCGCTGGTCTTCCATGTTCCGCGTTTTTTATGATGTGGTGCGCTTCCACAAAATGGGCATCATGTTCCAGAACAGTCAGGAGGGCCGCGTATATGCGGCACTGGGCGATGCCCAGGCCATTGCCACCGAGCTGGGCTTTGAACTGGTGCTCTACGACGGGCTCTCCTCTGCCGAAAGCACAGAAGAATGCCGCAAGGGGCTTGATGAACTGCACAAAAAGGGTATGGACGCCTTTTTTATCGGCCCGCTCAACTGCTTTGACATCGGCGAAGCGGGCATGGCCCCACTGCTGCAAAAGCTCAATCAGTGGAAGGTTCCCACCTTTGCGCGTGACGGCTCGGAATACGTCAAGGCCGGGGCGCTCATGGGCTTTTCTACCTGGAATTTCGGCCCCAGCGGCATAGCCTTGGCCGGTCAGGCCCATGCCATAGTCACCGGCACAAAGCCCCGCGCCCTGCCCATGCTCGACCAGTCAGAACCCTCCATTGCCCTCAACCTTACCACTGCCAAGGCCATCGGTTTTGATTTTCCCTTTGACGTTCTGGTAACGGCAGACGAACTGCACGAAACCATCAGCCAGCCGCACCCCGGCACGCCTTAAGGATCGCCCGTGCTCATCCGCGCCACGCGCAAACTGCGCATCAATGCCTTGCTTCTTGGGCTAGGGGTTCTGCTGGTTACCCTTGGGTTCAACGTGCTGCTTTCTGTTTCTACGCTGAATACGCTGGCTACAGACATGGTGCTTTCTGGCTACCGCAGCGGTGCAGAACGCCTTGCCCGCGACATCGAGCGCGGCATGCGCTTTGGCAAGCCCCTGCCCTCGTTTGCGGGCATGGAAGAAATGCTGGCAGAACTGGGGCAGAGCAGCACAGGCATGCGCCGTGTGGTGGTTGCCGATACCAAGGGGCGTATTCTGTATGCCCAACCTGCGCAGCAAGCCGCCAACGCGGCCCAACCCACGCCTGATGCGTCCATAGAAGCGGCAATCCGGGCCGCAGAAAATGCCGAGGGGCCACAGGCTTCGCAAAAAATCGCCTCTGGCTACCGCCTTACCATTCCCCTGCGCTACAAAGCGCCCGTGGGCTGGCTGGTGGTAGACATTGACGGCAAGCGCATTGATGCGACCACCGACGACTTTTTGCGATTGTCGTCCCTGCTGCTGGGTGCTGCCTGTCTGGTGGCGGGCCTGATTCTGGCGGGCCGCCTGGGGCTGCTTACGGGCCAGCGCGCAGTGGGCATGAGCCTTTCGGGCATGACCAGAATGCTGCTGATCATCATTGGCACGGCTCAGGTGCTCTACGCCTGCGGCACGCTGGCGCTGTTTGATACCTATGTAAAACAGGCCGTGCGCACCAAGGCCGACATTCTGGCCGAGGCCACAGGGCGCGATTTTGAATATCTTATCCACAAGGGCGTGGATATTGCCAGCCTGCGCGGCAAGGATCAGGCACTGGAACAGCTGCTGGCCGCCAACACCGAGCTGGCCGGAGCACGGCTGCTCTCGCCCGACGGGGCGGCAATCGCCTCTGCCGGGCACATACCCGATGCCTCCCTTACGGTCGAAAAATCGCTCAATACATACTGGCCCAGCCGTTTTCGCCAAAAGCAGGAAGTGCTGCGCCTGCAACTGGCCGTGCAGCCCCAGGCCATCACCGCGCGTATTTCAGCGCTGGCGCTCGACCTGGGGGCCTCGCTGCTCATAAGCTTTTTGCTGCTGCTGGAGCTCTCCAAACTGCTGGGCCTTATCGCGCAGCGCACCCTGCCCCACGATACCGCCGTGGCGGCACTTGAGGGCACGCACCGCTCGCGGGCCGTACAAGCCTTGCGGGCCGCAGGATTCATGTTCTTTTTGGGCTACGACATGGGCATATCGTTTATACCGCTGCTGGCCCGCCAACTGTATGAACCCTTCCTCGGTCTGAGCCGCGAAGTGGTCATTGGCCTGCCCATTTCGGCAGAGATGGTCAGCGCCGGGGTGGCCTTGCTGTTTTCTGGCGGCTTTTCGCTGCGTTATGGCTGGCAAAAAGTTTTTGCCGCAGGAACCCTGGCCTCTGCGCTGGGCCTGCTGATGGGCAGCATGGCCACCAGCCTGCCCCTGTTGATTCTGGGCCGCGTGGCCACAGGCTTTGGCTTTGGGCTGGTGCTTATGGCCGGGCAAATAGGAACCTTGGGCAAGGCCAATGCCGGGGCGGGCCTTACCAGCGTTTTTGCGGGTATTTTTTCGGGCAGTATTTGCGGCTCTGCCGCAGGGGCCATGCTGGCCGACCATATTTCGTTTCAGGCAGTGCTTGGCACGGCTGCCTGCACTATTTTGCTAGCGCTGTTTACGGTCATGCTGGGCAAGGAATCGGCAGAAGAAGCCGCAAACCGTAGTACTGCACAAAATGTGGGCACAGGAACCGCGCAGGGGCACATGTTTTCGGGCTGTATGCAGCTGCTGCAAGACCCGCGCATGCACCTTGTTCTTTGGCTGGTGGGCATACCCGCCGCCATGTGCCTGACCGGATTTTTGCACTATCTGCTGCCGCTCAGGCTGGCAAACGCACATGTAGACCAGTCGGACATTGGCCGTATCTTTATGCTTTATGGTCTGTGTTTTATCACGGCGGGGCCGCTTCTCGGCAGGTGGATCGACCACAGAAAGGACAAATCCCTGTTCCTGACCCTTACGGGCCTGCTCTCAGGCATTACCCTGCTGGTTGCGGCAAAGGCCACAAGCCTCACCGGGGCAGCCGCTGCGGTCATAACCCTGGGCCTGGCCCAGTGTCTGGCGGCTCCAGCTTCCATGATCGGCATTCTTACGCTGGCTACGGCCCAAAGGCTTGGCAGAGAAAAAACCGCCTCTGTCTACAGGGGACTTGAGCGCATGGGGCAGGTGGCAGGACCGGTGATATTTGGCTTGGCCGTCAGCTTTATGACCTCGGCCAACGCCCTGCTGCTCATGGGCAGTGTTGTCTGCGCGCTGGCGCTGCTGTTCCACCTGCTGTGGCGGATCAGCAAGGCCAAGAACTGACCGCAAAGCTGCCCAACGGGCATATCATCCCGCAGGACATTTCGCCGGGCATCTCGCCGGGTATCCCGCAAGACATCCCGCCGATTATCCAGCAAGTCTGCCCGCTGCCAGCCCCTTGCCAGCCTGTAGAAAATCTGGGCATGGACCAGCTAGACACTGGCCAGTGCGTTTTTATGGATGCAGGCGCTGCCGCTGTTCAAATCACTTTCCATATCTCTTTCGCGGTCACAGTTCTGCTTGCTTGCAGCACGGCTGGTGGGTGTGCACCGAAGCGGGTTGCCAGCCGGGTCACTCAGCGAGCTCACAAGGCTGCGTAATTCCGGCAGGGCCGGGTCGGCCAGCCCCCCAGGCAAGAACCACGACAAAATTTCGTAATAATCCTCGGCCAGCACCAGCGGCGCTACCTTTTGCGTAAAGCTGCGAAACTCCGTTTCGGTAGGATAGCTGAAGTACTGCCGTCCCTCGGTGCTCTGCACCCTGGTTGTCAGCTCGTGTCCCGCTTCCAGCACGGGCAGGTGGCGCAGCAGGGTATCTATGCCCGCAAAATAGGTGTGCACAAAGTTCCACAGCAGCGAGCGCCCATAGTCAATGGGCCACCAGCCGATCTCTACGATGGGGCCCGTGTCCAGCCCCGCATCCAGATGAAACAGCGTGCAGCCAGAGCGGGCGTAGCCGTGCTCCATAGCGCGGAAGGGGCTGCACAGACCTTGCAGGTCGGGCAGTGCGCCGGGGTGCATGCCGTAGGTTCCAAGCTCGGGCATGTCTATTACTTCTTGCGGAATAACATAGTCATATCTGCATGATATCACCAGATCTGGTGCGAGCTCGCGCATACGCTGCCGCGACTGGGCAGACTTCATGGGCCCCCACTGCTCCATATGGAGGTTGTGGCGCTGTTGCAGGCCAAGGTATGTCTGGCACGGGGCATCATTACCCTGCGGAAAGCGGGCCTCCAGCCAGGGCAGAATATGATCAAGCACCATGCTGCGCTCGTACGCCACAAGGCTTGCCGCATAGGCATTGCTGCACTCGGCATCCAGTACATAGTCTGAAAGAACCACAAATACTTCGTGCCTATCAACAAGCCCCGTCAGCAGCCTGTTGAGGGCAACGCAGCCAGCAAGGTCTTTCTTGGCGCACACAACAATCTTCACGGCATGTCCTTTAATCAAATATTGCTGCGCATGCTACGCCCCAACTTTGCGTATGAAAAGAAAAAATCGCCCACCTTATATGCGCTGCCCGGCTACTCCACCGTAAAATTAAAATAGGTATCGGGATAGGGTTCATTCTTTAGGGTGTAGTGCCACCATTCTTCGTCATAGCGCTTGAAACCGACATTTTCCATAAAGCCCAGCAATAGCAGCCTGTTATCTTCCTGCTGCGGTGTCATACCCTTGGCCCCGTGGTGCGATGCCGCGCCAAAAAAATCAAAGGGCGTGCCCATATCCAACTCTTTGCCGCTTTGCCTGTCCACCAGGGTAAGGTCTACCGTGCTGCCCCGCGAATGCCCCGATCTGGTGGCAATATAGCCAAGCTCAAACACGCGGGCCTTGTCCACCTGCGGATAAAAAATGGGCTTCATGCGAATATCGGCGGCGTCCTTGCCCCAGCGAACAAAATGGTCCACCGCCGCCTGAGGGCGGTAGGCATCAAAAATTTTAATAACATAGCCTTTTTGTTCTGCCGCCGCAGCCGCCTTGCACAGGGCCTTGGCTGCTGGTTCGCTCAGTATGGCCTGTGGGGCTGCGTAGCCGTCGATGCGCTTGCCCACAAAGTTGTACGCAGAAAAATAACGTATTTCCAAAATCATGTTTGCACACATGTCGGTCACATGCACAAAGCCTTCACGCACGGCGGTATGGGCCTGCACGGGCAGCAGCAGCGCCAAAGCCAGAACAAACCCCGCCAACAAACCAGAAAAATTGCACTTACGCCACGCACACATGGGCAACTCCTCTTGTTTTCTACAGGACGTAAACATATATATTGCAACTTTGTTATTGCATCCTATAATTGTCTGCGCGTCAATGCACCAAGTTTTGACCTTTTGCCTTCAAGCAGGCATAATTACCTAATGAACACCATCAAACCAGGGAGCGCAGCATGAAACTGCTGGAAAAAGCCCGCGCGGCCGGTTGAGCCGCCAAGCTGGCTCCAGGGGCCCTGGAGCGACTTTTGCGCGGTTTGCCGTCTGATACACGCCCTGACCTTGAGGCCAGGGTTCTGGCTGGTCGCGCCCGGAACGAAGACGCCGTTGTGCTCACCGTTCCCCCTGGCTGCGCCCTGGTGCAGACCGTGGATATTCTTGCGCCCATTGTCAACGATGCCTTTGCCTTTGGCCGCATAGCGGCTGCCAATGCGCTTTCGGACGTGTACGCCATGGGCGGGCAGCCCTGGAGCGCCATGAACGTGGCTTTTTTTCCACAGGCATTGGCAGAGGACGACCCCCAGGGCATACTGGAAAATATTTTGCGCGGCGGCCTTGATGCCATGAACGAAGCCGGGGCGGTGCTGGCGGGCGGACATACGGTTCAGGACGATGAGCTCAAGTATGGGCTTGCTGTTACGGGCATTATCGACCCGGCCCACATGGCCCGCAACGATGGCCTTAAACCAGGCAACAAACTGCTGCTCACCAAACCCCTTGGTACGGGCGTGCTCTCTACCGCTGTTAAGGCCCGCTGGGATCACGCGGAAGAAAGCGAGGCCGAGGTTACGCGCTGGTGCTCGCGCCTCAACAGCGTGGCCGGGGCCGTGGTGCGCGACCTTAAAATTGCCGCAGCAACCGATATTACCGGCTTTGGCCTTGGCGGCCACGCCCTTGAAATGGCCCTTGCCTCAAATGTTACCGTGGTGCTGCACGCCGAGGCCCTGCCCCTGATGCCGCACGCACTGGAATACGCGCGCGACGGGCTCATACCCGCTGGCAGCCACCTGAACAAAAAATACTGGGCCTGCTCCACCCGCGTGGCAGGCGGCGTGGACGAAGCCCTGACCAGCCTTGCCTTTGACGCTCAGACATCGGGCGGCCTTTTGCTGGCAGTGCCGCCAGAACAGGTGGCCGAAGCCCGCGCCCTGCTGCTGGCCGGGGGCGACATGGCCTGTGAGGTGGGCGAAGTAATAGAAACAGAGGCCGATGGCACAGCCCTTGTTTTGTGCTGACAGTGCCCCGGTGTTGCGCAAAAATTTTGCAGGCAGACTTATTTTTGCCCAAAACAGCCGCCGCCAGCCATAGGCTGGGGCCTCATGTAATTTTTTTAACATTATGCCTTGCCCAATCGGCATTACGACTTATCTAAACCAAAGATTTTGGGCTAATGCCTGTCCGCCCGGTGCGGCAGCCGCAATCGCTCCCCAAAATGGAGCGCCGCTCGCGGCTTGCAGCCCACCGGCAAGTGTGCTATGGAAACACGCTTTGCGAGAGTGGCGGAATTGGTAGACGCACTGGACTTAGAATCCAGCACCACTGGTATGGGGGTTCAAGTCCCCCCTCTCGCACCAACTACCTCACCAGAAAAGGAGTCCCTCGTGGAATATAGCGCAGAAGACATTTCGCCGGTCAGAAAAAAGGTCGTCATCACCACCGAAGCCCAGGAAGTGGAAGCAGCCATCATGGGCGCTGTGGCGCTGTACAAAACTTCGGTGCAGCTGGACGGTTTCCGCAAGGGCAAGGTTCCGGCGTCGGTCATCGAGCAGCGCTTCCGCGACAAGATTTATGAAGAAGCCCGTCAGGATCTGATCAACGTTCACATCAATGATGTGATGCAGAAGCTCGACGTTTCGCCCCTCGCTGGTGTGGACGTTGACGCCAAGGGCACGTTTGAACGCGGCCAGGGCTACGTGTACAGCGTCGAATTTGAAATGCTGCCCAAGTTCCCCCTGCCTGCCTACGAAGGTATGGAAGTGGAACAGGAAAAAGTGGTTGTGGACGAAAAGGAAGTGCAGGAAGTGCTCGACCGCATTCGCCGCGACCGCGCCCAGCTTGTGCCCGTTGAAGGCTCTGGCCCCGCCGTGGACGGCCAGATTGCCACCATCGACTTTGCCGCTTTTGAAAACGGCGAGCCCCTCGAAGGCGTAAAGGCCGAAAGCTTTGATCTGGCCCTTGGCGAACGTCAGGCCCTCGAAGATTTTGAAGCCCTGGTCAAGACCATTCGCTACGGCGAAGAAGGCGAAGGCCAGATCACCTTCCCCGAAGATTTTCTTGCCAAGGATCTTGCTGGCAAAACCGTCACCATGAAGGTGCGCGTGCACGCCATCAAGGAACGCAAGCTGCCCGAACTCAACGACGAGCTCGCCAAGACCGTGGGCCTTGAAAGCGTTGAAAAGCTGCGCGAAGCCATCACCGGCAGCTACACCCAGAGCCGCGCCAACCTCAACAAGAGCGCCGCGCAGAAGACCCTGCTCGACCGCCTGTTGAAGATGGTTGACTTTGAACTGCCCCCCAGCCTTGTGGAAACCCAGGAGCGCACGCTGCTGGGAGACATGGCTGCCCGCATCGAGCGCCAGGGCCGCAGCCTTGATTCGCTCGGCAAGAGCATGGACGAACTGCGCGCCGAAGTTAAGCCCCAGTCTGAAGAACTGGCCCGCTCGCAGGTTCTGCTGCTCAGCATTGCCAAAAAAGAAGGTCTTGACGTTACCGACAATGAGGTCAACACTCAGATCTACCAGATGAGCATGCGCACTGGCGAAGATTTCAAGACCCTGCGCGAAAGCTACGAGCGTTCGGGCATGATCTTTGTGCTGCGCGACCGCATGCTTGCCGACAAGGCCATGGATCTGATCTACGCCAAGTCCAAGGTGACAGAAGTGGAACCCAAGGCCCCGGTAGCGGGAGCCGAGGGTGACGCCGAGCCGGGCGCACCCGCCAGCGCTCAGGACTAACTGAAGTATAAGGGAGGCGGCCTTAAGGCCGCCTTTTGGTTTTATTTTGCGGCCCCGCCGCAGCAACCGGCCCACAAGCCGCGCCAAGAGGCTTATATGTCGCTTGTCCCTATGGTTATTGAAACCACCGGCCGCTCTGAGCGGGCCTATGATATTTATTCGCGTCTGCTCAAAGACCGTATTGTTCTGCTGGGCTCAGAGGTCAACGACACGGTCGCTTCCCTCATTTGCGCCCAACTGCTTTTTCTTGAGTCGCAAGACCCGGAAAAAGAAATCTATCTTTACATCAACTCTCCCGGCGGCGCGGTTACCGCCGGGCTTGCCATTTACGACACCATGCGCTTTATCACCTCGCCGGTGGCTACTGTGTGCATGGGCCGTGCCGCAAGCATGGGTGCCTTTTTGCTGGCCGCTGGCAAGCCTGGCATGCGTTTTGCTTTGCCCAATAGCCAGATCATGATTCACCAGCCCTCGGGCGGTTTTCAGGGTCAGGCCACCGATATTGAAATCCACGCGCGCGAGGTGCTGCGCCTCAAGGAACGCCTCAACCGCATGCTGGCCGACAATACGGGCCGTCCCTACAAGGACATTGTCAAGGCTACCGAACGCGATAACTTTTTGACTCCTGAAGAAGCCAAGGAACTCGGCATCATTGACCGCGTGCTTGTGTCGCGGAACGAGATGGCTCAGGAAAAGAGCGAATAATATGGCCAAGAACGATAAACCCACGGTGAGCGAACCCCTGCGCTGCTCCTTTTGCGGACGCAGCGAGCTTGAGGTTCGCAATCTCATCGTGCAGGACGGCGCAAGCATTTGCGACAAGTGCGTCAAAGCCTGCAACGAAATTATCGCCCGCGACCAGATGGAAAGCCCGCAGAGTGAAGAACGCCTTCTTTCGCCCCAAGAGATCAAGGACCGCCTTGACCAGTACGTTATTGGGCAGAACGAAGCCAAAAAAATTCTTTCTGTGGCGGTGCACAACCACTACAAGCGCGTGTTTTACGCCAGCGCCCTGGGCGACGATGTAGAGCTTGAAAAAAGCAACATCCTGCTTGTGGGCCCCTCTGGCAGCGGTAAAACCCTGCTTGCCAAAACTTTGGCTCGCGTGCTGCGCGTGCCCTTTGCCATAGCCGACGCCACCACGCTGACCGAAGCTGGCTACGTGGGCGAGGATGTGGAAAACATCCTTGTGCAGCTGCTGCAAAATGCAGACTACGACCTCGAAGCCGCCAGCAAGGGCATCATCTACATTGACGAAATCGACAAGATTTCGCGCAAGGGCGATGGCCCCTCGATCACCCGCGACGTTTCGGGCGAAGGCGTGCAGCAGGCCCTGCTCAAGATCATAGAAGGTACAGAGGCCAATATTCCTCCCAAGGGCGGGCGCAAGCACCCCCAGCAGGAATTTATCCGCATGAACACGAGCAACATTCTGTTCATCGTGGGCGGCGCCTTTGTGGGCCTCGACAAAATCGTGGGCGGCCGCATGAGCGGCGGGGCCATGGGCTTTGGCGCCAAGGTGCGTGCCAGCAAGGATCTGCCGCTGGGCGAACTGCTCGACCGCATTCACCCCCAGGATCTGGTAAAATTCGGCCTTATCCCCGAATTTGTGGGCCGTATCCCGATCATCACCCATGTGGACGAACTGGACGAACCCGATCTGGTGCGCATTCTTACCGAACCCAAGAACGCTCTGGTGCGTCAGTACCAAAAGCTTTTTGGGCTTGAGAATGTTGACCTGCGCTTTACGCCCAACGCCCTCAAGGCCATTGCCTCCAAGGCGATAGAACGCAAAACAGGCGCGCGCGGCCTGCGCAACGTGATGGAGCGCATCATGCTCGACATCATGTTCAAGCTGCCCTCGTTGCCCAATGTGCGCGAATGCCTGATCAATCAGGCTGTTATAGATAAGGGCAAGGAGCCCGTGCTGCTGTTTGGCGACAAGGCCGACAGCGCAGACACCAAGGCTCAGGCCGGGGGCGACAAGGCCTCTTAGGCCATTGCCACAGGCTTGCGCCGCCGCTCCCCAAGCGGCAAGGCTGCCAGGCTCCGTGCGGATCAACATCCGCGCTGCGAAGTGTTTGCAAGGCGAACCTGTTGCAAGGGTTGCAACCACAAGGCTGCAAGGCAACAGCACAATGCTTCGCCATAACGCAGGCATTTCAAAGTAAAACTGCTCTATGCTCTGCCGGGCGGCGTTGACCGCCGTCCGGCTTTTTTTCAGGGGATTATTTATGACAGACGACATGCGCGGCTCAGACACTTACCTCGAACTGCCCATCATGCCTTTGCGCGAGGTGGTCATGTTCCCCCGCTCCATCATGCCGCTCTTTGTGGGCCGGGAAGCCTCCATAAAGGCCATCGAAGCCGCACAGGCCACCTACAGCAAGCAGATTTTTCTGGTGGCCCAGCGCGAGCCGGAACTGGAAAAACCCGACGCGCAAGATCTTTCGCCCGTGGGCGTGGTCAGCAAGGTGTTGCAGATGCTGCGCCTGCCCGACGGAACCATCAAGGTTCTGTTTGAAGGCGTGTACCGCGCCACATGGGAAGACCTGCACGAAGACGAGCAGTGCGCCATGGTGCGCGTGCTCCGCCGCGCCGAAAAGCAGAGCCGCCCCGAAGAGCGCGAGGCTTTAGTGCGCGCCGTGCACGAAGCACTTGAAGAATACGGAAAGAACAACAAAAAGATTTCGCAAGAGGCCGTGCTCTCCATACTTGCGCTGCAAGAAATCGGCCCCCTTGCCGACGCCATCATTCCGCACCTCAAGGTCGATTACCGCAAAAAGCAGGAAGCCCTTGAGATCGACGATGCCACCCTGCGCCTGGAGCTCGCCTATGAGCTTTTGCAGGGCGAGGTGGCCCTTGCCACGGTTGAAAAGCGCATCAAGAACCGCGTCAAGGTGCAGATGGAACGCAACCAGCGCGAGTACTACCTCAACGAACAGATCAAGGCCATCAACAAGGAAATGGGGCGCGACGACGACCCCCAGGCCGAAGTTGACGAAATAGAGCAGAAGCTCAAGGCCCGCGACATGCCCGAGGAAGCGCGCGAAAAGGCTCTTTCCGAAGCCCGCAAACTGCGCAGCATGCCGCCCTCTGCCGCCGAATACACGGTGGTGCGCAACTATGTGGACTGGATTCTCGACCTGCCCTGGAACGACCTGAAGCAGATCGACATTGACCTTGAAAAGGCCCGTGCGATACTTGACGGCGACCACTACGGCCTTGAAAAGCCCAAGGAACGCATCCTTGAATACCTTGCGGTGCAAAAGCTCTCGCAGGGGCTCAAGGGTCCCATTCTGTGCCTTGTGGGCCCCCCCGGCGTGGGTAAAACCTCGCTTGCCAAGTCTGTGGCCCGCGCCACGGGCCGCGATTTTGTGCGTCTTTCGCTTGGCGGCGTGCGCGACGAGGCCGAAATTCGCGGCCACCGCCGCACCTATGTGGGCGCGCTGCCGGGCAAGATCATCCAGTCACTCAAGCGGGTAAAGTTCAACAACCCCCTCTTCTGCCTGGACGAAGTGGACAAGATGACCTCCGACTACCGTGGCGACCCTGCCTCGGCCCTGCTGGAAGTGCTTGACCCGGAACAGAACAATACCTTCATGGATCATTACCTTGATCTGGAGTATGATCTTTCCAAAATCTTTTTCATCACCACGGCCAACTCGCTGCACTCCATACCCGTGCCGCTGCTTGACCGCATGGAAATAATCGAACTCAACAGCTACCTTGAAACAGAAAAACGGCACATTGCCCGCCGTTTTCTGCTGCCCCGCCAGCGCGAAGAGCACGGCCTCAAGGAAGGCAACATCCGCGTGTCGGACAACGCCATTCTCGAGATTATCCGCTCGTACACGCGCGAGGCTGGCGTGCGCAACCTTGAACGCGAAATCGCCGCCCTGTGCCGCAAAACAGCCATCAAGCTTGTGGAAGACGACGATACGGAAAAGTGCGTGAGCATTTCGCGGCAGAGCCTGCCCTCCATGCTCGGCGTGAAAAAATACCGCCACGACGAACGCGAAACCGAACCTCAGGTGGGCGTGTGCGCCGGCCTTGCCTACAACCAGCGCGGTGGCGAAATTCTGCTGGTCGAAACCAGCCTCATGGCTGGCTCTGGCCATGTGGTTACCACTGGCCAGCTGGGCGAGGTCATGACCGAATCGGCCAAGGCGGCGCTTTCATATGTGCGCTCGCGGGCCGAGGTGCTGGGCCTTGATACGCGCTTTCACCGCAAGGTAGACATCCATGTGCACGTCCCTGCGGGCGCAACCCCCAAGGACGGCCCGTCGGCTGGCATTACCCTTGCCACTTCCATCACCTCTGCATTGCTGGGCATTCCCGTGCGCAACGATGTGGCCATGACGGGCGAAATTTCGCTGCGTGGCCGGGTGCTGCCCATTGGCGGCCTGCGTGAAAAACTGCTGGCCGCACGCCGCAGCGGCATCAAAAAGGTGATTATGCCGCATGACAACGAAAAAGACCTCAAGGAAGTGCCGGACGAAGTGCTGCGCGACCTCGAGATCGTCTTTGTTGACCATGTGGATGAGGTGCTGCCGCAGGCGCTTGCCGCCCCCGCCGAAGAAATATTCTCCGGCAGGGCCACGGCCCAACCCATCTGCCGCACACTGCGCCCTGAAAAGCACGAGGACGGCAACAGCCAGCCCGCGCAGTAAGCACGCATACAGATCATAAAAAAGGGAGCCAATGGCTCCCTTTTTTATTGGTGCTGCGCCCACCACAAATATGATTTACACAGCCGCTTTTGCCAGCGGAACGATTGCGGCTAGGGTTCGACAGCGCGGCTTTCTGCCGCAACCTTGCGCAGCAGTGATTCCATATTGGCCACAGACGTCAGGCGCATTGCGCCGTTGACGGTGGTTACGCGGCCAGTGACATCATAGGATTCGCCGTTGCCGCCGTCGTGCACCACAAAGGGCACAAGCCAGGCCTCACCGTCGCGTCGGGCCTGACCCACATTCTTGATTTCCTTGCGCCCGGTGGAGGCATCGGCAAACAGCGGGGCAAGCAAACCCTGCGATGCCGTGGGAGAGGGCTTTTTGCCCGCAAATGCGCCGGAAGAAATACCGTTGATCACAAAGGCGCGCGTTTCGTTGAGCAGCAGCGAGCGCACGTTGCCCTCCTTGGAAGCGGCCTGCGTGAACAGCAGGGCCACCATGGGCGGCAGGTCTTTTGCCGCTTCGGGGTCTTGGGCGCGGCGCACAAAAAGGTTCAGGGCCTGCTCCAGAATGGCGTCCACATCCACCTGTTTCTCAAAAGCACCCACATCGGATTTGTCCACGGCGCTGCCAGCCTCAAGTATGCACTGACGAGGATCGGTGGTGGCAAGCGCAAAACCGGCCTGCAACACCATAACCGCCACCAGCAGCACGCCTGCACCGCAACGCCCCAGTGCATACTGGAGGCGGGCAACAGCTCCGCCGTTCACTGCCCCAGTGCTGGGCAGACCCAAAAACTTCAGCATATTTCCTCCGGCAGCTGGCCCTTGAGCACAAGGGGCAGCCCGCAGCTTACAAAGAGTACGGTGTCGCACACGCGGGCGAGAACCTGATTGGCAAGGCCCAGCGTATCCTGAAAACGTCGGCCAAGGCTCGACATGGCAACCATGCCAAGGCCTGCCTCCACACTTACCAGGGCCAGCGGCAGCGGATAGTTGGCAATGACAGCCGCCAGTGCGTCCACCCGGTCAAGAATGTCCTTTTCCGTCATGTCGGCAGCCATGAGGTTGGCCACCCACAGGCTGACACAGTCAAACAGCACCACACCGGGAATACCAGCACCGCTGCCCGCCTGAACGGCAGTAGCCACATCGGCCAGTGCCGCCGCAGGATCAAGCGGTTCTTCGCGGCACAGCCAGCCGCTGCCGCGCTCCGCCTTGTGGCGGGCGATACGGGCGGCCATTTCATCATCGTCTGCCCGGCCTGTGGCGAGGTACAGACGCTGCGGTGCTTGCGCTTCGGCCCAGCGTTGGGCCATGCCGCTTTTGCCGCTGCGTGTGCCGCCTACAAACAGTACGGCCCTGCCCATTACGGCTGCCCCATGCGGGCGGCAGGTGCGCGTTCGGCTGCTCCCTGCGCGCCTTGGCCCGGCAATGCCGGAACAGATTGCGGCGGGGTCAGGCCGGGTGATGTTAGTGCAGGTGACGGCTGCGAGGGCGAGGTCTGCGCGGGTGAAGTAAGTGAAGGCGAGGTCTGCACATGTGCCCCACCTGCTGCGCCGTTTTGGGTCGCTCCCTGCGGCATAATCGGCGCAGCCGACTGCGGAGAGGGCACGCCTGTGCCCGCCTGGGCGCTGCGCCTTGCCAGATCGCGCAAAATACCTGCCGCAGCCTGAACAGAAGCCAAGGCCTGTGGGTCTGTGCGCAGGCGGCGGTCAACCCACTGGGCCACAAACAGCAGGGAATCGTCGTCCAGAGCCTGCCCGCCGCCCTGACGGATGGCCGCCACAAGGGTGCGCTGTAAGGCGGCGCGGTCTTCCAGTGCTCGGCGGTAGCGGGCGCTCAGACCGTCCACCCGCAGTTGCGCTGTGGAAATCTGCGAATCCGCCGCGTTGTTTTCACGCAGCTGATCAACAGCAAATACGGCTTCGGCCATCTGCGCGTTGATGTCCACCACAACCTGCGAGGCTTTTTCTTCTTCGCGCAGGTGGGCGGCAAGATTGGGCACGGATGCCACACCCTCAAGTGCGCCAGCCAGCAGTACGCAACGCCCAGCCATTGCCATGTGCAACTGCCGAATCTGATCGGGTGTAAAGCCCTTGGACGCGGCATCGGTGTTGACAGCATCCAGAAAACGGTCGGCATACAGGCCATAAAGGCCGCGCAGCATGGTGGGATGAAAGGCGTAGCGCAGCATGGCATCGCGACCGCCCTTGCCGTCTGACGTACCAGCCAGTTTTGCGCCATAGCGTTGGTTAAGCGCCTGCACACCCACATTCAGCGTACCAGTCTGTGGGCCGGGTTTGAAACGCGACACAACAAAGGCCGCAATGTCTTCTATAACTTCCAGCCGCACGTGGCTGTCTTCTGTAACTTTCTGGGGCATCTGCACCACGCCCTGCTGCGCATCCTGCCCTGTAGGAATGGAACTGTCGACGGGCGCTGCCACGCTGCCCTGCACGGTCTGCCCAGCCAGCGTACCGGGCGAAGTGGGCGGGCTGACCACCGAAATGGGCGGGGGCGGCGGAGCATCGCGCAACACATCACCCACGCCAGACAGAATGGTGCCGCTTGTGGCATTGTTGATAACTTCAGCGGCTTTCTCCTTCCACTGGTCGCGGGTAGATTTATCGCGGGTGAGCCAGTAGGCCGCACCGCTCACCAAAATAACTGCCAGCACAGCCAGTACCACAGCCTTGGCCGCGCCCGCGCGGGCAGGGCTGGGCTTGGGCATATTCATGATGTCCGGCACGTTCAGAGGCTTTTTTTCCAGTTTCATATAATTCTCCTCAAACGGCGATTCACCTTGCCAGCGCTACGCGCACACCAAACCGCCTCAAAAAACGGCACGCAAAGCCGTTATTTTCGTTTATTGCGCGTAAATGCTAGCATTGCTTGCCTGCTGTGTGAAGACATTTTCCAGACAGTTTCTGGATTCTGCCCGCACCGCCCGCATTGCGCCCTACGGGGTGTCAGGATATAGTAACAGGATAAACACGCAGCTTTTCAAGAGAGGCTATATATGCTTACTCCCCCCAATATACTTACCATAGCCGGTTCCGACTCTGGCGGCGGCGCTGGCATTCAGGCCGACCTCAAGACCATCATGGCCCTTGGCGGCTACGGCATGAGTGTTATCACGGCCCTGACCGCCCAAAACGGCCTTGGCGTTACGGGCATTCATGCGCCGGATGCGGATTTTGTACTGCTGCAACTGCGCACCGTGCTTGAGGGCTTTTCCGTCAAGGCGGCAAAAACCGGCATGCTGTTTTCTGCCCCCATCATCCGCGCTGTTGCCGCCGAGCTGCGCCAGCGCGACTTTCCGCTGGTTGTTGACCCTGTTTCCGTAAGCCAGAGCGGCAGCCGCCTGTTGCAGGAAGACGCCGTTGCCGCCCTTATTGACGAAATGCTGCCATGCTGCGACCTGCTGACCCCCAACCGGCCAGAGGCAGAGATGCTTACCGGCCTGACCATTGCCAGCCTGGAAGATGCCGCTGCTGCGGGCGAAAAGCTGCTTGCCATGGGGGCGCGTGCCGTGCTTATCAAGGGCGGGCACATGGAAAGCTCCATCATGGTTACAGACTGCCTGTGCGTGCCGGGCGAGGCGCCCAAGCACCTGCCCCAGGCCAAGGTTGAAACCGTCAATAACCACGGCACGGGCTGCACTCTTTCTGCGGCCATTGCCACGGGCCTTGGGCGCGGCCTGCCCTTGCAGGTGGCCGTGAGCCGGGCGCAGGAATACCTAAACCTTGCCCTGCGCAAAAGCTATGCGCCCGGCAAGGGCTGCGGCCCGGTGAACCACGCTGCGGGCCTGAACATCAACTAGCCGCCGCCAGCCCCGCCACTGGCAGGGGCTATCTCGCCGTGCCGCCTTTATTGTGGGTGACGTGCGTGTTGGCCCGCTGTTTGCAAATTCAGCCAGTGGATATTCAGGGTGTCAAAATCAAGGCGGTGCAGTGTGCCCTTTCATTTCAAGATGCAAAAAGTGCTCGACTACCGGGAGCAGCTGGAGGAAGAAGCCAAAGTTGATCTGGCCCTCAAGCAAAGGCTTCTGGAAGATGCGCGGGCCCTTTTTGAGCGGCTCAAAACCGAGCTGCTGCAGAGCGAAGACCGACTGTTTCAAGCTGCCCTTGCGCCGCAGGGTGAGCGCTGGCTCATGGAACAATACATAAAAGGGCTTAGGGGCGATGTGGCCAATGCGGCCATGCAAACCCGCATGAACGAGCAGCTGGTTGATGAAGCCCGCAAAATGCTTGCCGCCCGCGCCATTGAGCGAAAGCTGCTGGAAAAACTCAAAGAACGCCAGAACTTGCAGTATCTTCGCGAGGAACAACTGAAGGAGCAACGCGTCAATGACGAAACAGCCACACTCCGCTACAAAGCTCCGACTCTCTAAGCTTTTCCGCTGGCTGGCGGTGCTCTGCTTTATGAAGCTTGCCATCCTCGGCATGCTGCTGCTGGATGTGCCCGCACCCTCATGGCTTGGCGGTTCGCCAAAGCAGGAAGCAGCCAAGCAGGAAAACAACAGACAGGATGCCCCAGCCAGGGCTGAATCTGCCCCTCGTGGCATGCAGCAGGTTGCTGAAGCCCCTGCCCCGGCCATAACAGCGACTGCCCCAGACCAGGGTGCCGGACTGGCGCAAAACCTCGGCTCTTCTCTTGCGTCCCTTGGTTCAGCACTCGATTCCACTCTTGATTCGGTGGTCACCGCCGTCAAGGACAAGACAGAATCGGGCCCCAGTGAACCTCAGGGTGCTGCCGCTGCCCGCATGGCTGGCGCTGCCAAACCGCAGACAGGTCACGCCGCCGCTGTGGCCGATGCCGCTCTGCCCGCCCCGCTTATTCGCGTGGGGGCCACTGGCAGTGCGCCCGCCCCCAATGTGGCAGGCGGCCAGGGCCAGACATTTTCGCCCAATCTGCCAGAGCCGCAGGCCCTGCCCGCACCACTGGCAGAACCGGGAACAACAGCGCCCGTCAACAGCCTTATTGTTTCAGCCAAGCCCAACCGCGCCAATGAATCTGAATGGCTCGACGCCCTGGGCCTGAGCCATCTGCCCATTCCCGGCCTTGGCAGCGTGCAGGCGGCCCATGCGGCTGCCCTCGACATGCCCGTGCCCCAGACGCCCACGGCGGGCCAGTCGCCCTTTGCACCGGCAGAGCAAACCGCCCCGCTTTCCGTACCCGGTGCGCCGCCCATTCCGGCCAATATTCCCCGTGGGCAGAGCGCAGACGGAGCCCCTCTGCCGCCGCGCGGCGCAATGAATGGCAACGACGGTTATCTGCCGCCCCTGCCGCAGGGACAGTCTGCCGGATCCCTGCCCGTGCCCACGGTGCAGACGCCCCCCAATTCCTACGCCAACGACCCCAACAGCAAGGCTCAGGAGCTGGCCCGTCAGCAGCAGGATATTCTTGTGCTGCGCCAGCAGATGGATCAGCGCCTCAAGGACATTCAGGAAACTGAAAAGAAAATGCAGGACATGATCCGCGAGGCCAGAGGCATTGAAAATGAAAAGGTGCACCGCCTGATCCTCACCTATTCCATGATGAAGCCCAAGGCCGCAGCCAAGGCGCTGGAAAGCATGGACGAGCGCGTGGCCATACGCATTCTTTCTGGCATGTCGCCCAAGCAGTCTGGCGAAATCCTTACCTATGTGGCCCCGGCCAAAACCGCCAAGTTTACCGAGCTTATCACCCGCATGAGGATTCCCGACTGATGCGCCTCAAACTTCTGGTGGCCTATGTGGGAACCCGCTACAGCGGATGGCAGATTCAGGAAAAACCAAGCCCGCCGCCCACCATTCAGGGCGAGCTGGAGGCTGCGTTGCGCACCATCAGCGGCCATGCTGTGCGGGCGCACGGTTCTGGCCGTACAGATTCTGGCGTGCACGCCCACGGTCAGGTGGTACACTGCGATGTGCCCGACACCCGCGCAGGGCTCGACTGGCGCAACAGCCTCAATGCCATTTTGCCGCGCGACATTCGCGTGCTGCATGCCCAGCAGGCCGCGCCCGACTTCCACGCCCGCAAGGACGCCCTGCGCAAGACATACGCCTACCAGTTCTGGCAGGAGCAAACATTTATGCCGCCGCACCTCACCCCCTTTGTGTGGAAGTGCGGCCCCCTCAATGTAGACGCCATGCGCGCAGCCCTGCCCCATCTGCGGGGGCAGCACAACTTTGCCGCCATGCGCAACGTGGGCACGGATGTGGACAGCACCGAGCGCACCGTGCTGCAAGCCGAGCTGGAAGCCATGCCCCCCTGTGAGTTTTACCCCCCCCACGCGCCCATGCTTCGCTTTATGGTAACGGCAGACGGCTTTCTAAAACAGATGGTGCGCAACATGGCAGGCCTGCTGGTTGCCTGTGGTCAGGGAAAAATTGACCCGCGTAATGTGCCAGCACTTCTTGAAACCTGCGACCGTAGGGCTGTGCCCGCTGTTACCGCGCCGCCGCAGGGCCTTGCGCTGGTGAGCGTGGTGTACCCATAGAGCAGATCAACTTTGAAAGTATGTATTTTCGTTTAATACACGCTCGTTACGGCGATTAATCGCGCAAACAACTAGCGTTGCTGTCTTCATCTGTATAACTCACAAGTTCGCCAACGGCTGAAGCTGCGTTACGCCTTCACGTCTGGCGGCTGCTCACGCAGCCACCTGAGCATTTCAATGTTGAAATGCTCTAGCCGCGCTGATCAAACAATATTTGCCCTGAAGCGACGTAAAATACAAAAGCCTCCGCTCGTAATGAACGGAGGCTTTTGCCTGTATGGTATTCCGGCTTGCTCAGATAATTTCGCTGAGGCCAGATTGTTCCTGCGCCTTGAATTTCTGTTGCAGCATGAGCGGCAGCGATTCTGGGTCTGCGGGATCAAATTCAAACATCACGGCCGTTCCAAAGCAGGAAAAATACTTGCTGCCATCGGGATGAAAGGCCACGTTTTCGTTATAGCCCACAATGGCCTGCGCGCCCTTGTTCATGGCGCGTGCGGCCATGCCAAAAAAGGCTTCGTCCGAATCAAACCCCCGGCAGCACACAAGTCCAAGCACCTTGGCGATACGGCGGCCTTCCACCTGATGAGTTGTTACCACAGGAAACCGTCCGGCAAGAAAAATCTCGCGCACGCGGTCACTGGCGTCAGATACGCGTGCCGACCTCTCGGCTTTGCGGCCTTTTTTCTCGTGGCCTCCCAGCAAAAAGAACATGCTGAACCTCCAGATCAGATGGATGTTCGGACGCATGGCGCCCGCTGTGTTCAGTTTTGCAAATGGCTTGCCAAGATTTTTTTATATATAGATTCAAAACACATACAGACATCACAACCGATAACAGTCAGCGTCTTGACGCCCCACCGCAGCCGCGTTTCCTAGCGCATCTTGTTGGCATCACGCACAAAATCGTTGTAGGCCGTGCGGCTTGCCACAGCCGTCTTGTTCATCTCAAAGCGCAGGGGGGCGTAAAATTCTTCATTCAGCCCCTGGTCAAAAAGCTCTGCATAACTTTCGGCCTGTTTCAAAAACCCCCGATAGCGGCGCTCCAGATCGGGCGCGGCCATAAAGGGCGGGCGGCCCCCATCGGCCAGGGCTGCGGCCAGCTCCTGACGCTGGGCTTGCAGGGCTTCTCTGTCGGGCCTGTCGGGCGCAAGAAGACTGGCAACCTTGCCAAATACGGCAAAAATGTGCTCGGCAGCCTGAATCTGCCGCTTCAAGGGATGGTTGCTCAGCAGTATGTCTTCTGCCGGGGCGGCCTCGGCCTCCACTATCTGCATATAGGCATCGCGGGCCACAACAAAGGCCGCATGCGCTCTGGCAATGCCAGAGCTCAATGACTTGCCCTTTGCCCCATCGTCCTGCAACAGGGCGTCTTCCACATACTTTTCAAGCGCACGGTAATCGGCCCGCATGCTGGCAATGGCCTTGTTCATTTCCTGCACGCTGGCGGCCATTTTCTTGGTCTGCTCTGGCGTAAACAACCCCACGGGCGGCACAAGGCGGCGGGCAAGAATTTCGTCTTCGTCCGGGTTTATGGCGGGGCGCTTTGCCAGCTGCCATTCTGCCAGATAATACTTGGTGTACGCCATCAGCACGTCGGCCTGAGCATAACGGCCCGCAGCCAGCGCCATGGATGCAGCGTTGGAAAAGGCCACCAGTCGGTCTGCCCTGTCCAGATCGGCAGGGCTGGGGGGCGGGCTGGCGGGCTCGACGGGCTGTTCTACGGCAGGGGCAGGGGCCTCTGCCTTGGACGTAGCTGCGGCAGATTCCACCTTGGGCTTATCTGCCTGTTCCGCTTCTTTTTTGCCCGACTCACAGCCGCTGAGCAGCAGGGCCAGCCCCAAAACCAGCACCAGAATTTGGAGGATATTTTTCATAGGCATACATGTGCGAACGTCCCGCATGAAGCGGGACGCTCAATAACAGTTACAAATTGTTGCGAATACGTAGCACTTATCCCAGAGCTAGGCTCTGGCGGCTATCCAGGCATTGAGTCCCGTAAGGTCGTCGCCCCAGGGGAATGACCCGCCCTTGAGTTCTGGCCCCACGCCATAAAACTGCGTGCCCACGGTTTCTGCCGCGTCACGGTCTGTGGGGGCATCGCCCACCATCAGCACATCGGCTGGGTCAAGCTTCTGCCCGGCCACTATCTGCCCAAGCAGCACGGCCTTGGCTGGCGGTGAGCCGTGGATGGCATCAAAATACTTGTCCAGCCTGCGTTCACGCAACACTGCCAGCACTTCTTCGTGCGGCGCGCCAGAGCACACAAACATGGGCAGCTTGCCGTGCCACGAGTCAAGTGTTTCCTGAATACCGGGTATAAGCTCGCAGCGGCGCAGTTCGTCCAACGCGTATTCCGCAAACAGATTGCCGAGGTTTTCCGATTCCTGCTGCGTTATGGTCTTGCCCAGCACCTCTGCGTAAAACCACTCAAACTTTTTGTAGCGGCTCACGCCGCCGTGTACCTTGTGGTACATCAAGAAGCGGTCGCGCGCTTCGGGGCCAAAAGGCTCCATAACACGGGCAAAGGCGCGGGTTTTTACGGGCACACTGTCAAGAATGACGCCATCACAGTCAAAAACAAGGCATTGCAGTGACATAAAATTCCTTGAAAAACTTTGCTCTATTCTTTTGTTGCGGTTTGCCGCTACCCGCGCCTGCCAATCTCTTTGGCTGGCACGCCGCCCACAATGCTGAAGGGGGCCACGTTGCGCGTTACCACGGCGCCAGCGCCCACCACTGCACCACGCCCAATGCGTACATCGGGGGTGATAACGCAGTTGGCCCCGATCCACACGTCCTCTTCAATAACAATCTGACCGGGCACATGCCCCTGATGCATTATGGGCACATCCTGCCGCGCGATGCAGTGGTTGGCAGCGCGGATAACCGTGCCAGGGCCAACAGCCGTATGCGCGCAAATTTCTATGCGCCCCGCGTCGGCCCCCACATGCACGTTGGGCGAAAGGGCCACGTTATCGTGCAGCACAAGCTCGCCATCGCTGGCCGTAACAAAGCAGCCGCGCCCCATGCGCACGCCGTTGCCAAGGCGCATGTTGCCGCAACCTGCAAGGCTCAGGCCCGTGGCAAAACGGGCAGAACCGCAGCTTTTGAAAAGCCACCGCCAGGCCAGCAGACGCAGGGCAATGCCCACTGGCGTGGGAATCCAGCCAAAGGCGGCAATCCACAATTCTTCAAGCGCGGCCTTTACCCGGCTACCCATACCGGGTGCTGCATGCGCCCCCGGCTGTGCGGCAGCGCCGCAGGAGGTAGCCCCTGCGGCGCTCAAGCCACTTGCTTCAGAAACGGACTTGCCGCCCTGCGGATCAGAAGATGGGAGGTTGCCCGCCATTTACTTGCTGTATTCCTTCATAAGATCGTCGCCTTCCATCAGACGGGCCACGCGGGCCAGATCTTCGGGGGTATCAACGCTCCAGCTGCGGCAATCGGTGGGAACCATGTGCACCTTTTCGCCGTGCTCAAGAACACGCATCATGTCTACGGATTCGTAGATTTCCAGCGGGCTTTCGGGCATTTCGTTGAAGTGCAGCAGATAGTCGCGGCGGAAGGGAATGATGCACACCTGCTTGCGCATGGGAACCTTGTCCGACCCCTTTTTGCGCGAAGGAATGGGCTCACGCGAAAAGTAGAGGGCGTTATTGAAATGGTCCACAACAACCTTGACTTCGTTGGGATCTTCAAATTCTTCAATGGTATCCATGTCGGCCATAAGGTTGACCACATTGATGGAGGGGTCGGCCAGCATGGGGGCCACGGCGGCGTCGATCATTTCGGGGCGCACCATGGGCTCGTCGCCCTGCACCATCACCACGATGTCGGCCTTCTGGCCGGTGGCGGCTTCGATCTTCAGCAAAGCCTCGGCGGTACGCGTTGAGCAGCGCACATGGTGGTCGCCGGTCATGACGCTCTTGAGGCCTGCGCCCTTGCAGTAGTTTTCGATGATTTCATCGCAGGTGGCCACATAGGTGGCAGAAAGGCACTTGCTCATGGCCGTGCGAAAGGCCACATGGCCCACCATGGGCACATTGTGGATAAGGGCAAGCGGTTTGCCGGGGTAACGGCTGGAACCCATACGCGCGGGAATGATGGCAATAATGTTCATTGAGCGGCTCCTTGTGGCCTCAAAAATGTGCTGTGGTTTCAAAAAATCGCATTCCAAGTGGCCCGGCGGCCAAGCCGCCGCAACGAGCACTTACTAACGTTTTTCAAAGTCAATCTGCTCCAGGGGCTGCTAACACTATGAGAAGTTTTGTTCCCTGCCAAGGAAGGAAGCCTTTTTATGGAAGGAGTATACTACCTTGGTACTCGACTAAAATAAAAAGGCTTCCTGACGCAAGCAGGGGGCAAAAGAGCCATAGTGTAAACAGGACCTAGTCGTCGGTGGATACGAGATACCCGCCTTCAGAGGCCAGCTCGGGGTGCAGTTCCTTGTGCTCTTCTTCCATCACGCGCAAAATGCCCTGGCCCAGATCAACCGTTAGCGGCGGAACCAGCTTGCGGCCCACCTTGGGCATAAAGGCGTAGGGCGTAACCTGATAATGCCCGCTGTTGGGGTCATTCATGTAGTTGATGTCCAGCTCTTTGCCCAGCATTTCGCCGATCATCTTGAACAGGTCGCCCACACGCATGGGCTGGTTGCCAGAAATGATGATGTTCTGGTTTTCAAATTCCGGGTCGAGCACGGCCAAGGTTGCCGCCGAGGCATCATCCACGTGCACGTATTCGCGCAGGGCCGTGGGCGCGCCGTAGTAGGTGATGGCCCCCTTGTCCAGCGCCTCGTACACAAACCTGTTGATGGCGTTGCGGCGGTCAGAACGCGGGCCGTACAGCGAGCCGTAACGCAAAATGGTGTACGGCAGGTTGTGCATGGCCTGATAATTTTCAATATACAGTTCGCAGGCCTGTTTGCTGCAACGGTAAAAACCGCCAGATTTGCCATACACGTACAGCGAGCTGGCAAAAACATAGCGCTTCACGCCAGCCTTGCGGCAGGCCTCAAGCACCATGACGTTGCCCAGCACGTTGATGCGCGCCGTATCCACCGGGCGGTTGTTGGCCTCGCCGATATCGGCAATGCCCGCGTAATTGAAGACCATATCCGCTCCGGCAACGGCGCGGTTGACGGTTTCTTCATCCAGAATATTGCCCGCAAGCATGGTCTGGTCGGGGCGCAGCCAGGGCGAGGGATGCAGGTCTACAATGGTGACCGCATGCCCGGCTTCAGAAAGCTTGTCGCAGATATGCGAGCCCAGAAAACCAGACCCGCCAAAAACGGTAATTTTCACTGTTATTCTCCCGAATTGGGGCGTTCAGCCGCCCGCCACAAAAAGACCGAATCAATGCCATAAGCGATAAAACGGCTGCCAGCAGCGATCTGCCGCGCAAGCTCCGCAGGGTCGGGCTGCACGATATGCAGGCCCATGCGGGCGCCCGCCTTGGCGCAACCCGCCGCAATGCGGGCCATGGCCGCCTTGAAGTCCGGGTGGTCAAACTGCCCGGTAAGCCCCATGGAGCCCGAAAGGTCGTAAGGGCCAACCATGATGGCGTCAAGGCGCGGATGTGCCAGAATGGCCTCCAGATTTTCCACAGCGCGGATGTGCTCTATCTGGGCCACCAAAAATATTTCGGGCGCACGGTTGGCGCGGTAATCGTCAAACTTTTTGCCAAATACGTTGGCGCGGCAATAGCCCACGCCACGGTATTCCGGCGCGGTATCGCCCGCTGCGCGCCAGGTGTCCTGCCCTGGATAGACCGAAAGATCAATGGCGCGGTCGAGTTGTTCACGACTCTCGATCATGGGAAAGATCAGCCCCTGAGCACCTGCCTCAAGCGCGGCCTTGATCTGGGTTTTACTGGCCTCGCCCAGACGGGCAAAGGGCGCAGCGCCGCCACATTCAATGGCGCGAAAAACATCCGGCAGGCCAGTGCGGCCAAAAGAACCGTGTTCCATATCAACGGCAACCCAGTCATACCCGGCACGGGCCATAAGCTCGGCCACATCGGGCGAGGGCAATTGCAGCCATGTGCCCACAGTGGCCTTGTCAGCCGCCAGCCGTGCGCGAATTTCATGTACAGTCATATCAAGCGGCATACCGCCGCAGGGTTAAAGTTTGCGACAAACACTCTATACTATACGCCCTGCTTGCAACGGGCGCAATATAGCCTGCGGGGGTTAGGCCCGCAGGAATCGCCCGGCGTGTATCCTTTTACGGCGCAGCCCGCCAAGCCAACAAGCCTGCCAGCAAAGATTGGCCAGCCATACAGGCCCCGCAGGCAGCCAGACCGGCACTCAAGCCGACAGCCACAATAGCAACACGGAATTGTTAATTTTTTATCAAGGACAAAACAGGGCAAAGGCGGGGCTTGGCGTTTTACACGTAGCGTGCTACTAAAAAGCCCCCCGTCGGAAAACGGAGGGGCTTGGAACGGAACCAGACTGCGGCAGAACAGTCTGGTTCGCAGGAGGAGAGCGGAAAAATCGACAAGTTTGTCTGTGTTTTTTTTAAACTCTGACACTTGTTGGGTAGAACGCCGCCGCTGGCAGAAAGCTGCGGGGTTTGAATCCATTCTCCACCGGGGCTCCTGGATCGCAAGATTCAGGAGCCTTTTTTAGTTCGCGCAACAGCCTGAAAATGCAGGCAAAATAGAATATGCTGAGCATACGCACTGCCATGCGATGGGTAGCCCCAATGAACTGCGGACAGCATAGGATGGAAGAAATCTTAGGTCAAGGAGCTGCGCAATTTTTCACATATTTTTTTGCAAATATTTTTTGCACATTTTTCTAACTACTTAAATTTATTAGTGAAAAAAATTACACTTTTCAATCACGTTACGTTCTCATTCATAACCAGCTGTCTGCACTGCACATTTACCCTGCCCCGCAGAGGCATACTGGCCCAGATGTAGCCACAACGCGCGACAGGGCCGCAAGCGCGTGCACCAGAAGTAAACACCCCGCCAGCGCAAGCGCCAGCGGGGTGTGGAACTGACAGCTTAAACAGACAGGCTAGAACGGCCAGACATTGTCCATGAGCCGCGAGAACCAGCCAGGCTTCTGCTTGTCGGCCAGAACACCCTTACCATAGTATTCAATACTGGCATCGGCAATCTGGGTAGAAAGCACACTGTTGTCGGCGCTTACGTCCTTGGAGCGGATCATGCCGCGCACCACCATATACTCTGTTTCTTCGTTGACGCGGATCTCGCGTGCGCCCTCAATTTCCATGAGCCCGCCAGGCAGCACTCGCAGCACTCGTGTGGCCAACGATGTGGTGACGTAGTTTTCACGTTTGGTCTTGCCCGTGGAATTGATTCCACTTGCAGAACTTGTATCAAGCACTGGCAAGCCTACAGACGGCTGCGGCCCGATGGGCATAAAGGGAATAAAGCCCGCGTGCCCTCTGTTGAACATAGCTGCGACCTGATAATCGTTGGAACTTTTCTTATTGGACGAGGTTTCAGCCTTGTTCTGGGCCTTGGTGTTTTCTACCAGTTTGACCACAACAATATCGCCAACGCGGCGGGCGCGGCTGTCTTCAAACAGCGTATCCGCTTCGCTGGCGGCAAAGAGCGAACCAGGGTTGTTGGCCGCCGCCTCCTGCCGATATTCCTGTTGCGGGGTTACCGGCGGGTGCAGAGCTGGCCGCCTGGTAGGGCTGCCGCCGCAGGCGACGCAGAACAGATAGGTCAACGCCAGAACTGGGATAAAATAACGGGCCTGCATATGTTCCTCTCCTTCCACCTTTGAACGCTAGTGGATTTCCACGGTAGTGCCATCTTTTACTATGGCGTAGACCTGTTTTTTTGTTTGCAGATTTCGTACCGCAATGGTGGCCCCCGGCTCGCCGTCTGCAAGGGCCTGGGCCTGGGTGGCGATGCGCAGGTTGCCGCGCAGGTAAATCAGATTGACTACATCGCCCCTTTTGACCATCAGCTGGCTCACAAGGTCGCTTTGCAAAATGGGCTCGCCCGTATTGAGGGACCGGTTGATCTGCCACGGACCGCCTCGGCCATCCCAGGGCAGGTCGCGCAGCTGGCTGGCGTTGACCTTCATAAAGGTGACAGATTCTGCCGCCAGAGCCTCACCCTTGTTCATGGCGCGCGAAGCCGCCGGGGCCGTTATCCAGAGGGTAAGGTTGACCGTACCCGAAATTCGCCGCAGCACGTTGCCGTCGACCTCTTGCACCGCAAAACGCAGGGGCACGCGCCCGGGCGTGAGCTTACCCGGCTCCAGCTGAACCCTTTGCTGTGAATGGGCCAGAAAAATGTAGTCTGGCAGCCGGAAGTCGCTCAATTCTACCTCGCCAGGCATGGCCGCCAACTGGGGAGTCAAGCTTTTGACAACATAGGAACGCAGGTCTTCCTCGTGAAAAACCAGGCCTCCGCGCTGAATCACCAGAGATCCTGGCAAAATGCAGCGACCGGCCACCTCTTTGCCCAATGCCTGACGCAGCGCCTGAGCAAGACGCGAATGGTTGATCTGCAAGGGCTTGCCTTGCTCTGGCGGGGCGGGCCAAAGAGGTTGTGCACGCAGCTGACCCCACACATCAGAACTCATCTGCCCCAACGGAATGGCAATATCGCCCAGCAACACCATTTCTGAATTGGTTACTGCCGCCGACAAAATTTTGAGCCGCCAGTCTTCTGCGCCAAGCATGTTGAGCTGGCCATCTTGCGCAGTGGGGGCTTCGCCCGCTGCCAACATATTGCGCGCCTTGGCGGCGCGTTGGTCTTGTGCGCCTGCCGCCAGCGGCATCTGGCCGGCCTGTGTATGCGGTGTCAGCCCTACCTGCGCCTGCGGAGTACGCAGTTGTGTAACGATCTGATTGGGCGAACGGCGGTGATTGCGGTCGTTATCCTGCCATGTGGCAGTGGGCACGCCACCCTGCGGGGCGGCAACAACGGCAACAACGCCGGGGCCGCACAACTGCCAGCAAACCAGAACCGCGACCAGATATACCGCCACGCAAGGCAGACCGCGCAAGCCTGCATGCCGCGCCTGAATGCCCCAATGTGCAAGTATTGCCCGCAAAACCCGCATAACGCTCTCCTAACTGCGCTTGAGCTGTACAGCGATACCCAGCATGGAATCTGAGGTCTGAATGGACTTTGAGTTCACTTCGTAGGCGCGCTGGCCCACAATCATGTTCACCATTTCGTCCACCACTTCCACGTTGGACATTTCCAGAAAGCCCTGGGCCAATGTGCCCACGTTATCTGTGCCGGGCACGCCTTCGGTGGCGTCGCCCGATGCCTCGGTGGGCGTATAGAGGTTGCGCCCACGGGCATCAAGGCCAGCCGGGTTGATAAAGGTATAGAGCGGCAACTCTGCCCCGGCCAGTTCCTGCCCCTGCGCATCAATGGCTGCCATGTGGCCAGAAGACGAGATGGAAATGGTCTTGGTTTGGGCAGGCACGGCAAACTGCGGTTGCAGGATATAGCCGTTGGCCGTAACCACCGTACCATCCTGATTGAGCTTGAAAGATCCGGCGCGCGTGTACATGAGCTCGCCGTTCACATCCACCTGAAAGAAGCCATCGCCTTCAATGGCCACGTCCAGCGTGTTGCCGGTATTCTGAAAGTCGCCCTGCGTAAAAAACTTGTGCACAGCCGTGGGGCGAGTACCCATGCCTACCTGTATGCCCACAGGCAGACGGTTGTCGCCCTCGGTGGTGGCACCAGCCATGCGCATGGTCTGGTACATGAGGTCTTCAAACTCGGCCCTGCTCTTTTTAAAACCCGTGGTGTTGACGTTGGCCAGGTTGTTGGAAATAACGTCGATATTGAGCTGCTGGGCCACCATGCCGGTGGCACCCGTCCAAAGTGATCGCATCATGGGAATTTCTCCTTATACTAAACCGGCGAGGCTGCCGATTGCCTGCAATTCTGTCAGCGGCTAGCCCTGACGACGACCGACCTTTTCGTTGGCAGCACGGTCCAGCGAGTCTGATGTCTGCATCACCTTTTGGTAGGCTTCAAACTGACGCTGAACTTCAATCATATTGACCATTTCAGACACAACTTCCACATTGGCGGCTTCGGTAAAGCCCTGCTCTACGCGCGCGCCGGTGTCGTAGGCATTGCCCTGAGCAACCTGAACCCCGTCGCGCGGGCGAAAGAGATTGCCGCCCATTTTTTCAAGATTTTGGGGGTTGTCTACGCTCACCAGGGCCAACTGCTCGATAACATTGCCATCGGCAAGCACCTGCCCGTCACCGCTGATTTGCAAGTTTCGTGTGCCAGGGGGAACAACAATCGGACCGCCTGCTCCCTGCACAGTAAAACCCTGCGGCGTCATAAGAACGCCATCGCCGTTGAGCACAAAGGCTCCGTTGCGGGTAAGGTACTGACCGGTTGGCGTGTTTACCCGGAAAAAAGCGTTTTCGCCGTTGATGGCAACGTCCAGGTTATTGCCAGTATATTGCATCGACCCTTGCGAATAATCTGTGTGCGCAACGGCCACGCGCACCCGCGCCGCATTCATGGGTTCGGGAAACAGAGGCGTTGATTTGAGATTCTGAAGCGGCTCTCGAATCTCGTCGAATGCAAAGGTTGTCATGGTGTCTTTGAAGGCCAGGGTTTCCCGCTTGTAGCCGCGCGTGTTCACGTTCGCCAAATTATTGGCGATGAAATTCATGCGGTGTTCTGTGGTCAACGCGGCAAAAAGCCCGCTAAACATACCTGCTTGCATAAGCAGCTCCTTGTGTTGGCAGCAGCGCCACAAAAAAATGCGCCGCCGTCTTCCCTGAGTCTGACGACTCTTGCCAGAGCTTTTGCAATATGCGGGCCAATGGATGTCGGTTCCCCCGCAGTACGCGCGGAGCTACCTGGAGGGGATACTGCGGGCTGTGGGCGGGTAAAATACGGACTGTGGACGGGGGTTACCTGAGGGGGGATAACGAAGCGGCTGTCGGGAAATCGTGAGGCGACCTGGCGGCAGGTCATGAGGTGAACTGCCGGGGATCATGAGGTAAGGCGGGAGATTGTGGGCTGGCATTAGACTGATGGGAGATGACAGACATCCACCAATTGGTGAGCCTGCCCCGGCATATCATATATGGATGGTGTTCTCGATGCGCAACCTTGCCTGCGGGGGAGAATCCACACATGTGCGGGGGCTGCCAGTATGGAAACGACACATCTCTCGATTGGGCTGTTCGGCTAAATGGCTGCCTGCAGGATGACTGCTCGGCAAGATGACTGCCGGGCGGGCTGTTCAGCTGGATGGTTGACTCAGTTGGTCAACTGCCCGATGGGCGAGCGGAATGGCGTAATGGCTCCCCCCAAACATCAACCAACCTGTGGGGCAACACGGTACGGATGTCATGAGCAGATACTTTATTGGCGGCAGGGACATAAAAGCCGTTGTTTTCCCACCATACCGACCCTTGTCTCCCCTAAACCTACCCCAAATGGCAAACCCTTAAAAATCAGCCATTCAAGCCAACTTTTTGGAAAGATCAAATATATCTGCCCCGTTGTCATGATTTTTTTTACGAAAATCAAAAAAAATGCTTGCCAGCCACCCCCTGTTGGCGTAAACACATCTTCGCGCCGAAGTGGTGGAATTGGTAGACACGCTAGGTTCAGGGTCTAGTTCTCGCAAGGGAGTGGGAGTTCGAGTCTCCCCTTCGGCACCATAA
>SAAX01000091.1 GCA_009929215.1 Deltaproteobacteria bacterium | reverse complement strand
CCGGGGTGGTCTTCCGAGGGGCAGGGCCAGATGATACCCGATTCCTTACGCAGCCGGTCGCGGGTCATGCCGTAGAAATCGTAGGTGGTTCCCTTGGCAACCATGCGCCATTCGTTCCACACGTCTTCGGCATTTTTGAAGTTCACCAGCTTGGGATCAACGCCCGCCCGCTTGGCAAATTCCACCAGGGTATTGACGGTGGGGCGGCACTGAGCGGGCGAATCCACGGCCTTTTCGGTCAGCGAATAGCGGCGCTCACCGCAGCCATACACACCATCACGCTCGCACCAGAAGGCAGGCGCAAGCACAAGGTCGGCGTATTGCAGGGTTACGGCATCGGGAAAGGCCTCGATGCACACAATGAACGAATCCGGGTTGGACATGGCCTTGTGAACCTTGTTCAGGTTGGGCAGGGTATGCGCGGGATTTGTCTCGCAAATAACCATGCACTTCACATCGCCACGGCCCAGAGCCTCAAACATCGCCACAGTATGGGGGCCAGGATTGGGCGAAATGCGCCCTTCCGGCAGGTTCCACAACTGTTCCATTTCCGCCCGGTGCTTGGGGTTGGCAATGGCGCGCCCGGCGGGCAGCAGATGGGCCAGTGCACCGGTATCGCGCACGCCGCCGCAGGCATTGGGCTGGCCGGTGAGCGAAAATGACGTTGCGCCGGGGCGGCATATCTGCCCGGTCAGCAGATGCAGGTTGTGGATCAGGTTGTTGGCAAAAACACCCTGCACGCGCTGATTGATGCCCATGCACCACAGGCTCATGGTGGCGGACGATTCGGCAAAGGCACGGGCCGCCGTGTAAATCTGCTCTACAGGTACGCGGCAGATCTCGGCCACTTTTTCGGGCCGATAGTTTTCCAAAAAGGCCTTGTAACCCTCAAAGTCAGAGAGCTTGCCTTCGGGGTCGGCAAAGCTCACATAGCGCTGCCAAAAGCGGGGATTGTCCAGCTCTTCGTTAATGATCACCCATGCCATGCTGTGCATGAAGGCCAGGTCTGTGCCGGGGCGAAAGGCCACGTGCATGTCGGCAATGCGGGCCGTATTGGTGCGGCGCGGGTCGGCCACAATGATTTTTATGCCCGGCTCAACCTGCTTGCGGCGGGCAATACGGCGGAACAGTACGGGGTGTGCCTCGGAGGTATTGGAACCGATGATGAAAAAGCAGGTGGCCTGGTCAATATCAGCATAGGTTCCCATGGGCTCGTCCTTGCCGAACGTGGTGGTGTAGCCGCCCACAGCCGAGGCCATGCACAGGCGGGGGTTGCCGTCCACGTTATTGGTGCCAAAGCCTCCCTTGAAAATCTTGTTGGCAAGGTAGCTTTCTTCGGTCAGGCACTGGCCCGAACCGTACCAGGCCACAGAATTGGGGCCAAAGGTGTCTATGCTGTGCCGGAATTTGGAAGCCATGAGGTCAAGGGCTTCGTCCCAGCTTACGGGCTCAAGGGGGCCACCCTTGGTACGGCGCCGCATGGGCTGGGAAACGCGCTCTTTGGAATTGAGCACAGGAATAAGCAGCGAGCCTTTAAGGCACAGCAGACCCGCGTTGTGGTTGTTGGGGTCGCCCTGAATGGCCACGGCCTTGCCGTTTTTAACCCCCACCATCACACCACAGCCCGTGCCGCAGTAGCGGCACACGCCCTTGACCCACTTATCGGGCTTGTTATCATCTGCCGCAAGGGCAAGAGTGGGCAAACCAACGCCCGTAGCCGCCGCCATGGCGGCCGACATGGCAAAAAACCGTAAAAAATCACGACGCGATGTATTCATATCCGCAACCTCGCTAGTTTAGCTTGGCATGATTGTTTTGTTACCTTGGCTGCACCCCATGCGGACACAACCACCCCCGGCTAACCGCTGATCGGACTACAAATCCGTTTTGCCACTGGGCATGCGGTATTCGTAGGCCTTGCCGTGCATGGGGCTTTGGTGGCTGGGATGACAGCTGGAACAGTCATCGCGCTTGCCAAACTTGGCTTCCATGCGCTGGATGGAAAGCGAGTGGCAGCGGGCGCACACCTCAACCCCCGGCTTGCGCGAAAAAGGAATGGCACCCTTGCCGTCGGGCATGCCGTGACAGGTCTGACAGCGCACCAGCGTGATGCCGTGCTTGCTTTCGTTCCATTCCTGCGCAAGGCGGGGCGTGCTTTTCATGTGGCAAGAGTAGCAATCGCCCGCCATCTGCGGCGAATCCAGATGCTTTGCCGCCTCGCACCGCTCGGCAGGAAAGGCCCAGGCCATATAGAGAAAATAGCCGCCCGCCAGCACCGCCAGGGCAAGCAGAACGATGAGCAGTTTCTTGTTGCGGGTCATGGCCGTATCTCCTTGATTTTCTGTGCGAACTTATGGTTTGCGGGAATGCGCTCGTCAAAAACGGGCAAATGGGCGAGGTTGCGGTGGCACCCCACGCAGCCGCTGCGGGCCTGACCGTTCTTGCCCTCGTAGTTTTCGTGGGCAAGGCGGCCTTCTACCGAAATGGGGCCATCGGCCTTGGCGTTGCGGGTCAAGTCCTGGTGGCAGGCGCGGCAGTTGGCATCGTCCGTAAACCTACGGGCAATGGGCTGCATGGCGGCGCGGTCAAGGTCTGTGCCGCCCTCCACGTTGTGTACCCACAAGTCCTTGGTGCCCATCCATGCCTTGGCGCCGAGCATGCGGACCAGATTGCCCGATGGAATGTGGCATTGTGAGCATCCAATGGCTTTGCCCTGTGCGTCCTTGGCGTGCGATGAGCGCATCAGTTCGTCCTGATACATGCGCATTTCGTGACAGGACAGGCAAAACGCCGTCTGTGACGAATACGACACCCCCGCTGCCGCCAGACCCACGCACGCGGCCAGGGCAATACAGCCCACAATCCAGACGCGCTTAGAAGGATACGGCATGGTTTTGATCTCCATGGCTGATGGTTCCGCCATGCCCTTGGGCATTGTTGTTCGATAAAATACCCACGGCTGGCGCAAATTGTGAATTTCACCACAAAAAGCAAAACCAATGCCAAATGCACCATTTAAAAATTTTGTGTGATTAATGACAGTTTGTGTTTTCTTTAAAGGCAGGGGCTTGGAAGTTTGTCATAAAAATATGACAAAAGTCATCTACACCTGACAGCATGAAGCCATAAGCTGACAAAACCCCGAATCCGTTGTGGCGGATTCGGGGTTTGCTGCTGCCATGACGATGTTTTCCTTGTGACCCGCTGCAAATCAGCTACAGTGGGCCCATGATACGCTACGGATTTGCCTGCAAGACCATTGGAGTTTCCGGGGCCAACCTCACCGCCATCACCCTGGCCAGGGCCACGCCCGAAAACATGCTGGGGGTGTGCCGCCACAACCTGCGCGCGCTCGAAACCATGCTGCGCTACTGTGCCGGGGCGCATATACCCCTCATGCGCATCAGCTCGGATATCATTCCGCTGGCTTCGCACCCGCAAAACAGCTTTGACTGGCGGCAGCAGCTACAGGCAGAGCTGGCCTCGGCGCAGGCAACACTGGCACAAACGGGCATCCGCGTTTCCATGCATCCGGGGCAGTACACGGTGCTCAATTCGCCCCGGCAGGATGTGGTTGAAAGGGCCGTTGACGATCTGACCTTTCACGCCGATTTTCTCGATGCCCTGGGGGCGAAGGGCAGCGCCCGCATCATACTGCATCTGGGCGGCGGCTATGGCGACCGGGCCTCGGCTCTCGCACGGCTGCAAGATAACCTGCTGGCCCTGCCCCCGCAGGTACGCAACCGCATTTCGCTTGAAAACGACGAGCGTGTGTTCACCATCGAAGACGCCCTGAACATCTGCGGCAAGTGCGGCCTGCCCGCCATTTTTGACGTGTTCCACCACTCGCTCAACGCCCCGGCCCACGGCACGCAGGCCTACTGGCTTGACCGGGCTGTGGAAAGCTGGAGCCCGCAGCATGGCCGCCCCAAGCTGCACTACAGCCAACAACTGGCAGACGGCAAGCCGGGCATGCATTCGCGCTTTATCGGTATGAAGGATTTTGTGGAATTTCATGGGTCGCTGGAAGGACGCGACCTGGACGTGATGCTGGAGGTCAAGGACAAGAACCTTTCGGCGGTCAAGTGCATCAATCTTACCACCCCGAAGCTGACCCGGCATGAGCTGACCAGGGAATGGGCCAGATACAAATATCTGGTTCTTGAGCGCGATCAGGCGGCGTACAATGCATTTCGCGCCATGCTCAAGGCAGACGCCCCCGATGCCCGCGAGTTTTACAGCCTGATGGAACAGACGCTGGAAAAAGAAATCTACGGCCCGCAGGCGCGCAACGCAGCCGAACACGTTTGGGGATATGTGGACAAGTTTGCCACTGCCGCAGAAAAAAAGAGGGCTCTGGCTGCCATGACCGAATTACATAATGGCCCTGCCGCCCTGCCGCGCGTTAAACGTGTATTGCTGAGCCTAGCCGAAAGACATGCGGTGGAATACCTGCTGCAAAGCCTCTATTTTTATCTGTAACGGCAAATCAAAAAGCGCAGGATAAATCCTGCGCCCTTAAGCAATCTGTTATGGAAGCGCCACGCTTATTGTGGAGAGGCTTTACCGTCTGCCCCGCTCTGCCCGGTAGCGCCCGCAACCAGCCCCGCCGTGTGGTCAGCACCAACAGGCGGTTGGCTTTGCGCATCCGGGCTGTTCTGATCCCTGGTCAACTGGCCGCTGTCGAGCATGGCGCGAGCACTGCTTTCTGCCTGTGGCGCTGTGGCCGCCGCAACCGGGGCCGCCTGATCCTGCTTTTTTGCATACTTGGGCGAATAATGGCGCTCAACCAGGGCCACCCCAACAGTGTAAAGCACAAAAACCACGGTTACCGCACCAAGAAAAAGCGCCGTGCGCCATACCATTTTAAGCGTTTCCATACATCTCCACCGCAAAAGTCATTGTCTTGTTCGATCTATTCCGCAGCGGGGGGCAGCACGTCCATGGTGTCGCCCGTGCGCACTTCGCCGCCGTGCAGCACCTTGGCAAATACCCCCTGAGTGGGCATGATGCACTCGCCCATGGTGTGGTATATCTGGCAGTGGCTGTGACATTCCTTGCCGATCTGCGTTACCTCAAGCAGCACGTCATTGCACGCAATGCGCGTACCCACCGGCAGGGCGGCAAAATCAATGCCGTCCACCACCAGATTTTCGCCAAAGCAGCCGTTGGCAACCAGCGCCCCACGGGCCTTGAATGCCTCGATGGCCTGCCACGAAAGCAGACTTACCTGCCTGTGCCAGTTGCCCGCGTGCGCGTCATCCTCGATGCCGTGATTTTCAATAATATTGGCATAATCCACAGCCTTTTTGGCCGTGCCTTTTTTCTGACTGGTACAGATAGCCACTATTCTGCCCATAATACTGTTCCTTTGCTTGCATGCTACTGTTGCCGCGTTGCTGCGGCCGCCACAGTTTGCCCCAGATGCGGGGCCGCGTCCAGCACGGACACTCTGCCGCTTCATTTCTGCCAATCATTGCCGCCTGCGTGGGCATGCACCGTTGAATGCCAGCGTTTTGCTATGTTATCACGCCCCGCCGCGCCAGCCAAGCGAGCCATCAGTAGCTATATTTCCAGATCAGGCCGCCCTTGGTGCTCTGCTGCTCGGTGCGCACTTCAAGGTTGGCCCTTGGTGTCAGCTCAAGCTGAATGACAAAAGCCGTGCTGCCCTGCTTGGTTCCCTGCTGCACGCCCACATAGATATCTTCTGTAAGGTATTTGCCCATTTCTACCGAGCTGCCAGCGGCCATATTTTCGCCGCTCTGCCCCTGCTGGCCAGCGCCGGAGGAGTTGAAGCGCAGCACATCCACCCCCAATGCCTGACGCGCAGAATCAAGCACCCCACCGCCGCCATTGCCTGTGCCAAACCCGGCCAGCTGGGCCACCGCCGCCGCAAGGCGCAGATTTTCCAGCCGCCCAAGCTCGCTGGCACTTTTGCCAAAAAGTATCTGGGCCAGTATTTCATCGCGCGGCATTTCGGGGTCGCTGCTCAGCACAAGCTGCATTTTGCGCACAGTTCCCACGATGCTGATGTTGGCAGTGAGGGCCGGGGTTTGGCTGGTGAGCATGATGTCGAGCAGGGGGTTGGAAACATCCCCGCCGCCAAAGGTTACGGCTCCGCGCGCCAGCTTGAAGTTTTTGCCCAGAATATCAAGGCTGCCCTTGGCCGCGCTGAGCTGGCCGGAAACCAGAGGATCGGCGAGTGTGCCGCCAATGTGCAGGTCTGCCCGCCATTCGCTTTTGAGGCCAAACCCCTCCACCACAAAGCGGCCAGGTATGACAATGCGCAGGTCGAGCAGGCCCGGTGTGCCGCCAGATGCCAGGCCAGCAGAGGCGGCAGCACCCGATGCGGCAGTAGATGAGGCTGTAACGGCAGACTTTTTGCCCTGCGGGGCGGCAGGAGTGGGCGGTTCATACCCTGCCTTGGCCCATGCGGGCGTAGCTGTGCTGATGGGCAAGGTGGTGATGCTGCCGCCAACCTCCAGATTGTTGAGCAGCACCAGCCCCTGATTGACGGTAAGGGTTCCGCGCACTTCTGGCGCGGTGGCGCTGCCGCCAACCGACGCCTGTGCAGAAAGCTCCACGCGCACGTCGCGGCGGCGCAGGGGGCGCAGATGGTCAAGATTGGCCTTGAAGTCGAGATGGCTGCCGTCCAGCCTGCTCTGCCCCGTAATGCGCGCCGTACCCCCCTGCCCGTCGGCTGCGGCAAGGTTCAACCGCGCAAGCCCAAGGGCCCCTGCGTGGCCTTCTTCAAGATCAAGCCGCAGGTTTATGGCAGTGAGCAGCACGCCCAGCGTAAGATTTTCGTAACGGGCATCGTCCATGCGCACAAAGCCCTTGGGCGCTGGGGCTTCAAGGGTTCCGCCCACATCAAGCGCAAGGGCAAGCCGCCCCGCAAGCCGCTGGTCGGCAATGGGCAACAGGCTCCACAGGGGGGCCACAGCACCGTTCCAGCGCAACGCCGCCCGCAGCGGCCCCTGCATGTGCGGACGCGGCAAGCCGTCTGCACCAAACAGCAGGGGCACGCGTGCCTCTACCCGGCATTCCGTGCCGCCAAGGGCTCCCACGGTTGCCTGATCGGGCGCAAGGCGCAGGGCCAGCGCACCGCCACCCGCACTGTCGCCTTCGAGCTTGCCGGAAAGGGCCAAATTCATGGGTTTAAGCGCTACCCCCGGCATGGTCAGACCGCGCATATCTATCCGAAGATCGCCCTGCGGCTGGGCCGGGTTGCCCGCAGGATTGCCCGAAAGCCGGGCCGTGGCCGCAACCGCGCCCGCAGGCAGAGCGGGCACAAGCACCCGCCAGGGCGCAAGGTCAAGCTGCTCCAGCGTAAGCCGTACATCAAATTTTTCCGCGCCCAGCTCGGCCTGCGCCCGCAAACGGCCAGAAGGTTTCATGGTCACATCCAGGCCACTCAGGCCCAGATACGTCTGGTTCAGATCAGGCTGGCCCATATCAGCTTGGCCCATACCTGTCTGGCCTGGCTCGCCCGCGCCGTAGCGCAGCGTGGCCCCGGCTGCCGCCCGCAGACCCAGCTTTTGCGCGGGCAGGTCGAGATCCAGCCGCCGCAGCTCAAGTGTACCGGGTTGCCAGCGCACAGCGCAGTGAGCCGTCGCAAAGCCGCTTGTTTCCAAATTCGCTTCCAGCGGCCCGTGCACCGAACCCTGCGCACGCACCCTGGCCCCAAGCCTTTTGTCGCCGCTGCGCAGCCCGCCAAGATCAAGACGCGCCACAAGCTGCCCTGCGCCAAAAGCATCGGTCAGCGTGGCCTCGCCCTCCAACCCTTGAAGCTCCGCCGCCGGGGAGCTGCCCTCTCTGTACAAAAGCCGGGGCACACGCCAGCGCAAGGTTGCCTGCTGGCCAAACACCTGCTGGCCAGACGCCTGCCGGGTATGCGCTGCTGTGGCTGCGGCTGCCTCCGCCTGCTGCGAGAGCAGCTCAAGCGACAGGGCGGCCTCGCCCTCAAGCTGCGCACCGGGAACGAGGGCCGAAAGGGCCTTCCAGTCGGCTACGCGCACGTCCACCTTGCCGTCCACGCGCGGCATGCCCGCCACAATCAGAGGCATGGGCAAGGCCGCCGTTACCTGCCCGGAAGCGGCAAGGCCCAGCACATCGCCCTGTAAATCGCGCAGACCAACCAGCACGGCAGTGCTGCCAGCTTCCTTTGCCTGACGGGCAAAAATGGTTGTGCCCAAACGCTGCGCAAAACCGTCTACCGAGGCTGTAGCTTGTACGTTTACGGCCAGCTCTGTGCTGGAATCTGAACCGGAATTAGCAACCATCGGCCCCTGTGTGCCAAGCAGCACCTGCCGCCAGCGCAGGGGCGCACTTTCCAGCGTAAGGGCCACATTGGCAAGCGCGTGCCCGCCCACATTCCAGGCGGGGCAGTCGAGGGCCACGCGGGTGTCCGGTGCGTCCAGCGGCCCACTGAGGGCCACGCGCAGCTGTGCCCTGGCGGGCAGAAGGCTCTCGCCCGCGTCAGTTTTTGTAGTTACGGGGCCAGCAGCGGGGCCAGATTCAGGGCCAGGTGCATGGACAGGCGCATGGACAGGCGCGGGAACAGGCGAGAGTTCAGGAGTAGGCGCATTAGTATCAGCCTCGGCCTGTGGGCCGAGGTTTGTCTGAATGTCCACATCCAGCGCCCCGCCAAACCACGAGGCTGCCGCTCCGCTCTGCCATGCCGCGTGCCCCGCCACACGCAGGGGGCCAGCCTGAACAGAAATTTTTTCTATGGCCGCACGCCCGGTTGCGGCAGGGCCAGCACCCGCAGGGGCTGTGATGCGGGCCGCCACGCGCACATCCGCACTAGCCCCCTGCCCAAGCAAGGCCGCCAGCATGCCGCCTGCAACGGCGTTTGCAGCGCCAGCAGACTCCGCCCTGTGCAACGTGGACACCAGCCCCGCATCTACGTCAAGTGCCAGCACATCTGCCTGACGTGAGGGCGCAGCCGAAGCCTCCAGCTTTGCGGCAACAGACGTGGCCGCTTGCCCCCCCAGCAGCAGGGGTGCTTTGTCCACCCCCTTGAGCGAAAACTCCAGGCTGGTCTGCGCCCCGCTTTTTCCGGCCACAAGTTTGAAGTTTGCATCAATACGGGCTTCTGGCCGTGCTTCTGGCCGTGCTTCTGGCCGGGTATCAAGAGGAGCTTGGTCGGGCGTGGCTGTCTGGATCTCCGGCTGGCCCAGCAAGGCTTGCGGCATCTGGGCATTATTCAGGGAAAGTTCATCAACCCGCACCTGTGGCAGCCAGCCGGGCAGCGAATCAAGGCCGCGCAG
>SAAX01000160.1 GCA_009929215.1 Deltaproteobacteria bacterium | reverse complement strand
CTCTAGCAGCTCAACGGCAAGATTACGTTCTGGAATATTTGCAACTTCAGCAAGAAAGGCATCGTCAAGAATGCCTATATTCGGCTTATCCAGCCCCACAGCATCAAAAATATCAACGACCTCTTCACTTACCACAGCTGAACCAACGATCTGCCGGATCGCGAGCTCGCGCTCCTCATCTGTCTTTTTTTGTTGGGTGATGTCCCGCTTGGTCAGGATTACTTTAACCCCCTGCATGAACGCCACTTCCTCGCGCACTGCCTTGGCTTCATCCAGCGTGCAGCACAGGCTAAAAGCCTTGCTCATGGCAAGCGTGGTATCGGCGAAGCGCTTCTTCCCGTCGTCCAGCCCCAGCACATGGTTCGCCGCACCGGCAAGCGTTTTGTGCCCCTCAGTGATAAAACCGCTGTAATCAAAGCCATGCAGCATGCCCCGCAGGATGTCGAGCTTCTCTTCCAGCACGGCATAAGCTTCGTGGGCATCTACTGTAGGTCTGCCACGTCCCTTGCTTGCCGTGTATTCCTTCAGTGCACTCTGCAACTCGTTGGCGATGCCGATATAGTCAACTACCAGGCCGCCCTGTTTATCTTTGAAGACTCGGTTCACCCGGGCTATAGCCTGCATCAGGTTGTGCCCCTTCATGGGCTTGTCCACATACAGGGTGTGCACACAGGGTGCATCAAAACCCGTTAGCCACATATCCCGCACAATGACCAGACGCAGGGGGTCGTTAGGGTCCTTGAAGCGTTTTTCCAGCCGCTTCTTGGTCTGTCCGCTATAGATGTGAGGGCGCAGCAGTTCTTTATCACTGGCAGAACCAGTCATCACAACCTTGATCGTTCCCTTCTCTGGGTCATTGTTGTGCCAGTCTGGGCGCAGCTTTTTTATTTCGTTATACAGATGCACGCAGATCTCACGGCTCATGGCCACGATCATGGCCTTGCCGTCCTGGGCCTTGCAACGCTCCTCGTAGTGTGTAACCAGGTCCTTTGCCACCGCCTTAATACGAGGCTCCGCCCCAACCACCCGCTCCAATGCCGCCCAGCGGCTTTTCAGCCTGGCCTGCTGACTTTCTTCCTCATCTTCGGTGAGTTCATCGACCTCAGCATCGATCTGCGGCAATTCAGCTTCCTTAAGCTCTAGCTTGGCAAGCCGCGACTCAAAGTAGATGCCGACGGTAGCACCATCATCCTTGGCCTGCTGCATGTCATAGATGTGGATATAATCGCCAAATACGGCGCGTGTGTCCCTGTCTTCCGAAGAAACTGGCGTGCCGGTAAAAGCAACAAATGTGGCATTGGGCAGCGCGTCGCGCAGATGCTGGGCATACCCAGCCAGATATTTCTCATGCCCTGCCTTGCCCCGCAGCGTAGCCCCAAAGCCATATTGGGTACGGTGAGCTTCGTCTGCGATAACAACGATGTTGTGGCGGTCAGACAGAATAGGGAAAGTGTCTTCATCTTCACCCGGCATGAATTTTTGGATGGTGGCGAAGACGATGCCGCCTGAAGGCCGGTTGTCCAGCTTGGCGCGCAGGTCTTGGCGGGTGTTGGCCTGCACCGGCTGCTCACGCAGCAGATCCTGCGACAAAGAGAAAACGCCAAACAACTGACCATCCAGATCATTGCGGTCGGTGATTACGACAATAGTCGGGTTCTCCATTGCCGTTTCCTGCATCACCATAGCCGCAAAGCAGGTCATTGTGATGCTTTTACCGCTGCCCTGCGTATGCCAGACCACCCCGCCCTTGTGAGAGCCCTCGGGGCGCGATGCTGTAACGG
>SAAX01000159.1 GCA_009929215.1 Deltaproteobacteria bacterium | reverse complement strand
TGGTCACCGTCACCACCTGCCCGACCTGCGGCGGCACCGGCTTGGACGCCCCCAGCTGCCCCAAGGTGGGCTGGCCGTGTGCCCCCGCGCGATTCATTGTGCTGCGGATCGCGCCTTCAACAGCCTGCGCGGCTTTCTGCGTCTGGGTGGAAACAGCCGAATCGGGCTGGCTCGGAGAGGAGGCCTGTGGCTGTTCCTGCGCAGTCACCACGCCTGGCAAAAATACCATCGCCACGGCAGATTGAACCCGTGATGGGCTGTTGCCGGTCTCGGGAGTGTAAGGAAGAGTCGAAGTAGGGTTAGGCCAACAAAATATTCCGAGGTTTCTGTTTCAAGGGCAATTCATTCCTCCACTTCCTCACTCGGCAGGAACGCCCAGTGAATTTGCACCGCAAGCGTGTGAGCGCCGGTCGTTGGGGGTCATGCTGAATTATTCTTAGCGCGTTTGTAGTGTTCAACAACACGCTCTAATGCAGCAAAGTATTGATTATCAAAATCTCCGTAAAAATATTCCTTGATGATATTTAGTCGGTCACTATTGCCAGGGATTGTAATTGTCTTTGTCAAAAAATTTGATTTCGCTAGTAATTCGCATTCCATTTTACTGAAATCGCCTGAGTATCTTTTTTCGTAGTAGATTTGGAAAGCATCAATGAGTGAACAAAGATATGCAATCGCTTTCCCCTCTTCGTCAGTGCATCTTTCATTCGGGATGCCGTGAACGCTTTGCAATAAGCTAGGATTGTTGACCAATATGTCAGAACATTCTGAGAATGCTTCAAAAAGGCGTAAATCATTCTGCTGCATTAGCGCGGCCGCAGCACTAACGATCTGTCGGTGGGCATAGTACGCAGTTGCCGCAGAAACAGACAATGATATTAGTGAGATAGTAACAGAAAGGTTGATTTCCATATTTCCTCCTGTGGGCTAGGGTTATTATTCAACGCCAAGCGACCGGCAACCTGCATGTCGTTGTTCTGCCGTATGTAATGCTCAGCGCCAAGTGATACCCCTCGCCATGTTACTCTGGCCCGCATACAGCGTGGCCATGAACTGCCCGCAGAAGCCCCGACCCAAGACGTAGGTCGTCTAGCGTATACCCTTCTCGCCGTATCCACACCCGTTGAACTGCGATCGGAGCCGACAGCGCCGCCCCCCCTCCACCTGCCCCAGACTGGGCTGGCCGGGCTGTCCTGCGCGGCTCATGGCCGAGCGCACGGCTCCCTCGACGGCCTTGGCGGCGGCGTCCAGGGCTTGGCCGCTCGGAGCGGTCTGCTGCGCAGTTTGCCCCGTGGCCTGCTGCGCGTTTGCAGGGGCAGCGCCAACACCAGGAACCATGCCGCTGGCCAGCGCCGCCAAGGTGACGACGGATGCGAGCTTCTTCTTGCCCATGCTACTTGCCCTCGGCCTTGGCGGGCAGCGCCGCCAGTTGGTCCTGGATGGTGCGGTACACAGGACCGATGGTCATGGGGACTTCCCGCCAGTAGTCGCGGGCCTTGGCCGCATCGCCCAGCTTGGCGTAAGAGAGGCCCAGGTACACGTAGACCCAGGGGTAGGTCTCGGCCAGCTTGGGAACGCCGTTCTTGCGGCCCTGCTCCAGGATGCCCTCCCACAGGCTGGCGGCCCGCTTGTAGTCGCCCAGAGCGTAGCAGGCCCGCGCCGTGCCGAAGAGGTAGGTCACGCTGTCCGGCTTGTCCGCCAGCAACTCGTCCCCGTACTTCAGCACCTTGGCCCAGGCTTCCTTGGCCTTGGCGTGGTCCTCGCCCTTTTAGAGCTGCAAGGCGCGGTAGATGGTGTTGTTGAAC
>SAAX01000158.1 GCA_009929215.1 Deltaproteobacteria bacterium | reverse complement strand
CCTCGGCCTCTTTGGCCCCAGTCGGCGCAGCTGACTGGGGCCAAAGAGGCAATGGAACTCACTTACTTACCCGGGGCTGACGTCGCGACATGTCTGGGCTTCCGTTCTCAATGGGTGACCGATTACGCGGCGGCCCGGCAAAGGCTTTGCAATCGTTTGGCTTTTGCCAGTTTGGAGTTACATTTTAGTATTGATATACTCCTGCCGTAAGCCATGCGTGGCGGGAGCAAGCCGGCGTTGCCGGTGTACCGCAATGCCGTGGTTGCCCCATTGAGGACATCTGGTATGTCGTGGATTCAGTTGGAAAAATTGGCTTTGGCCTACAAGCGCAAACCGACGGCAACTGCCGCCTTGGCTTTGGACCGCGGCATGCGCAAGTCCGGTGACTTCATTGACACGCTGAGTGAGCATTTTGTACGGACGCAGGGCAGTCTTGAGGACTGCTCGGCGTCTTTTCGTTTTTCTGAGGAAGGGCAGTTTCCGGAATGGGCCTGTCACTTTGACGCTGAGAAGCGCGTATTCGAGCTCAATCCGGTCGGCGTCGTCGGCTTTCATGATGAATGTACCCGTGCGCAGGAGGCCCTGCTAACGCAGGAGGGCCGCGGTACTTTTACGATGTACCGGCTCTACGCCTACATGGCCGAGCTGAACAAATTGCCGAGCAAGTACCTGCCCTTTCTCATGTTGTTCCGGGAAAAGGCCCGGGTGCTTGAAGTCACCCAGGTCGAGCGTCGCCGCGGCAATATCACGCCCGTCGTGGTTGACAGCGAAGAGGATATGTACCTCTGCCTGCTCTGGGCTTTCAAGGAGCTGGAAGTGGCAATACAGCGCCTGAGCGGCATCAACCTGCGCACCGATCTGAACATCACGTGGTTCGAGTCGGAGTGGATCACGGGCGTCAAGTAATGGCCGCAACTGTACCGATGCTGTGAGTGACCCTATAACCGAACGGTAGTGACCGCGAATGTTTTCTTTTATTTTGCTTTCAACGTGTTTGGGTGCGCTTTGTCTTTTCCTCGCCGTTCTCTACGGCAGTCTTCCGCGGGGCCTGCGCGACTGGCAGCGGGCTTTGCCCCGGCAGCGCTGGTTGGGGTTGTTGCTGGGCAGCATCTGCTTGATCTGGGCGGCTTACCACGCCTGCATCATGCTTGAGGGCGATCTCTCCCGTTTTCATTTTCTGGTCAAGCTGGCGGTGCCGGCGGGCATTGTCCTCTGTTTTTTCTTTTTGGACTTCCTATTCGCGCGAGCGCTGGGAGGTTTTTTTATTTTATGCGCCAATCAGCTGCTGCACGACGCATTTGTGCACGACGTTGGCGGCCGTGGCGTGTATTCGCTGGTGTGCCTGGCCCTCGGCCTCATCGGCCTGTTCCTGTTAGGGGCGCCGTGGCATTTTCGCGACAGTATGGACCTGGCGGTACGGCGGCCACTGTGGTCGCGACTTTTGGCTGGTCTGTTTTTGCTGTTTGCTCTGGTTCTGCTTGCCCAGCCGTATTTGTGAATCACGCGATATTCCCGCCTGGGGTAAGCAGCTGCCAGGCACCGCTCGGCGGCGGTGGGAATACAGCCCATAAGGATAGTGTATGCATTTGACGATCACGCGTTTTGAGGTTTGGTGTGCTCGAGTTGGCGCTGCTTGCCGGCGCGGTTTGGCGCTGGCGCTGATGCCACTGTTGCTACTCATGCTGGCGGGCTGCCTACCGGGTGAAGAACGCGTGCCCTCGGTGATCTCCGTGCGCTCGGGAGCGGGTCAGACCGCCCTGCCAGGCGCCGCCTGCGAGCAAAAGGTCGTCATTGAAGTCTTCGGCCCCCCGCGGCATTCCCACC
>SAAX01000157.1 GCA_009929215.1 Deltaproteobacteria bacterium | reverse complement strand
TGCCCCCGCCGGTAATGCCGCCGGTGGCCACGGCCTGCAAAATGACGCGTTTTACGCCGATGCTGCGCAGGGCATCAAGATCGCGCAGAGTAGGAGGAATGGGGCTGAAAAAAGGCACGGTGAATCCTTGTTTTTTGGCTTTTGGCGGGGCCAAGTATGGCCGGAAGGCGGGCACTTTTCAACCCATTGTAAAAAAAACTCAAAAAAAAGCTTGCCAAAGGCAACACAACTAGATAGAAGACTTTTCCAGCCGCAGTGAAAGAGCTAACCCTCTGGCGGCAAGCCCTAATGGGCCGAGGTAGCTCAGTTGGTAGAGCAGGGGACTGAAAATCCCCGTGTCGGCAGTTCAATTCTGTCCCTCGGCACCATATAGATTTCAAGGACTTATGCATGATTTGCATGAGTCCTTTTTTTGTTATTGCACCCACCCCACCCCGCCTTGTCTTCTCCTTCTTCTTTCTGTTCTTATTGTGTTTCCTGTCCCTGTGACGCAAGCTCTGTCTGCCCGTAACGCCGCCGTCACCTGCATGGGCGAGCTTTAGCGCATTGCAAAGCCCGCAGGCAGTCTTGCGTTATTTGGGGAAGGCTGGCCGATGTTTTGGGCTTTTTACCGTGTGCTTTCATGCAGGAGGTTCGGTTCATGGCCCAGTTTCGTTGGCACAATGCCGCGCGTGCGGTGTTTATTCTTTGCGTCATGCTGTTTGGATTCATGGGCGTTGCTCAGGCCGGGCAGGCCAAGTACGTTATTCTGCTCATAGGCGACGGCATGGGCATGGCCCAGCGTAATGCTGCCGAGCTGTATCTGGCCGCGCAAAAGGGCGACACCACCCCCGGCATCGTCAAGCTCAACATGAGCCAGCTGCCCGTGCAGGGCGCTACCACCACCTATTCCATCGATTCGCTCATTACCGATTCTGCCGCCGCTGGTACGGCCATGGCCTGTGGCGTCAAAACCACCAACCGTGGTCTTGGCGTAGACGGCAAGAACGTGCCAGTGGTTTCCATTGCCGAGATGGCGCGCGACAACGGCATGAAGGTGGGCATCGTGAGCACCGTTTCGCTCGACCACGCCACCCCCGGTTCTTTTTACGCCCACCAGCCCAGCCGCAAAAATTACTACGAAATCGGCCTTGAGCTGGCCGCCAGCCGCATGGATTACTTTGCAGGCGGCGGTTTTCTTGATCCTGCGGGCAAAAAGTCCAAGATGGAGGGCGACAAGCGCAATGTGCTCGACGCCATACGCACAAGCGGCTTCCGCTATGTGAACAGCGCCCAGGATTTCCGTGCTCTCAAGCCCGGCAAGGATCGCGTGGTTTTCGTCAACCCGCGCTTGCAGGATGAATCGGCCATGACCTACGCCATGGACGCGGCGGCGGACGACGTTTCGCTGGCCGAAATGACGCGCAAGGGTTTTGAACTGCTCGACAACCCCAAGGGCTTTTTTATGATGGTCGAAGGCGGCAAGGTTGACTGGGCCTGCCACGCCAACGATGCCGTAAGCTCCATCACCGATGTGCTGGCTTTTGACGCCGCCGTGGCCGAGGCCATGCGCTTTATGGCCAGCCACCCCGGCGAAACCCTGGTCATCGTTACGGGCGACCACGAAACCGGCGGCATGTCGCTGGGTTTTGCTGGCACAAAGTACGATTCGTACCATACCCGCCTGAAAAACCAGAAAATTTCCTACGTCGCCTTTGACGAAAAGTTCAGCGCCTTCCGCAAGGCGCACCCGCAGGCCAAGCTTGAAGACGTGCTGCCCCTGGTGAAAGAAAACTTTGGTCTGGTGGTGCTGCCCGAAGCCGAAGCCGCCGCCCTGCCCAAGGG
>SAAX01000156.1 GCA_009929215.1 Deltaproteobacteria bacterium | reverse complement strand
CGCAAGCACCACCATTGTGCCCTTGCTGCGCATGGTTTCTGCATAGATGTGCTCTGCCTCTGCCCGCAGCTCGCGCAGATAGTGGGCCTGCTCGTGCCGTGCCGAGCGCACTGCGGCGCGTACCTCGCCTCTGGGCAGGTTGAATTCGCGGCACAGGTTGCGCACCAGCGAGGCCGTATGGGTCAGGTTCACAAAGGGTGCGTGCAGCACGGCCCCGGCATCTTTGATTTCGGGCAAATTTTCGCGCACCACCTGCGGGTAGCCGCAGGCCACCGGGCAGGAGAACGAATCGCACATTTCGGCAAATTCCTGCGCCTCGCGCGGTATGCAGGGAAAAAAGATGCTCTTTATGCCGCTTTCAAGCAGTGCCAGCACATGCCCGTGCGCCAGTTTGGCCGGGTAACAGACACTTTGCGAAGGCACGGACGACAGCCCCGCAGCAAACAGCGCCCGGCTTGTGGGCGGCGAAACCTCTACCCTGAAGCCCAGCGAGGTGAACAGCGTAAACCAGAAAGGATAGTGCGCGTAGACATTGAGCACTCTGGGGATACCCAGCCTGCCGCGTGGGGCAGATTGCACCGGCAGCGGTTCGTAGCGAAAGAGCCGCTGGTTTTTCCAGGCAATAAGATTGGGTGCGGTAACGGTTGCGCCGCGCCGTGATTCGCTGAACCTGTCGCACCTGTTGCCCGCGATGTGGCGCGAACCGTGCGAAAAGCGCGTTTCGGTAAGCAGACAGTTGTTGCCGCAGTCGCGGCAGCGAAAGCAGCGCGTGCGCATGGCCAGCCCGCGTATGAGCGAAGCCGTGATGGACGAGCGCTGGCTTGTGCAATCTGACTTTTCAAGTGCTTCAAGGGCCGCGCCATACGCGCCCATCAGGCCCGATGAGGCCGGGCGGTGCACATGGCGGCCAAGGGTGCGCTCCAAGGCGCAGAGCAGGGCGTCGTTCAAAAAGGCCCCGCCCTGAACCACCACATGCTCACCGAGCTCTGCGGTATTCTTGATGCGCAGCACTTTGTCGAGGGCATTGCGCACCACCGAGTAGCACAGGCCAGCCGCTATGTCGGCAATGGGAAGGCCGTCTTTTTGCGCCTGGGTAACGCGTGAATTCATAAATACCGTGCAGCGTGAGCCAAGGTCAGCCGGGTGGGCCGCATAGAGCGAAATACCGACAAATTCCTGCATGCTCAGCCCAAGACCACGGGCAAAACTTTCCAAAAAAGCACCGCAACCGGCCGAGCAGGCCTCGTTGAGGCTTACATCGCTGATGACGCCGTTGTCGATTTTGAGGCACTTCATGTCCTGGCCGCCAATGTCGATAACGTAGCTGACATCGGGAACCAGCCGCGTGGCCGCCTTGAAGTGGGCCAGTGTTTCCACCAGCACGCTGTCCACGCCAAGGGCCGATTCCGCAAGATGTGCGCCGTAACCGGTGGCCCCAGAGGCCGATAGCCACGCGCTTTCAGGGATACTGTCGAGCATGCCAGCCAGAGGAGGCAGCAGCGTTTGCAGTGGGTTGCCGCCATTGGAGGCATAGCACGAATCAAGAACGCGCTGTTCTCCATCCATCAGCACGGCCTTGACTGTGGTGGAGCCGAGGTCAAGGCCCAGATACAGTGGCCCGCGTGCCTGACGGATATCTGCACTGGGCAGCATGCTGGTGGTGGCGTGTCGCTGGCAAAAGTGGGCGTATTCTTCATCGTTGGCAAACATGCCTGGCAGTGTTTTGTCTGTGCTCACCTTGGGCAGGATGTGGAACTGCGCATGAACGAATCGTGCGCGGGCGGCACAGGAGCCTTCATCGACCAGATGGCCCGCCTGCTCAGCACCGATGCGG
>SAAX01000090.1 GCA_009929215.1 Deltaproteobacteria bacterium | reverse complement strand
CACCACCAATCATCAATACCTGTGCCTGTTTACCAACAAGGGCCGCATGCACCAGCTCAAGGTGCATCAGGTTCCCGAGGGCAGCCGCACGGCCAAGGGTGTGCACATCAACAACCTGCTGCCCCTCGAAGAGGGCGAATGGGTTACCACCGTGCTGGCCCTGCGCGAATTTGCCGAAGACAAGTTCTTCCTGTTCATCACCAAGCGCGGCATGATCAAGCGTTCTTCTGCCTCGCTCTACGCCAAGTGCCGCAAAACCGGCCTCATGGCCGTGGGTCTGCGTGAGGATGACGAGCTTGTGGTGGTGCGCCCCATCCGCGACAACAGCCATATCGTTCTGGCAACGGCAGACGGCTTTTCCATACGCTTTGCCTGCAACGATGTGCGTCCCATGGGCCGCGTGGCCACGGGCGTCAAGGGCATTGCCCTGCGTAGGCAGGACTTTGTGGTGGCCGCTGTCATCATCAAGGACAGCGACCAGACCACCGAAATCATGTCCATTTCTGCCAACGGCTACGGCAAGCGTACCAGCGTTGAGCTTTACCGCCTGCAATCGCGCGGTGGCAAGGGCATCATCAACTTCAAGGTCACGGGCAAGACCGGGCCTGTGGTTGGGGCCATGCCCGTGCGCGACAACGATGGCCTTATTCTGTTGACCTCGTCCAACAAGATAGTGCGCATCGGCGTGGACGATGTGCGCAGCAAGGGACGCGCCACCATGGGCGTTATGCTTGTGCGCCTGGACGAAGGCGGGCATGTGGTGGGCTTTGACCGCGTGGACGAAGGCGGGCAGACCGGCAGGGATGCCAGCGCCGAAATGGACGATGAGGATGACATCAGCGGTCTTTCTTCCGCCCCAGCTGGTGAGCCTCAGGCGCTTGATGCACCTGTTGCCGACCAGGCCGACGACGAAGGCGAGGAATAAATCCCGCAGATGAAAATAATGCGTGCGGTTTGCGGTAAGGCTCTCGCCCTGTGTTTGTGTCTGGTTTTTGCGGGCTTTCTAAGCGCTTGCAAAGACCAGAGCATGGTGGGCGACGACCTTTCCGCAGCCCGCACGGCAGTATCTTTGCGCAATTGGTCACTTGCCGAAAGGCTGTTAGAGCGTTATCTGCGTGAGGCGCGCGATGCTGACCTGCGCTGGGAAGCTTGGCAGCAGCTGCTGGTGGTGCTCAATGCCGCAGGGCAAGAGCCCCGTGCCACGCTGGAATGTCTTGAAACCATGCTGGCCGAGTTTGCGGATAACGACGCCCGCAGCGCCGTTATTTTGCGCCGTATGGGCGAGGTAAACGAGGGCATGCGCCGTTATGGCCGTGCCGCCGATGCCTGGAACGCCTATATCGGCCTTGGCGGTTTGTCGGCAGAGCAAACAGTGGACGGCTACCGCAGGCTGGCGGCCATGCAGTTTAACCTGCGGCGCTTTGACGCGGGAGAGGACACCTTGCAGCAGTGCCTGGCCCTGCCCTTGGCTGATCACGACAAAATAATGTGCATGTATGACCTTGCCGACCAGAATATGGCAAGGGAGCGCTGGCAGGAGGTATCAGACCTTTGCCAGCAGATACTGGACAGCGACCCGGACAAAACCCTGCGTGGCCTCACAGGATATTTGCTGGCTGATGCCCTTGAGCAGCTTGGCAAAACCAAAGAAGCCCTTAAATACTTTGAACTGGCCCGCGACGATTATCCCAATCCGTCGGTCATTGATAATCGCATTGCGCATCTGCGCAAAAAACTGAAGAAGTAAGGCCTATGATCAAGCACGAATGCGGCGTATTCGGCATTTATGACCATGAAGAAGCGGCTCGTCTGGCTTATTTCGGTTTGTACGCACAGCAGCACCGCGGGCAGGAAAGCGCCGGCATTGTCAGCTTTGACACAGACGGCGTGCACGAACACAAGGGCATGGGCCTTGTGCCCGATGTTTTTACAGAAGCCACGCTCAAGGCTCTGACAGGCAGAACAGCCATTGGCCATGTGCGCTATTCAACCACCGGGCGTTCCTCCAGCAGCAATGCCCAGCCCTTTCTCGCCCACTTCAAGGGGCGCGATGTGGTGCTTGCGCACAACGGCAACCTGGTCAACGCGGCCCAGCTGCGCGAAGACCTGGAAAACGAAGGTGCCATCTTTTCTACCAGCAATGACACGGAAGTGTTCATGCATTTGCTGGTGCGCGCTCTCAGGCACAACGACCTGCCCGGCGCAGTCAAGGAAACCTGCGCGCGCGTGCGCGGTGCCTACTGCCTGCTGGTAATGGTTGACGGCGTTATGGTTGCGGTGCGTGACCCACACGGCTTCCACCCGCTGGCCATTGGCCGCATGAACGGCAGCCCGGTATTTGCCTCTGAAACCTGCGCCTTTGACCTTTTGGAAGCGCAGTTTGAGCGCTCTGTGGAACCCGGCGAGATTGTCATTGTGGACGGCAACAGCGTGCGCAGCGAGCATCTTATGGGCCCGCTGCCCGAAAGGCCGCGCCAGTGTATTTTTGAGCTGGTCTACTTTGCCCGCCCCGACTCGTATATTTTTGACGAGCAGGTCTACCTGTGCCGTAAAAAAATGGGCTGGAACCTGGCAGACGAATCTGCCCCCGATGTTGACTACGTCATGCCCTTCCCTGATTCGGGCATTTATCCTGCGCTCGGTTTTGCACAGCGCTCTGGCTTGCACTATGAGCATGCCATGATACGCAATCACTACGTAGGCCGTACCTTTATTCAGCCTTCGCAGAGCATGCGCAGCTTTGGCGTGCGGGTTAAGATCAACCCTGTGCGCGAGATGATCGACGGCAAGCGCATCTGCATTATTGATGACAGCATTGTGCGCGGCACAACCATGATGACCCGCGTTAAAAAGCTGCGCGAACTCGGCGCCAAGGAAGTGCACATCCGTATTTCGAGCCCGCCGGTCAAGTTTCCCTGCTTTTACGGCATCGACTTTTCTTCGCGTGGCGAGCTGATTGCGGCCCAGCACAATCTGGCAGAAATAACCCGCAAGCTAGACGTTGATTCGCTGCATTATTTGAGCATTGACGGCCTGCTCGGCTCTGTGAGCAAGCCGCAGCATTACTGCATGGCCTGTTTCACAGGTGATTACCCTGTGCCCTGTGACGACTGCGCGGGCAAATTCAGCCTTGAATCTGCTTGCGCCGCAAGGTAGACCAGTTCTTTCACGCTGCCCAACAGGCGGCAGCGAGTTTTTTATGAGGAAGCCATGAGTATTGCACGCATTAAGGGTTTTGCGGACATGTTTCCGCCTGACAGCGACCAGTTTACGCGCATCGAAAATACGGCGCGCGGCGTTTTTGGCCGCTATGGTTTTGTAGAGCTGCGCACGCCCCTGCTGGAGTTTACCGAGCTTTTCTGCCGTTCCATCGGTGAAGAAACCGACGTTGTGCAAAAGGAAATGTACACATTTCCCGACCGTAAGAACCGTTCGCTGACCCTGCGGCCTGAAGCCACGGCAGGCGTCATGCGGGCCTATATTGAAAGCGGGTTGACCAACCGCGAAGCCGTGAGCCGTCTGTTCACCACTGGCCCCATGTTTCGCTACGAACGCCCGCAAAAGGGGCGTATGCGCCAGTTCCACCAGATCAACTGCGAGTGTCTGGGCAGTCACAGCCCCATGGCCGATGCAGAACTGGTCAGCATGCTGCTGCGCTTTTTGTCTGATCTTGGGCTCACCGATCTGACGCTCAAGATCAATTCGCTGGGTTGTTCCGAGTGCCGCCCCAAGTTCAAGGCCGCACTTTTGGAGTATCTCAAGGGTGTAGACCGCGATGCTCTTTGCCCCGACTGTGCCCGCAGGGTGGAAACCAACCCCTTGCGCGTGCTCGACTGCAAGCAGCCCGGCTGCCGTGCCATTTCCGACAACGCGCCCAAGCTTATCGACTACAACTGCCCAGAATGTCGCGCACACTTTGATACGGTGCTGCAACTTCTGGACGGTCAGGGCCTTGCCTATGAGCTTGATCACAGGCTTGTGCGCGGGCTCGACTATTACTGCCGCACGACCTTTGAGGTGGTGAGCGGCAGCATTGGCGCGCAGGCTGCGGTGGCTGGCGGCGGCCGCTATGATGGCCTTGTCAAAAGCCTTGGCGGCCCCGATGTGCCTGGTGTGGGTTTTGCCTGTGGCATGGAACGTCTTGCGCTCATGATGGGCGAGGGCAGTGCGGCGGCCAGTGATTTTTATCTGGTGGCCATGGATGCGCAAAGCCGCATCCAGGGCTGGCTGCTGGCGCAAATGCTGCGCAATGCCGGGCTTACTGGCGAAATGAATTTCAGTGAAGGCGGCTTTAAAAGCCTCATGCGTCAAGCCGGTAAATCCGGCGCGAAGCATTGTCTGATTATAGGCCCCGACGAAGCCGCTCAGGGCTCAGTGGTCGTCAAAAACCTCGAAAGCGGTGAGCAGTGCTCCATGCCGCAGACAGGCGTACTCCAATTCTTGCAACCGGGAACCAACAATGACTGAACAGATGCAGACACAGGACGCGCAGCTGGATGTGCAGCGCGAGCACCAGAAATTCGTCACTGAGCTTGGAGACTGGCATCGCAGCCATTCCTGCGGCCAGCTGACCATCAATAATGATGGTGAAGATGTTTGCCTGATGGGTTGGGTGCAGTACCGCCGCGACCACGGCGGCCTGATTTTTGTTGACTTGCGCGACCGCGACGGTCTGACCCAGATCGTGTTCAGCCCCGATATCGCTCCTGCCGCCCACGAAAATGCCCATATTCTGCGTTCGGAATATGTGCTGGCGGTCAAGGGCAAGGTGCGCCCGCGTCCTGACGGCATGATCAACGCCAATATGGTGACCGGACAGATCGAAATTGTGGCCTACGAATGGAAGCTTCTCAACACTTCCAAGACGCCTCCTTTCCCCATCGAAGACCGCAGCGATGCCGGTGAAAACTTGCGTCTTACCTGGCGTTACCTTGACCTGCGCCGCCCGCGCATGCAGGCCAATCTGCGTTTGCGCCACAAGGTTTCGCAGGCCGCCCGCTGCTATCTGGACGACAACGGTTTTACGGAAGTGGAAACCCCGGTGCTCACCAAGTCCACGCCCGAAGGCGCGCGCGACTTTCTGGTGCCCAGCCGCTTGAACAACGGCGAATTCTTCGCCCTGCCTCAGTCGCCCCAGCTCTTCAAGCAGCTGCTGATGGTGGCTGGTATGGAACGCTATTTCCAGATTGTGCGCTGCTTCCGCGACGAAGATCTGCGCGCAGACCGTCAGCCCGAGTTTACTCAGGTTGACCTTGAAATGAGCTTTGCCGACGAAGAACAGGTTATGGGCATTGCCGAAGGCCTCATGGCCCGCGTGTTCAAGGACGTGATGGGCAAGGAGCTTGCCCTGCCGTTCCCCCGCATGCCCTGGGACGAAGCCATGGCCCGCTACGGCGTGGACAAGCCCGACACCCGTTTTGGCCTTGAGTTGGTAGACCTTACCGAAATCGTGCGCGGTTCGGGCTTCAAGCTGTTTGCCACGGCCCAGCTGGTCAAGGGTATGAAGGTTCCCGGCGGCGAGTCCATGACCCGCAAGGAGATCGACGCCTTTACCGAGTTTGTGAAGATCTACGGCGCTCAGGGTCTTGCCTGGATCAAGATCAAGGCCGACGAATGGCAGTCGCCTATCGCCAAGTTCCTTTCGGACGAAGAACGCAAGGGCATTGCGGAAGCGCTTGACCTCCAGATTGGTGATATCGTGTTCTTCCAGGCTGGCGAGCCTTCCATGGTCAATGCGGCCCTGGGCAATTTGCGCGTGCACCTTGGCAACCACCTCAAGCTGATTCCTGAAAACAGCTTTAATTTCCTGTGGGTTACGGACTTTCCGCTGTACGAGTACAACGAGGAAGACAAGCGCTATGTGGCTTGCCACCACCCCTTCACCTCGCCCGCTCCCGGCCATATGGAACTGATGGTTACCGATCCCGCCAAGGCCCGCGCCCGTGCCTATGACATGGTGCTCAACGGCTGCGAAGTTGGCGGCGGTTCCATCCGCATCCATTCTGGCGAAGTACAGCGCCGTATGTTTGAAGCCCTTGGCTTTACGCCCGAACAGGCCGAAGAACAATTTGGCTTCCTTATTCAGGCGCTTGACCTTGGCGCGCCGCCCCACGGCGGTTTGGCCTTTGGTCTTGACCGCCTGGTGATGCTGCTTACCTCTTCGCCCAGCATCCGCGACGTTATTGCCTTCCCCAAGACGCAAAAGGCCACCTGCCTCATGACAGACGCGCCTTCTACTGTATCCTCGCGTCAGCTGAGGGAACTGGGGCTGCGCCTGCGTGAAGTGCCGGGTGCAGAGCAGAAAAAGGACGGCGCAGCAGCCGACAAAGCATAGGGGGCGAAATCTGCATGATTCTCGATATTGTCACCTATCCTGACCCTAGGCTCAAGGAAGTGTGCAAGCCCATTACCGAGGTGACGGATGAAATCCGCCAGCTCGCGGCAGACATGCTTGAAACCATGTATGCCGCCCCCGGTGTGGGCCTTGCCGCCCCGCAGGTGGGGCACAACATCCGCATGCTTGTCATGGATCCCGCCATGAAGGATGAGGAAAAACAGCCCCGGGTGCTCATTAACCCAGAGTTGACCCTCTCTGGCGAGGAAGTGATCAGCGAGCAGGAGGGCTGCCTTTCCGTGCCCATGAACTACCGTGCGGACGTGCACCGCATGAGCAATGTTCACCTGCGTGCCATGGATCTGGACGGCAATATTATCGAAGAGGATCTTGAGGAATTTCCTGCCATTATCATGCAGCATGAATACGACCACCTGGACGGCATACTGTTTATCGACAAGATCAGCAGATTGCGCCGCACACTGTACGACAGCAAGGTGAAAAAATGGCTCAAACGCAAAAGTGCCGTATAGTATTCATGGGAACGCCAGAGTTTGCCGCCGCCAGCCTGAAAAGGCTGGCGGCTTGGCCTCGTGGCGAAATTGTGGCTGTGTACACCCAGCCCGACAGACCTGCTGGCCGTGGGCACAAGCTTGCGGAATCGCCTGTTAAAAAGCTGGCCTTGCAGCTTGGTTTGCCCGTGTTGCAGCCCGCCAGCCTCAAAGGTGCAGAAGCTCAGGCCGAGCTGGCCGCCTTTAAGCCTGATCTTCTGGCTGTGGCTGCTTATGGCCTTATTTTGCCCGATGCTGTTCTTGCCATGCCCAGGCTTGATTCCATCAATGTGCATGCCTCGCTTTTACCCGGCCTGCGTGGTGCTGCACCTATACAAAGGGCTGTGATCGACGGCTGGCAGCCAGGTGCGCGCGCCGGTATTTCCATCATGCGCATTGTCAGCAAGCTGGATGCTGGGCCGGTATTTGCTACAGACGACCTCGCCATCGGTGAACACACCGCTGGCACGCTGCACGACGCCCTTGCGGGCATTGGTGCAGAGCTGCTTGTGCGGGTGTTTGATGATATTCTGGACGGCAAGGCCAAGGCGGTGGAGCAGGACGATGCCCTTGCCACCTACGCGCCCAAAATTTCCAAGGAAGACGGTTTTATAGACTGGTCGCTTCCTGCCGCTCAGGTACATGCCCGTGTTCGCGGTGTAACCCCCTGGCCCGGTGCGCGTACTGTTTTTGACACCACAGCAGCAGACGGCGTGCAAAGACCACCGCTTTCGCTCATTTTTGCTCCCGGCAGGGTGGGCGAGGCCACAGACGGCGCAGCACCGGGTTCTGTGCACGCAGGGCCCGATGGCCTCAGCATTGCGTGTGCCGACCGTTGGTACGTTCTTTCGACTGCCCGGCCACAGGGCAAGAAGGACATGTCGGCCCGGGATTTGCTCAATGGAATTTTGCGTGGGCTGCCCAAGGGTATTTGCGGGGTGGCCAGAGCTCCCGCAGCTGGTGAGTGATCGTTTTGCGGTTCAGACCATGATTTTACTGAGGCTCTTTTGAGCCTCGTTTTTTCTTTTCATGGTGTACGGGTCGCGTTGCGGGATTGCGCTTTATAGAGGGGCATTTTTATGCCATTTTGGGCCTGTCCTCAAATTTCCCTTGTGGGCTGAAGTCGCGGAGGCCCCCATGTTTCGCAAATCCCCCTTTTCGTTGCCAGCCGAGCAGTACGGCGGGGCTCGCAAGCGCGTTTTTATCGGGCTTATGCTTGCATCGTGTCTTTTGCTGTGCGCTGTTATTGCTTTTTTTCTCATATTGCCGTGGATGGGCTTTTTTTCAACCCATTCGTGGCTGCCTACCCTGAGCATTGCCGTTGGATTGGCTGTAATTATGTCCATTTTATGGCTGTGCGCACTGCTGATTTTTCACATATACACCGGTAAATCGCTTCCAGGGGTAGACAGCGTGCGGCATATTACTGTGCGTCTGTTTTTTCCGCTTATGGAGTTGCTTGCAAAACTTGTGCGGATTGACAGAGGAAGAGTGCGAAGAAGCTTCATAAAGGTTAACAATGAACTGGTGCTGGCAAGTGGCTGCACTGTTGAGCCCGGTCAGCTCTTGCTACTTTTGCCGCATTGTGTGCAGCAGGGGCTTTGTTCACATCGTCTAGTGCATAACCCGGACAACTGCCAGCGGTGTGGTAAGTGCCCTGTGGGTGACCTGCTCAATCTACGTGACAAGTACGGCGTGCGTCTTGCCATTGCCACGGGCGGCACCATTGCCCGGCGCATTGTAGTGCAGACCAGGCCACGCTGTATTATTGCTGTGGCCTGTGAGCGTGATTTGACTTCTGGTATTCAGGATAGTTACCCATTGCCTGTTTTTGGTGTGCTTAACCAGCGCCCCCACGGCCCCTGCGTGGATACTCTTGTGCCCATGAGCGCCCTGGAAGACGCCGTGCGCATCTTTCTTGGTTTGAAACAGCGTTTACCGCAGGGCAGAACGTAATATGAGCGGATCCGTATTTTCTACTGACAACAGGTGTGCTGCATTGCCTGCCAAAATTCGCAAGCTTGCGCCCAATGCCCGCAATACCGCCTTGTGCGCTCTTTTGCTTGTTGATGGAGGTCTCAGCGCACAACAGGCTCTGGCAACTGCACTTGCCCATGTGGCGAGCAGTAAGGCAGAGCAGTGCGAGAGACTGCCCTTGTCTGGCTTGTCAGCCGTGGAACGCAATCTCTGTTCTGAGTTGGTTTACGGGTTTCTGCGTACCGAAATTCGCATTGCGTTTATTTTGTCCAAGGTACTGCCGCGCCCACAATCCTTGCCGCGTCCGCTACAACATGTTCTTGGGCTGGCAGTTTACGGACTGCTTTTTCAGGATCGCGTGCCAGATCATGCAGCTGTGTTTACTGCTGTGGAAACAGCACGCGCTTTATACGGTCAGGGGCTTGCAAAGGTTGTTAACGGTGCCCTGCGCTCTGTGCAACGGCTGGCTGATGCCCCCATGAAAGAGGATTTTTACACAGGGCAGGGCGTAACCCCTCACAGCCCACAGCACCTTGCGCTTTTCTATTCCCTGCCGGTGTGGATTGTTGGCCACTGGACTAAGCATTACGGGCCAGAGGCAGCGGAGCAGCTGGCGCAACGCTCATTTGCCCGTCCGTGGAGCGCCCTGCGAGTCAATGCCAGCCATGCCCGTGCCGAACAACACCGTGAAGCCTTGCTGGCTTGTGGTGGTGAGGCTGTTGGCCCGTGGGGTTGTGCTTTTGCTCCTGGCTCATTGCCGACCGTGGTACATGACACGCCGCTTACGGAGTGGCAGGTCTGTGGTGCTGTTTCTTACCAATCTGCTGGTTCGCAGCTGGTGATAGAGCATTTGGGCCTTTATGGTTGGAACAAACCTGTGTGGGATGTGTGCGCTGGCTTTGGTGGCAAAACTGTTGCTTTGCTGGAACGCGGGGTTGCTGTTCCCCTG
>SAAX01000018.1 GCA_009929215.1 Deltaproteobacteria bacterium | reverse complement strand
GTGCACGTCCTTCGTGAGTCGTTGGGGCTCCAGGAGCACTCACCGGCAAAACAGGTGGCTGGAATTGCCGAGTGCATTCAGTCAGTGTTGTCGTTGCGAACCGCTCAAATTCGAATCGACGAAATCAAGAGGTCAGGCGATGGCTTTACGGTGGATGATTTCAACATCCGCTGCCGTTTCGCGCTTCGGTTCGGGGATATTCGAGACGACAATAACCAGGCCCTCGTTCGCGCCGATACGGTACGGGACGCGTTCAACTCCCCCTTTCGTCCGTTCATTCTCGCTTCGACCTCAATCGGCCAGGAAGGGTTGGATTTTCATACCTGGTGTCATGCGGTGGTCCATTGGAATCTGCCCTCCAATCCGGTTGACCTTGAACAACGCGAAGGTCGGGTGCATCGTTACAAAGGCCATGCGGTCAGAAAAAACGTCGCGGAGCGATACGGTTTTGCTGCTCTCTCCCTGGCTCACGAGGAGGGCGACCCCTGGCAGACTCTTTTCCAAATCGCGTCCCAAGGCAAATCCAACGGGCATTCCGATCTCATACCGTACTGGATATTCGAGGATGGTTCCGCCCGGGTGGAGCGCCGCATTCCTCTGCTCCCGTACAGCAAGGAGGTTGGGAAGCTCAAACGACTGAAGCAAGGCTTGGCCCTTTATCGGATGGTTTTCGGTCAACCCCGCCAGGAGGACCTGCTTTTCAGCCTTAGCCAGAACGGTAACCATGAGTCAGCGGATTTAGCCGACTGGCTGATTTCGCTTCAGCCCCCGGAAACTGTTTTGAATGATGAACCAGAGGACATGAGTTCTCCAGGGAAGATCTCGCTTTCCCAGGAGGGGCAATGAATCAGCAGACGCAGCCATCACCAAGAGAGCATCATTTCTACGTTTCGATAGCCAAGTTCCTTTTTCACCACCCGGAGCATGGCATCGTATCAGTGCGGGACCCAATCAAGATCAAGGACGCAGAGCGGTACGGGCTCAGCCCGCTCATACTCTATGGATTGACCGTTGCCGGGTTGCCCATTCGCTGGATGACCTTTACCCCAGTCGATCAGCTCAGGCCCTTCCGGGATGTTCTTTTAGCGGCATGGCGTAACGCCGAGGGCTTCCGCGGCCTACCGGACATCCTGCGAATCAACCGCCACATCGCGACGGCCAGCCCTGGAATGATAGGGGAAATTGCCAAAATCGGAGTCCAGGTCGAGGTGGCCGATGCCAAGGAGAAATCTCTGCCAGCTTCCCTGCGCTCGGCCCAGGACTCCAGCCGGTGGTTGCTGAGGAAGCACGACGGAAATGACCGGTCTCTTGCCGGGGCCATTCAGGCCCTTTGCCGATACGCTCAAATTGACCACGATTTCCATGTCAGGGATGGCCACAGAGGCGTCAACAGCCGCGAGGTTGAAGACAGAATCCAGCAGTGGCTGACCTTACCGGCGCAAGTGCCGGTGTTAACGGTGACCGGTGGACTCGACTGGGAACCCGGTCCATGGCTGTCATCCTGGGAGACCTCTCTGCCGCCAGACCAGCCCCGATATTTCAACCACGATGGGTTTGATGGCAGTACCTGGCTGCTGACAGGTGAGAGAGCAGCGGAGGATATCGTCGAGGATGATGATTTCTGGGCCGACAGTGACTATGACAACGCGGCCGAGATTGCCAAGAACCTCATGGCGTGCTGGCCCAATCCACCTGCTGAGATTGCCAAGTGTGTAGGGATCACCCTGCGGGAACTTCAATGGTTCACCTCGGGGAAGGCGTCCCTTGACCGGCATGCGCGTTTTGACCTGGAAGTCTTGCTCGGTATCGAATACGACGAAAGCATGGGTAGATATGTAGAGGCCGGACCTTACGTCCTGGTGGCCCACAAACCACTGGCCCTCAAGGAAGTCTATGAAGGCATTTCCGGCGGTGGAGATGCATGTCCCTGTGAGATTGTCCCTCGTCAGGGAGCCGCCGATCCAAGCTGGCGATACGTGTTGATCAACACTTATGGAGAGCCCCCGAGCATTGTGATGGCACCTCGCGGAGCAAAAATCACAGAGCGCCTTCCTGAGTTGCTTATGAATTATGGCGGCATCAAGACTGTCGCCCCGGAGTTCTACCGGGATGTCGTTTCTACCTGCGCCCGGGCCTGCCGCGAACCTGCCTCCAACATCCGGGAGATGAAAGACTTCGTGAAACGCTACGAAGCGCACTGGGCAGATTGCGCCTGGCAGCCGGAGTAAACCTGTCTGGTTGAGTCAAAGCACGGAGATTGATCAATGAAAACGGCAGATATGCCATTCGATCAGAAAAAGTTGGGTCGCAAGCATATCAAGAGCTTCGCCAGCGGCATCGCTCATATGTTTGCCTGCTCGGCTCAGCATTATGCTTGGCTGGCGTACCAGCACCGGTTGTCGACGGTGACAATTGACCTCCTGGAACTGGGAATCGAACCCGCTGATTTCGACATTGAGAGGAACCGAATTCTGGTAGGGATGTGTCAGAAAACACTCCTCCGAAATGCCGGGCAACTGGCACCACCCGGCGCTGTTGTTTCGGCGGCTCTCTCTGCCCACTTCGGGATTGATGACTATTCGGAGGACGGGCGTTCTGCCTCGATTAGCAGATCCGTTTTCACCGTGATCCTGACCGATGACCGAGGCAAGGAGTGGCGTGTTGACCATGCTGAGGAGAGGATGCTGATTCAATCTTAGCGGGGCAGGTCTGTCCGGATCGGTGCACGGCTTAGCAACTGTCAACCCACAAGCATGATTGCATATACGGTTCACATCGGGGAGCCAAAAGAAAGTAAGCCTTTGCGAGAAATCGCGAAGGCTTTTTTCGTTTTTTTAATATTTTTTGCTCCAAATTTGGGTCTACACCAAAGACAGGGGCAAGCCGGGTCTACACCAAAGACGGGGGCAAGCCCCTTCAACGGGCAGTTTTCCAACACCTTTCTGAACAATTCCCCTGCCATTTCAGCAGCACAATACGCGCATTTATATGTGACGGACTCTATTACTGCGGCGCCGCCACAGACAAAACACATAAAACCATAACATATCAGCTAGTTAAAATTTATTCGGCATTGATATTCAAAAAGCGCGAATCCTCGTGTAATCATTTCTCAACAGCCCTGTTCTTGCCGTACCCCCCAATATTTACGGCCGCAAGCTGGATTCCTTTCACATCATGGTGAAATAATGGCCGCAGTTGAGCACAGTTCAAGGCACAGAAACAGCGCTCCCCGCCCCAGCAACAGGCGCACGCTTGCAATCATGGTAGCGGTGCTCCTTCTTTTGTTGACGGTTATCTGGTCGGCAACCCTTTGGGATATCTCTCGTTCCGAAAAAGAAGTTCAGGCCACAATCGAGATAACCACGCGTACCTTGGCGCGTGCTCTGAGCGAGCACATGATGTCCACAGTAAAGCGGCTGGAGCTCACCGCCCGCGAACTGGACGAGGCCTGGACACCCACCGGCAATGATATAATCGAAGAAGCCAACCGACTCAAAAAAAGCATTGGCGATCTTGCCATGCAAATCAGTATTGTCGAGCCCACGGGCGTTGTGCGCTATTCAACCTTGCCAGCGTTTGCCGGGGTCAGCATTGCTGACCGCGAGCACTTCAAGGTGCATCTTACGCCGCCCTGGAATGAAATGTACATTGGCAAGCCCGTGTTGGGGCGCGTTTCTGGCAAATGGACCATACAGTTTTCAAGCCCCATTGTGCGCGACAACAAGCTTGTGGCCGTCACGGTACTTTCTGTTGAGCCAGACTATTTTGCCTCGTTTTTCCGCAGTCTTGGCCTCAACGACCTTGATTCCATCGACGTTATCCGCTCTGACGGAACCTTGCTGGTGCGCTCTATGGGTGACGGACTCATCTACGGGCATGTCATCAGCGGCACTGCCTACCTCAAGGATAATGCGCCCATCAGCGGCAACTTTCGTCGTCCTTCGCAGATAGACGGCGTTGAACGCATCTTTGGCTATTACAAACTCAAGCATTACGGGCTGATTTTTGTGGTTGGCAATGCGGTAAAAAACGCCTTTGTTCCCTATGGGCAGATTCGCGAGGTCACACTTTGGGGTACGTCGCTGTTATCCGTGCTGCTGGTGGCCCTGGCCCTTCTTGCCTACGACAGTTTGCGCCGCCGCGATGATGCCAACAGGCAGCTGGAACTGACAGGCCAGGTATTTGATTTTACGGGCGAGGCCATCTGCATAACAGACAACGATACAAATATTCTGGCGGTCAACGATTCCTTTTGCCGGCTCACGGGTTTTTCGCAGCCAGATATTATTGGCAAAACACCACGCGAACTGGCATCGGGCCGCCACAACAAAGAATTTTACAGACATATGTGGGATCAACTGCTCTCTACCGGCTGGTGGGAGGGCGAAATCTGGAACCGCAAAAAAGACGGTTCGCACTATCTTGAATGGCTTAATATCAAGGTGGTACGCGACTTGCGCGGCGTGATCACCAACTATATCGGCGTATTTTCTGACATTAAAAAAATAGCCGTCACCCAGCGACGCATTGAATTTTTGGCCACACACGACGAACTCACCCAGTTGCCCAACCGCGCTGTATTTTGCGATGGCCTGCGCAATGCGCTTGAGTGTTGTGCATCCACTGGCGGCACGTTTGCGGTTGCCTTTATCGACATTGACGACTTCAAAATCGTCAATGATTCCATAGGGCACGCTGCGGGCGACAACCTGCTGAAAGAAATGGCCGTGCGGCTCACAACTGCGGCGGGGCCCAACGCCATACTTTCGCGCTTTGGGGGGGATGAATTCACCCTGCTGCTCGAAAATACCGATGAAGCGGCGGCGGCAGCCACCGCGCAGCGCATCATTGAATCGTTGCGGCAGCCCATCATGGTGAGTGATTTTGAAATCTATTCCGGCGTGAGCATTGGCATTGCCATGCACCCCGCGCACGGCAGCGACATAAGCACCCTGTTGCAAAACGCCGACAGCGCCATGTACCACGCCAAAGAACAGGGCAAGAACACCTACAGCTTTTTTAACGACGACCTTCAGATCAAGGCGGCCATTCAGTTACAGGTTGAAAGCGGTCTGCCCCGCGCCATTGCAGAAAACGAACTGGTTTTGCACTACCAGCCGCAGGTCGAGCTTGATTCTGGCCGTGTGGTGGGGCTTGAGGCTCTGGTGCGCTGGCAGCACCCGCACGATGGCATGCTGTTTCCCGGCAAGTTTATTCCGCAGGCAGAAAAAAGCCGCCTTATCGACAGATTGGGCGAATGGGTGGCCGACACATCCGCAGCCCAGATCGCGCAGTGGCTCAGCGCGGGGCTTACTCCGCCCAAGGTTTCCATCAATATCTCGCCCTCGCAGTTTTTGCGCGGCGCGGCCCTGCCCATGATCGAGCAAATCATTGCCAAATATTCCATACCGCCGCACCTGCTGGCCATTGAGCTGACCGAAAGTGCGCTGATGACAGACCCCAAGGAAGCCCGCCGCACCCTAGGCAAATTCCGGGACATGGGGCTTGAAATTTCCATTGATGATTTTGGCACGGGCTTTTCGTCGCTGTCGTCGCTGCGCCATTACCCCATCAACCTGCTGAAGGTTGACCAGTCATTTGTGCGCGACCTCGAGCATGCGCCAGATGCCTGCGCAATCACGCAAACCGTGATTGATCTGGCCCGATACCTCGGCATATCGTCCATTGCCGAAGGCATTGAAAACGAAGGGCAGTTTGCGAAAATACGGATGATGGGCTGCAATATTGGTCAGGGCTTTCTGTTTTCAAAGGCCCTTTCAGTGGCAGAGCTTGAACAAAAAGGCATTGTTGCCACGGGCACAACAACAATCACGCTGTCAAAATAAGCCCGGCCAGAATCAGGCAAGCACCACTACATTTTTGCCCTTGGCCTTGGCCGCGTATAGGGCAGCATCGGCCGCGCTGAGCAGATCAATGGGGCTTGTGCCACGCACGGGAACAAGCGCTGCAACACCAGCACTTACGGTAACCACGTTGCCCCGGCCCGCCCCCTCGTGCTCAATGCCCGCCCGTTCAACCCACCGCCGCACGTCTTCGGCCAGCGAGGCCGCCTCCACGCCGGTCATGCCCGGCAGAATCAGGGCAAATTCTTCACCGCCGTAGCGGGCGGCCACGTCCATGACCCGCCGGGCGTGCTCCCGCAGCACCTGCGCCAGAGTTCTCAGGCAGTTGTCACCCGCCTGATGCCCGTATCGGTCATTATACTGTTTAAAATCGTCCACATCCAGAATCACCACGGCCATGGTCTGCTGCAATCTCAGGGCCCGCTCCCACTCGCTTTCATATGCCAGATCAAACTTGCGCCGGTTAGCGAGGTTTGTCAGCGCATCGGTTTCAGACATGGCCAACAATTCCTCGTTGGCGCAACGCAGCTCAGCTTCCATACGGGCAAATGTCATGGCAATGATGCTGAACGTCAGAACGGGTGTGATCACTACGGCCATTATAAACAGCAGCTTTGCCATGTCGTCCGGCCCGGAGGGCAGGCAGTTTGTGGAATGCAAAGCCTTGTAGGCACGTACCGTAAATGCCGCGCCCAGCAAAAAAAAGAACAGGGAAAAAACCGATTGCGTGGCGTGCCGTTGCCATAATTTTGTTGCGTAAGGCTCTATGGCAATACGCAAAAAGAAAAACGCCATACCCACTGAAAATGTAACCACGCGCGCGCAGGTATTAAAATCGACAAACATGTAATACGCCTGAACCGCAGAAACCACAGCAAAGGCAATATAGTTGAGAGGCAGACGCCGCTGTGGCGAAACCCCACCGTAGAGCAAAAGCCCCCGGTACAGCAAAACGCCATAAAACTGCATGAGCAATGCGCCGAGATACAGAGAAAAAAGCGTTTCAAATGGGCGAAAATAATTGAGAAAAAGCCCTACAGACCAGGAAACCTGAGCCAGGGCCATGCTGCCAAAACCGGGGTATGTGCGGCGGCACAGCGCCGTGTAGACAAGAACGGCAGACAGCGACAAATATAGAATTGCCACCATAAAGGCCATGGTAAAGGCATCAAAGCCACGCAACAATTCTGTCATTGCCCACTATCCACAAGGTTGAACGCCACGGGCACACGCCATCATCTGCACAGTCGGTAATGATACCATGAGGTTCTGCGTCTGAAAAGCAGCCTGCGCAGGATGCCTGCGTCCATTTGTATTTTTTACCTTTTTTTTAAACACGCCTGCCACGTTATCCATAATGATATTGCTATACTTTCAACGCAGACCAGCCAACATGGCAAAATTTGATAACTAAAAATTTTTATGCAGTTCTCATGCCGCGCACCAGCCTGCTGCCGCAAACAAACAACCGCTGCCTGATTTGGCCCCAAATAGTTACCCACTCTCTGACAAAATGCCATGTTTAAATGGTTGCCCTCCTCAAACTGACCCCATCCACGGTTGACCTGCCAGGCGAACTTCAGTGGCAGCAATGACAAAAAATATGCTTTTTCTCTCAAATCGCACCGGGCAAGCTTGCTTTCGACAAACCGTGCAACCACCGCCGCACAAACGGCAAAGGCCGTCCGGCATACGCAATGGCATGCCGGACGGCCTTGTATCTATGAAAGCCGGGCCTTATTGCCGCAGCTTACTGCTTCTTTTTATCGCGGCTCTGCTTAGTGGGGCTGGCCGCTGCCCTGGCTGGGGCCGGAGTTTTGATAGCGCGCAGGGCGGCCTTGGCATCGGGGTCGCCATTTTTGGCGGCCAGCTGATACCAGCGGTTGGCTTCTGTCAGGTTGCGGGGCACGCCCGTGCCCTGCTCGTACATGAGGCCAAGGCTGTACTGGGCGGCGGGTTCGTTCTGCTCCGCTGCCTTGCGATACCAGTCCACAGCCTGAGTATAATCCTGCGCAACGCCGCGCCCCTGCTCGTACATGTAGCCAAGATTGTACTGCGCTTCGGCATAGCCCTGCTCGGCGGCGCGGGTGTACCACTGCACGGCCTTGGCCGGATCCTGGGCATAGCCGCGACCTTCGGCGTACATGTAGGCCAGATTGTTCTGGGCCTTGAGGTTGTCCTGCTCAGCAGCCTTTTCAAACCAGTGGGCGGCCTTGGTGTCGCTCTGGTTTTCGCCCTTGGCGTTCATGTACGTCCAGCCGAGGGAATACTGCGCTGTGGCAAGCCCCTGATTGGCGGCACGGGTGTACCAGTCAATGGCGGCGCTTTCGTCCTTGGGCAGGCCCTTGCCGTAGGCGTAGAGGTAGCCAAGGTTGAACTGGGCCATGGCCAGCCCCTGCTCGGCGGCCTTGCGGAACCAGCGCGCGGCTTCATGAAAATTGCGGGGCACGCCGTCGCCGGTAACCAGCGAGGTGGCCCACGAATTCATGGCGCTCACGTCGCCCTTTTCTGCCGCAAGACGGAAAAATTCCGCCGCACGGGTGTTATTTTTCTTTACGCCCTTGCCTTCAAGAATCAGGCGCCCCATGACGTAGAGGGCTTCGGCATTGCCGCTGTCCACCAGTGGTTTGAGAATACGCACGGCCTGGTCATAATCGGCCTTGTCGAGCGCGGTCTGCGCCTCGCGCAGTGTTGCGACATCGTCTGCCAAAACCACGCTGCCAGCGAACAGCACCGAACAAAAAACAGCGGCCATCAACAGCGACAACGAAAAAACACGAACTTGCATGTGTTACAGACTCTTCAGCATTTTCAGCCAGTAAGGGTTAGGGCCCCCCTGTATGGTCAGGGCCTGCTGCGCGCAGTATTCCTTGCGCGCCTGTTGCACTTTATCGCTCATCCACCAGCCCAGGGGGTCACTCCACACCTCGGCGGCCTTGGCTGCGGCCTTTTGGGGCGTTTCGTGCCATATACCCGCTTGGGCCAGCATGTCCAGCAGTGCCGTGGCATCGCGCGTAAGCGCCCAGGCTTCGCGCCGCCAGAACAGCACCATGGGAATATTGGCCACCAGCGATTCCAGCAGGGTTGTTCCGTTATGGTCGAGCACCAGCAGGCGGCAGGCATACAGATGACTTGACAGCATGCCCGTGGCCATGCGCACCGATGGAAAGCGCGCCAGTACCCAATCGGCATCGCGCAGGGAGCCGGGCACAGGGAAATAGGGACGGTATAACGACCGGGCCTGTAAATCGCGCCCCAGGGCCTCAAAAAACCGGGCCTTGTCCTTGCGGTATTCTACCACCTGCAAGGGCGAGGGGTGTGCATCGAGCCGGTAAGGAAAGGCGGGCATTTCTGTGCCCACAAACAGCAGGTTCTCACCATGCTGCCCCTGCCAGCGGCCTTCAAGACCATCCAGCTGCGGGTATGGCAGCGGAACAAAATTACCCGCGCTGCCCTCGTGCTCTTTCCAGCCCCAGGTTCCAAAGGCATGCTGGCTGTATTCCACCATCTCCACATCTGAAACACAGCGTACCTGCCCATAATCACTGCCATGCTGCACATACATGATGCGGTTGCCCCGGCCACGCCACTTGGCCAGCGCCTGACGGTAGTTGGCGTTTTCGTAAGCAAGCACGCTGGCAATGCGCAAACGCGGCCCCAACGGATCAGGCGTAAGCCGCGCGGGGTGCTTCTGGCTGGCCAGCAGTTGCGGCAGCGATGCCATGAACAGGGTCACAAGGGTACGCGCAAAACTTTCGGGAAAATCAGCGGCAATGCCGGAGGCCGCGCTGCCATATTCCACCTGCGGGCGAGATTTGTCCGGCCCGTGGCTACGGTGTAGCAAGGCCAGCGAAAAACGCAGGCTCTGCCCGGTGCTCATACCCTTGAGGCGAGGGCAAGGTAAACGCAACATAAGATTGCGCAGCACCTCGCGCAGCTTTTCCTTGCCAGAAAGCTGCTCTTTGTCCCCATAGCTTTTTTGCACCGCTGGCAGGTATTCCATGCTCCAGGCAGGGGGAAAAACCTCTTCCAGCAGGCGCGAAAACAGCCAGTGGTTATAGCTGTGCCCAAGCGCCCCGTGCATCACAAAATCCGGCCCGGTGGCAAAACTGAACGAACAATTTTTGGGCAGCAGCGGCACATGCAAGGGCTCTTGCCCCCAGGCCTGCACCATGGCCTTGACCCGCCACCAGCGTTCCACCACCTGCTTTGATACGTTCATTACCCAAGGGGTGAGCAGTGTTTCCCAGTAGGCGGGCGGCAGGCTGCGGGCATGCCCGCACAGCCGGTCGGCCACAAGGGGCAAGGTGTCTGCGCAAAGGGCCTTGACCTCGCGGCAGGCCCTTTGCTGCAAATCAATATCAACCAGCGGCTCAGGAGCAAAGGTAAAGTTCTTTTCCCAGTCGGGAAAAAACTCCTCCTGCTCGGCAAAGCACCAGGGGCCAGCCGCACGGCATGCCGCAGGGTCGGCCTTGAGGGGCATGCGCCCAAGAACAAGGGTTATGCGCCCGCTGCTCATAAATTACGCCTTATCGAGGTCGGCCCACGAAAGCACTGTATCTTCGGCCAGATCACGACGGGCGCGCATGCCCAGCACCTCGTCAAAATTGCGGGGTGAAATGCCGTGGGCGGGGCGCTTCCAGGTGAGGTCGGCGGCGGTGAGGGGCTGCCCGGCAGGAACCGCACGGGCGGTCACCAGCGAACGGCGAGCGTGCTGGCGGGCGGGCTCTTCTTCGGGCAGGGCGCGCAGATCCATGCTGCCAACGCTGGCAAGGGTGGCGCTAAGGCGCTTGTAAAAATGCTTGAGGTCTTCCTTGTCCATGGCGTGATAGTGGTCGTTGCCGGGCAGGGTTTTATCGTGCGAAAAGTGCTTTTCAAGAATCCGCGCGCCCAGCAGGGTAGCGGTTTCGAGAATGTGCATGTCGTTGGGCAGGGTGTGGTCCGAGTAACCAATGGCATGCTGGGGGAAGTGCCGTTTGAGGGCGGGAATCATGCCCAAAGCCGCGTTTTCGTCGGCAGTGGGATAGTTGAGAACGCAATGCAACAGCGCCAGCTTGTTGCCTTTTTCTTCAATCCATTCCACAGCTTCGGCAATTTCGTGCAGGTGCGCCGCGCCGGTGGAAAGAATGATGGGCTTTTTGAAATCGCACAAAATGCGGATAAAGGGCTTGTTGGTGATATCGGACGAGGAAATCTTGAACACATCCATAAGATCATTGAGAAAATGTGCAGATTCCACGTCAAAGGGCGTGGACATAAAGGCAATTCCTGCGGCATCGCAGTACTTTTTGAGGGCCTCGAATTCGTTTTTCCAGAAAGAATCGTGCTTTTTGAACAGCTCGTACTGGCTCGAGGTCGGTTCCTTGGAAGTATCCCAGTAAGCGGGCGAATCTTTGGACGCCAGGGTTCCGGCCTTGTAGGTCTGAAACTTGATGGCGTTTGCGCCACCCTCTGCGGCTTCGTCAACCAGGCGACGGGCAATATCCATGCTGCCCTCGTGGTTCACACCGGCCTCTGCAATGACGTAGGGAACGGGAATGCGGTTTTCCTGCGCGGGAACGTCAAATATTTCCATGAGTTTCATGCTCATTTCCTCTTTGGTGAATGTTGGGTGAAAACTATACTCTTGCATGCGGCAAAAGAAAAGCGGGCCATACAGGTATTCTTATAACACGCTGAAATAAAATATATATTTAACATCGCGCCTGCGTGCACCACCCCTCTTTACCTCACTGCGCGCAGCAGCTATGTTCTTGGCCCAAACCCATAAAGGATGCTGACATGTCGCAAAACAAGGCTCTTCGAGTTGTTCTGGCCACCAGCAACGCTGGCAAGGTTCGTGAGCTGGCCGACCCCCTGACCCAGTTCGGCGTGGAGGTTGTGGGCCTTTCGTCCTATCCTGAAATCGGCGAAATTGAAGAAAACGGAACCACCTTTGAAGAAAACGCGCTCATCAAGGCGCGTGCAGTGGCCGCCATTACCGGCCTTGTCAGTGTAGCCGACGATTCTGGCCTTGAGGTGGACGCCCTCGACAACGCGCCAGGCGTCTATTCTGCCCGTTATGCGGATGACTGGGAAAGCCTGCCCGGCGAAAGCCGTGATGCCCGCAATATCCGCAAGCTGCTGCACGAAATGGCCAACGTACCCGCCGAGAAGCGTGGCTGCCGCTTTGTGAGCTGCATGGCCGCGGTAAGACCCGATGGCAAAGAAATGGTAGTGCGCGGCACATGGGAAGGCCAACTGCTTGCCAGCCGCCGTGGCGACAATGGCTTTGGCTACGACCCCATTTTTTTTGACAGGCTTGTGGACAAAACCGCCGCAGAGCTCTCCAGGGATGAAAAAAACGCCCGCAGTCACCGTGGCAATGCCCTGCGCGCCCTGCTGGCCCGCTGGGCCGAGTTTATGCAGTAGCCTGCCGTTTTGTTGGGGCGGGGCCATCCCCGCCCCAGACCATGCACCTGCCACAGTAATAACGCTCCCTTACAATCCCGCAAAATACTGCCGCAATATTGGCTTTACCGTTTCTGCCTTTTCTCTCTTTTTCGCTACCCTCGCCCCACGCTACAAACTGTCTAAACTTTTTTTGCCCGCCGCCGTTAAGAAGTATGTGGCAAAGGATGGCTTGCGGGTTCCTGTGGCTGGCTCGTGTGAAGGCAAAAACTGCCTTTTCTGGCAAAATGGAATACAGGCAAACGCACGCACCGCACGCGCTGATTTTGGCTGCCAACAGCAGCTATCGCGCTAGCGCCTGATTTATCTACATTTTTTCTTTTGCATTGGCGGCGCGCCCTTTTTACTTTCGGTTTGCACGCATCTTGCAAATTTTATGGCGTCCGCCATGTTTTCGGCACGACTTGCCGATTTTTAACCATGACGGCGGGCAGCTCCCCCCTATCGCGGCTTTTACGAGTCAGGAGCTGCACATTTTTCATGCGAGGCGCTTATGGGCAACACAATATCCGGCTCCAATGCCATATCCAACCTGAGTGGTTCGGATACGAACTTTGATACGGTTCTTGCCAACCTGAAAAAGGTAGAGTCTACCCAGCTCAACCGCCTTGAAGCATGGAAAAGCGACTGGAAGCTGCGCTATGATGCCTTTGACCAGGTTATTACTCAGGTCAGTACTGCCAGCAATGTGCTCTCTAATCTTGCGAACAAAAACAGTTTTGTAACAAAAGAGGCGACCAGCAGTGACAGCAACATCATCTCTGCTGTTGCCAATGCCTCTGCCGACGATGTGCAGCACACTATCAATGTTACCCAGGTGGCCAGCAATGCCATATGGGCCAACACCGGACATGTTTTTAGCAGCAAAACCGACATCATCAACACTTCGGGCACATCGCAAACATTTTCGTACTCATATGCTGGCAAGGAATACAGCATTGCCGTTCCTGCCAACACCACGCTCGACTCCTTTGCGAGCATGGTCAACAATTCGGCCAGCAACCCCGGCATCAAGATCAGCATAGTGCAGGCCAGTTCTGGCTATGTATTTCAGGTTGCTGGCAAAAGCACCGGCGCAGACAACGGCCTTGTCGTCCATAGCTCAAACCTTGTGGGCATGAGCTCGGCGGGGGCAACCTCGACCTGGCAGACCAACAACCTGCTTGATATGGGCAGCACGATTACCGACCCCACAAATTTTGCCTACGACCTCATAATGGAGGACGGCAACAAATTTTCGGTCAAAATCGCGGGCAGCAAAACCAACAGCGACCTTGCAACAGCCATCAACACCCAGGTGGGCCGCAGCATTGCCAGCATCGACGGTTCAGGCAATCTGCAACTTACCGACGTCAAGGCAATGTACCGCCGCGATGCCGACACCCAAACCACCTTCAGCACGCCAACCACCAGATTTAACGTGGGCTCTTCGCCCACAACCACTACCCTTACGGGCGACCTGACAGTAACGCTGAACATGAACGACGGCGCTACCATCGGCACACGCACGCTGACCGTCAAGGCCGGAACCACCATGAAGGACGCTGCCATTCAGATTGCGCAGGCCTCTGGTGCAGCCTCGGCAGAGATGACCTACAACAGCGACGGCAGCTGGGATCTGAGCCTTGCCAACGTGGACGGAGCGACATTCAGCTTTGCCGACAGCGGCAGCGACTCCAGCAAAATCACCGCCACGGTAACAGCCACGGCCGCAGCCATGGGAACCAAGGTCGTGGGCAGTTCTGGCACGCAAAGCTTTACGGCCAGCACCGCTGTTACCTTTGACAGCGCAAAGCTCAGCGAAAAGCTTGGCGGCACCAGCGCCGATGCCTCAAAAAACTTTACCTACACCATTGTAGGCCACGATGGCACAACCCAAAGCTTTAGCCTGACCCAGGACAAAACCTATCAGGACTTGCTGACCACCCTTGCGAGTTACGGCTCGGCGAGCGGCAATACGGTTACCCTTGCCAATACGGAAAGTTTTTATCTGAGCGGCGGCGGTTCGGGCGGCGGCATGGATGGCCTCACCGCCAAAACAGACGCAACCACCACCGTCACAAACATGACGGGCACCACCACACTCGAAACGCCGCCAGACCTGGTGTACACCTACACCACCAATGCCAGCACCACACCGCAAACGATTACCCTGGCGGGCGGCTCAAGCATGAGCGATATCATTGCCGCGCTCAAAGCCCAGGGGCTTACGGGTTCGCTGGTGAGTTCCGATGGCGCAACAACCATCGACCTGCAAACCGGCACACTACCCGAATCGGGCAACTATTACCTCAAGCTCGACAATATCGACACGTTCAGCGGCCCCAGCATAGCTGGCCAGGTTACAAGCTCGTCCAACTGGAATATCCGTGCTGCGGCCAATGCCAAGTACACTGTGGACAATTGGCCCGTTGAAATGGAATCTGCCACCAACAGCGTGAGCAATGTACTTGAAGGCGTGGTCTTTACCATCAAGGACAAGGGCAGCGCCACGCTTTCGGTCAGCACCGACATCACATCGGTTGAAAAATCCATCCAGACTTTTCTGGATTCCGTCAATTCAGTATTGCTGACAATCAATGACCTAAGCAAGTATGACGAAGATAAAGAGGTCACAACCAACGACCCCAACAAAACAACCAGCAAGAATTACAGCAAATCACAGCTCACAACGGAAAAAGGCGGCCTGCTCCAGGGCAACTACGGCGTGCAGCTGTTCAAATCGCGCTTCACGTCTCTGCTCAACAGCGCCCCTCCTGGCTTTACCAGCCGCACTACGGCCAGCGACGTGCTTTCGGGCGACGTGTTGGCCAACCTGGCCAACATGGGCATCAAGGTTGAAACTGACCAGAGCAGTGCAAACTATGGTCTTTTACAGATTGCGCCCACTTCTGGCATTGCTGAATTGAAGCAGATGGACCAGAGCAACTATGAGGACATGATCAACAACCATCTGACCGATGTGGTGGATTTTTTCTGCTCCACCGGCACAGGTGCGAGCACCAGCGCAGATTTTCGCTACGGCAGTCACGTTGCTGGCATTACCAAGGGCGGCACGTATGATGTCAACTACAATGTTGACGCATCGGGCAACATAACCAAGGTCACCGTGGGCGGAGTGGAAGCCACGCGCGACACGAGCCAGCCCGGCTACTACTACAGCGTAGCCTCTGGCGATGCCCGAGGTATGTCGTTGCAGATCGACAACCTTACCCCCGGCGACCACTCTGGCCAAATCCGCATCAAGGAAGGCCTGGTACAGACGGTCAGCACGTTTCTTAAAAGCGAAATGACCTTCACAGATGTGAACGTGACCACCACCGGCACGGCGCAGCAAAACGCCGATGCCATTGCGCTTAAATCACAAAACGGCGCACTGATGGTGCTGAAAAACAATTATCAGTCCATCATGGAAAACATCGACAAAAAAATTACCCAGGAGCAGACGCGTCTTGACCTGTGGGAAAGCAGGCAAAAAACAGCTTTTGCCAATCTGGAAACCCTGCTCAAAAAATATAATACGCAAAACGAACAGCTGACATCGCAGATCAAGAGTCTCACCAGCACTAGCAGCTCCTAGCCCAGGGGCGGAAAAGCATAAAAATTGCCAACGAACACCGCCATAAGGACAGCATATGAACAAAGCGGCGCAAGCATATTTTCAGACCAAGGTAGGCACGACGGATCAGGGGCAACTTTTGCTCATGCTTTATGACGGCGCGCTCAAATTTCTTCAGCAGGCGCGCACCAAGATGATTGCCAATGACTATGCCGGAAAGGGAATACTCATTTCCAAAGTCATAGACATCATCAACGAACTCTCTGCCTCGTTGAACATGGACAAGGGCGGCAGCTTGGCCGTGAACCTCAATAATCTTTACCTGCTCTGCACGGCGCGGCTGTTGCGGGCCAACCTGAAGATGGATCTGGAATCGCTGGACAGCGTGGAATCCATTCTCTCTGGTCTGCGCGGCGCGTATGCCCAGATTATTGAAACCCCAGAGGCCCGCAAGGTGGCCGATGACATCGCCAGCCGCATGCAGCCCATGGGGTCTGTAACCAAATCTGCCCAGCCCATACTGCAAACCAATGTTACCGCCGTGCCGCGCTCGCATGCCCAGGCTGCGTATGGCCGCAATGCCATGCGCCAGGCAACGCCCCCCGCAGCCCCGGCTGGCTCCCCGGCCAGCTCACCATCGGGCTCACCGGCAGAGGCCGCAGCGCCCCGTGCCCATGTGCAGCCTTTTGACCAGACCATGCCGCAAACGGCTGCCCCCCGGCTGCCTGGAGCCTACGGAAAACCCTAGCTCCCTAATGATTACAGCTGGTTTTGCAGCCAGTAAAATTTGACCAATGCATCACATACAAAAGGCGATAGCACCGTGTGCTGTCGCCTTTTGTGTTAAAAAACAGCTCCTTTCCTAAACGGTAATCTGTCGGCAAAAGAAAAAATAACATTTTTTTCTGAAACCCGATTTTAGCACTCTTTGACATGGCTATCGACAGAAGTTACTACTCCATGAATTGAAACAAAATCGGCGCAATTCAGCCCCTTCCCTCATATATTTCACCCACACACAAATAACGCTGCCATGCCAAAAAACAGAACATCTTCAGCCGACTGCACAAATACCTACCTCAAACTTTTTGAGATGTTTGACAAGGCGGGCGTTCCCCCAGAAACACGCTGGCGCTCTCTGCTGCTTTTTTTCAGGGAAATGAAAGACTACCATTACCTTGATCAGGATCAAAAAATCGCCCTGCTTGGGCAGATGGAAGATATTTTAAAAAGCAAGCACTACACGGAAGATCACCTGATCTCCACTATTCGTCGGTGCAGCGAAATTTTCAGCAAGCCCATTGTGAAGCAGCTCGACAGCATGGTTCACGAAACGTCTTCTGTCATTGACCAGTTTTTCAGCAAACTTTCTTCGCGCTACGGCGATATTTCGCACCTGGAATCTGAAAGCATGGCCATTGTTGCCGAAAGTACAGACACCACCGTAATGCTCGAAAAGCTTCAGTCTGCCTTTCGCCGGGTAAAGGTGCTTTTTGAGGAAGACATTTGCCACCTAGAAAATCTTGCCTTTATTGATCCGCTCACCGATGTTTCCAACCGCCTGAGCCTTGACCTGTTCATGAAAAATGCCAGCGCACGCTGGCAGGCCGATGGGCACCCCATGGCCATTGCCCTGTTTGACATCGACCACTTCAAGGACTTCAACGACACGTTTGGGCATCTTATCGGCGACCAGGTGCTCAAGGTTGTGGGCGCACACATTAAACGGGCGCGGGAAGAATTTGATGCGCAAACCGAGGCCATAGCCGGCCGCTTTGGGGGTGACGAATTTGCCCTTATGGCCTCTGGCCCCAATGCCCATATGATGGCATCGGTCATAAACCGCTTTTGCAAGGTCATAAAAAATTTCAATCTTCTTATCCGCGATACAGAAGGAAATGTTGAAAAAAATAACCTGCACATCACCGTGAGTGCAGGCATTGCAGTGCTCGACAGCAGCACGCCGCACGTTCAGACCGTGGAACAGCTTTTTGCAAGGTCAGACAAGGCGCTCTATCACGCCAAACACAATGCCCGCTCGCATGCGGTTGTCATGAAGCCCAACGACACCTATCTGATTCTGGACGAAGAAAACGGCAACACCCTGTAGGGCGCGTTGCCCATGAGGCTGTTTGCAAGATGAATAACAACAATTTTCTCCTGTTGCCGTATTGAGAGGCAATTTCACCTCGCCAACGGTGGCCGTAGTGTGTGACAATTAAGCCAGAATTTAACGCTGTGCCACAACAGCGTGTCAGATCCAGGCAAGTTTCATTAAATGCAGCCTGCCGCCATTGATGGTCTATGGCGGCACCTAGCCTGTCCACAGACTATTTTGGAGGAAATCGCATGAAATCAGCGTGTAAAGTCTTGGTAATTGCCCTTTTGGCTCTGAACATGTTTGCTTGCAGCAAAACACCGCCGCCGCCAGCCCCCGACACCACTACGCCCCTGACCTGGCAGAGCTCTGAACTCAAGACAACGGTTGCCACAGTTACCGCTGTAAACCTCAAAGCACGCAAAGTGACCTTGCGCTCGCCGGAAGGCCGCAGTTTTACCATCCATGTGGGCAAGGAAGCCGTGAACCTGCCGCAGGTCAAAAAAGGTGATGTTATCACTGTCACCTTTAGCCGCGAGCTTGAAGTTTTTCTTGCGGAACCCGGCGAGCAACTCAACGAACAGACAGTTGTTCTGGCCACAGCCAAGCCCGGCTCAAAGCCGCAAGGTGTAGGCGTGGCACAAACCATCGTTACCGCCAAAATACTCGCCGTGGACAAGCCCAACCAGCTGGTTAAGCTGGAATTTGTTGACGGCACAGACGTGGTCGTGAAAGTGCAGAACCCCGCCAATATCGACAAGGTCAAGGCCGGGGATACCATTGCCATCAGCTATATTGAAGCTGTGGACATTGCCGTTACAAAAAAGGCCAAGCGCAAGTAACACTATAAAAGGGCTCTGAGGCAAGGCGTGTCAGCTGGCGTACACCGCCACGCTGATAGCCGCTCGGCATGCAGACAGATGCGCATTATCCGATCCATATAAAACGGGCGAGCTGCAATTGGCGGCTCGCCCGTTTTGTTGGCGCAAACACGTTTATTTATGGATGGCAGAGGCAAAAAAAAGAGCAGGAGATGGAAAAACCTGCTCTTTAAACGGATGCTGCCGCACCAGCGGCCAAGTGCGGAAACGGCTGGGCCTAGCCGCCAAACTCACCAAGCTCTTGCAGGCGCTGCTCCACAAATTCCCAACGCTGTAGCAGTTCTGTCTGCTCGGCCTCAAGGGCCACAAGGCGGTCTGTTGTCTGCGCAAAGGCATCGGGATCCCGCACAAACAGCTCCGGATCGGCAAGGGTTGCCTCCAGCGTCTGCTGCTCCTGCTCCAGCGCGTCCAGTTGTTCCGGCAGGGCCTCCAGCTCTTTGCCCAGCAAATCAAATTCGCGCTGCTCTTTAAAACTGCGCCTGCGGGGTTTGTCGGCAACAAGCCGGGGGGCCTGACGGGCGCCTTTGTCCTCGCCCTTGCGCTCTTGCGCGGGTGTGGCCCGCTGCCGCAGCCAGTCTGTATACGCGCCAACATATTCGTGGGCCAGGCCGTCGCCCTCAAGGGCAATAACGCTGGTCACCAGATTATCAAGAAAACTGCGGTCGTGGCTGACAATAAGCACCGTGCCCGCGTAATCTGCAATGAGTTCTTCAAGCAGTTCAAGTGTTTCCGCATCCAGATCGTTGGTGGGTTCGTCGAGCACCAGCACGTTGGATGGCCGGGTAAAAAGCTTGGCCAGCAGCAGGCGGTTGCGCTCGCCGCCAGAGAGCACCTTGACCGGCAGGCGCAGGCGGTCGGGCGTGAAGAGAAAATCCTGTAAATATCCAGCCACATGGCGGTTGTTGCCGCCCACGGTGACTACATCGTTGCCCTCGGCCACGCTGTGCATGACACTGGCTTCGGGATCGAGCGTTTCGCGCAGCTGGTCAAAATAGCTTACTTCCAGATTCGTACCCAGGCGCACCGTGCCCTCGGTGGGCTCCTGCTCGCCCAGCAGCACGCGGATAAGTGATGTTTTGCCCGTGCCGTTTTCGCCAATGAGGCCCACACGGTCGCCACGCTGGATAATGGTGGAAAATTTGCGGATAAGCGGCGGCTTGCCGGGGTAACCCACCGAAATGTTGTCGGCCTCAATCACCAGCTGGCCAGAGCGCCCCGCCTCTTGCGCGGCCATGCGCACGTTGCCCTGCTTGTCGCGCCGTGCGGCGCGCTCGGCACGCAGAGCCACAAGGGCGCGCACCCGGCCCATGTTGCGCGTGCGGCGGGCCTTGATGCCCTGACGTATCCAGGCTTCCTCTTGCGCCAGCTTTTTATCTTGCAGGGCAAAAGCGCGTTCTTCGGCGGCAAGGCGTTCCTCGCGCCGCTCGGGGTAGCGGTCGAATCCGCAGGAATAATTGTGCAGTTTGCCGCGATCCACCTCCACCACCCGCGTGGCAAGGCGCTTGGCAAAGGCCCTGTCGTGGCTGACAAAAATCAGTGTGCGGGCCTTGCGCAGCAAGAAATCTTCCAGCCAGGTAATGGTGGCGATATCCAGATGGTTGGTGGGCTCGTCGAGTATGAGGTCTTCAGAGCAGATGAGCGCGCGGGCCAAGGCCACGCGACGTTTGGTTCCGCCAGAAAGTGAGACAAAGTCGGCATCGGGGTTGAGGCCCAGATGGTTGATGACCGCCAGCACGTCGCCGTAGCGCTCCCAGCCGCCAGAGATATCCACGCCGTGATCCGCGCCAGACTCTGAGCCCGCATGGGCAGCGGCAAGGGCCTTGCCCTCCTCGCCCAGCACCTCTGCAACGAGAGAAAAAACCGTGCCGCTCCAGTGTTCGGGCACATCCTGGGGCATCTGACCAATGAGCGTGCCGGGACGGATGCTCATGCCGGAATTGGGCTGCATCTGCCCGCCAAGAAGCGCCAGCAGCGAGGACTTGCCCGCGCCGTTGCGGCCCACAAGGCAAAGCCGGTCGCCAATTTCAACGGAGAAATCAGCCGAATCCAGTAGCGGCTTGCCGCCGAGGTTCAGGGTTACGCCCTGCATGCTCAAAAATGCCAAAATATGCTCCAAAACGGTGATATGATTCTGCCCCGGGGCCAAAGGGCCGCGAGAATTTTTTGCCAGTTGTTCAAGAGGGCGTCAGCATCGGGCCTTCAAAAATGCCCGCTTCTGCCGCGCCGCAGACGCGTATCATTACCCCAGCGGCGAAACTGACGCAACGGGCAATGGACTAACAGCCACTCCCAACCTGCCCATCAATCCCCCCATTAACACTTCCTTTTCAAAAAACTTCGATTGTTTTCATCGCATATTTTAGCTATTATACAAAAAATTGAAAAATAAGAGATAACATGCTAGACGCTATCCTCAAATCACCACAAGAAATCCGGCGCGATATCGCCGCCAAGGCTAAGGCTAGGCGCCTTTTGCTCAACATGAGTCAAAAGGAGTTGGCGGCCCGCAGCGGTGTATCCCTTGGCTCTGTAAAGCGCTTTGAATCAAGTGGAGAAATATCGCTGTCGTCCCTCTTGGCCATTGCCATGGTTCTCAACGAGCTTGAAGCCTTTGCAGAGCTGTTCAGCCCCCCTCGGCCAGACAACCTGTTTACGATGAAAGCCCCCATACCGCGCAAAAGGGCAGGTAAAAAACGCCATGTATCTTGACGTGCATCTGCATTCACACGGTAAGCGCCGTTATGTTGGCAAGCTTGCTGAACAGGACGGTGCGATACTGTTCCAGTACACGCGAGAATTTCTCGAATCGGGCATCAACATATCGCCGTTCAAGCTCCCGCTCAGCCCAGAGGTCAAGCAAGACCCCAAGCGCACCTTTGACGGCCTGTTCGGCGTGTTTAACGACAACCTGCCGGACGGCTGGGGGCTGCTTTTGCTGGCCAGGGCGTTGCGCAAAAAAGGTTCTTCGCTGCACGCCTGCCTGCCTCTCCAGCGCCTGGCACTGGTGGGCTTGCACGGAATGGGCGCGCTTGAATATTCTCCTGCGATTGATCAGGCAGATGAAGCTGTTTCTGTGACAGAGCTGGACGCGCTGGCCGAGGAATCCCTGCGCGTTTTGCGCGATGCTCCTGTGGATGCGGCACAGCTAGACAGGCTCATTCAGCTTAACGGCTCGTTCGCCGGGGCCAGACCCAAAATTCTGGTGAATGTTACCGCTGACCACCGCATTGCACAGCAAAACAAAGACGGCGAGCCCTGGATTATCAAATTTCACTCCGCGCACGAAGCCCCCGACACCGGGCTGATGGAGTACAAATATTCAATCGCCGCCAGAGAGGCGGGGCTAGACATGCCGGAAACGCACCTGTTTCCGTCGGCAACCTCGCCGGGATATTTCGGCGTCCAACGCTTTGACAGGGTGCATAGCCAAAAGGTGCATGTGCACACCGTCTGCGGCCTGCTGCACGCATCACACCGCGAACCCTCACTCACCTATGAAAGCTTGCTGCGCTTGACGCTGCTGCTCACCAAAGACATACGCGAAGTGCTCAAAATGGTGCGGCTCATGGTGTTCAACGTGCGCTCCGGCAACAGGGACGACCATTCCAAAAACTTTTCCTTTCTGCTGAACAAGGAAAACCAGTGGCGCATGGCTCCGGTTTATGACCTTACGCCGTCAGAGGGCATTAACGGGGAACAGACCTGCATGGTCAACAACAAGGGCAAGGATATAACCGAAAAGGATTTTCTGGCGGCCGCCGCAACTGTGGATGTAGACGCTCGGACAGTGCGCGAGATTATGCAGCAGGTGGACGATGCACTGGAGAACGTGAAAAGATAAGCCGCTGACAGCAGTTTGATGGCAGTGCAAGGGAATCAGCATAAAAATAACGTTCATGCTGCCGTCACATGCACACAATTGTATGGGCGATTTCCATCGTATCACGCATGAAGCCTAGGCACACCCAAAATCAGGGCATAAAAAAAGAGCTGGCTACGGTTGTAACCAGCTCGAATTATTTGTAAATGGCGGAGAGGGTGGGATTCGAACCCACGTAGGAGCTATTAACCCCTAACTCGATTTCGAGTCGATTCAATCAGTTTTTTGGCAGATAATGATTTCAGCTAGTTGTAATCATTTCAGTGCTATATTTTCACCTAGCATCATCCAGATACATACCCATAAATCGAAAAAGTATGCATAGCGGTATGCACAGAGTTATTGTGAGAAAAGTTATCTAGACAGCACACCTCACGGGGCCTTTGCTATAAGAACAAGCTAACTATATCAGTCCCTTTGCTGCCAATCGACGGTAGTGTTCGCCAAGGGCGGTTAGCCGAACTGCCTTACTCTCCATAGCAGCGTGCCACATATGTGGAGCTCCTTCAGGGACCGCAATCCCAACCCTATTATATTTTTGAAGAATTTTAAAAATCGCGTTGTGTTCAGCGTTTGGGGCAGGAATTCCCTGAGGATTCATGAACCAAGAATCATGCCTTTCTGGTTCATACGTTGGATCAAGTTGGAATTGAAAACCCGGCTTAGGGAAAAACTCTGCAATCCTTTGCAGGTCAGCTAACTCGATTTGTGGTCGTACTTTTCTCAACGAAATGAATTCTTTGACATTGGTTTTAAAAACTGGTCGTTGTGCCCATGAACCAAGCGACTGATCTACATGGGCGTATATACTGCCAGGAGTAACATCACCAACAAGATTTGCAGCTGCGCCGCTTAGAGCGTCTACAAGTAGATTGGTAAATACTCCTGCACCATTTTCCTCTGATGCGTACTGTTCCGCAGTTGAAGCGGTCAGAACGGTCACCCCTTCACTAATTTCGGCAACTTCTTGCTGTAGCGCACTTCCGCCTGCAACCCCGCTATGGCAGCTGTCGAGAATTATCACACGATTTTGAACTTTAGACTTATTGGCCATAATCATGACTTCAGCCAACGCTAAACCATCGTTTCCGGTTTTTACATCGGAAGCACATAGGTAACCACCAGTGGCTTCAATGTGGCCATGCCCGGCAAAGTACAAGAGTGACACATCTCCACGGCCACAGAAAAGATTCTCTATAGCGTCTCGGAGTTCATCGCGCCTGACTATATTTTTTTCACCGGTGGCAGTTAAATGTTTTACCCCAAAATTTACTGAACCATCTATATGGCGATCAAGCATCGCCTTGACTGCAAAGGAGTCGTTAACGCAACCATACAGCGGCGAAACATTAGCATAATGGTCAATGCCAACGACGAGAGCTTTTCTCACGGCTTATTTTTCCCTTCTGTCATCATTTGATCAACAGCTGAAGCAATTTTATCCCAATCCCAACTGATGGTTCTATTACGCTGCAGCCCTTCAGGCAGATTGCTTGAACTGTTCGCCCCGCCTACATAAACTCCAAAAACAGGAACATCTTGATCCTTTGCCATTTTTATTTCTTTGGCAACGCCAGTTGCTGACGCCATAGTTTTGCCAACAAGCACGATTAACATATTACATTTATTTATTTTATCTTTAACAATTGCTTCCCACTTTGACTGAGGCATTGCTGATTTCGCAGACCAGTCCTGAATTGAGAATGGCGTTTTAGAATTCTTGGATTGCCCAACAAAAAGATTTTTTTCGGCTTCATTATGATCAAAGTCGAAGCTCACAAACGCTCTTGGATCGGCCATTGACTCCCCCTATTTATTTGTGTTGCCAGCTAGTTGCAACAAACAACAGACAATCAAATAACGAAACCGCCTAAACAACTTAAAGAACGTTCACCTGAACGCCTTTCATATACTCTAGGAAACCATCTTACAAATTTCAATACGTTCTGACATTTTTCGCACTAAAAAGAGGAAAGAATATTTTTTTATATAAATGTAGACACTGTACTACCTTTATAACAAGCTGTAATGAATACTAAAACTTTAAATTTCTACATCCGCTCAACTTACTAATTATTTGCATTTCCTACCCATAAATTGGAAATTATACACACGGCATGCACGAGTTTACCATGTAGGAGGGTAGTCTTATGTAGAATATTTTGTCCTTCGGCAACACCAACCAAGAAATATCGGGGGCATCGAAAGATGTATCCCGTTTTTCGGGTGGTATGAATCTCGCCTTTGGGGTTGAGGGCGATAAATTACGCGCTCGTATCTCGATTCTTCAAATCAGGTTTCACGCCCATGTTCTAAATTTCTGATTGCAATAAACTAAGGTAGGATTTAGCAGTTAACATTGAAAATACAAAGCAACACCAAGTGAAGACAACCAAAAACTTCACCGATTAGCTCGCTCGCAATTGACTCAAGCGTCCACACTGGAGATGTAATTAATGAACGGGGACGGATTCATTAGTCTTTCGATTTGAAAACGCAACAACGATAGAGGAACTTCTGTATGATTACTGGCCCCAGAGGAAGAGCCTTCATTTCGTATCGATGGAGTGGATCTGACTTTCATAGAGTCGTGTCGTGGCTTGCACTTGAGTTGGTCCGTCGAGGATACGAAGTCATTCTTGATCAGTGGTATGCGGAAATATCGAAGCAGGATCCGGCGATCACGATGATGCGGGAACTAGCCGCATCCAACTTGTTCGTTGCGGCGATATCGCCGGACTACTTATCCGCCCTGCATGGCATCGTAGAGAAAAATGAATTTGGCTCCCCACACATGCATCACACTCGGAACGATGGATGGGTTCGCGATGAGTTGAATCTTGTGCTGATGAATCAGCACTCATTATTTGGAATTGGCCTTTGTTTCGGCTGCCGTCCATTCCCACCAGCCCCCTGCTTTCCCTTCCCAACATATGCAATAACCGGCTCTAACGAGGCAACCATCGAGGCCCTCGATGAATGCTTTGGCTGTACTTTAGATCTCCCTGAAAGGGTGCGTCCTGAGATTAAACACAAAGGCAAATGGCTCTATCTGCCTGAAGTCCCGTTAAGTAGAGCATACCTTTTAGTCCGAGAGAAGCTCGCAGCGCTTTCAAAAGATCCCGACGCGTATTACACACCTGTTCATAATCTACCGTACTGGTCAAGGATTGATCGGGGACACATTATCTGGGAGAGAAGGGCAACAATGCCAGCTGCCCCAGATGCTCCGATCTCGCAAACTAACCTATGTTGCAATAATTGCACGGCGCAGTATTTTAGTTGGTCTATGGATGAGACTTGCCCTCGCTGTCGTAGGGGCAAGTTAGAGAGGCGCATGTCTGGAAAAGTTGAAGCCCTAGTCATACTGAGACCCGCCGACACCTGATAGACCGCATACTCAGCAAATAGATGCCATATTCTTTGCACAGAATGTTTCCGTTGCGCTTTATCCTTTCACATGAGTAAACAAATCGCACACCTCCACCCCTAGCGCTTTGGCAAGCTTTTCAAGCGTTAGCAGCTTGCACGTTGCAATTCTGGCATCTCTCGCCCTTGCGACAGTGTCAGGTGCGACTTTCGACATGTGCTGAAGCTCCTCATAAGTCATATCTTTGTCCTTCATGATACTGCCAAGATTACTAGTAAAAGGCATACATCCTCCTTTTTACTTGGATGTATCCTAGAATTTCTTGACAGCCACTTGGCTATAGCATAGTGAAGCTCAAATGCCGCAAATCAAATTAGGAGAAGGCTATGGCGAAAAAAAATAACGATCTTAATGAATTGATAGTTCTTGTGATGCAAGTCGCTGGCGGAATCCTCTTTTCCGTTTTCCTTCTGAATAGTTACCTGACCTTTAAAAGGTATTCAGAGCGCTATGCCCTGAAAAGTGCGGACATGCGTGTTTGCGACTCTGGAAATCCTTTCCGGTACATAACAGTCGCAATAGGTTGGAGCGTACTGCTAATATTTTCAGTCATTGCCTTTCTTGGCTCGGTAAAAGGAATTCACCTAAGTTTTCAGTATGCAGCAGTATTTATTTGCTCATGCGCAGGACTGATTGCATCACTGGCAGGCATGTTCGTTGTGTCAATGCGCATAGCAACAACGCAAATTGGCGTTCTTGTCTTTAAGACCAAGGGAACCATAGTTATTCCCGCAGACCCGCATAACAACACATTGGAAGACAATATCTTCAGGCTAAAAGCCTTGAAAGATTTGTGCTCAATGGAAGAGCTTCCAGTCAGTGAAATCAGCAAGGTAACGCGCCAAGGGGGCACCAAAGTTTTTATTCATGGTTCGTTTGGTGCGCGGTGTGTTGCATGGCGTGACAAACAAAAACGAGACGAATGCATTTCCGCGCTCGAAATGGCTTGTGGAAGGCGCTTAAGCAGCATGGATATGGGGCAGTAAGTTCCAGGAAAAGTGATCAGCGTTCGCTAAAATCGCTATCATGCAGGGGAATATGATGAAAAAAACGTATGTAGTATTATTCTTTGCTATCGGCTTATTGGCGTCAACTGCTGTAATGGCAGATACTTTAAGCGAATGCCCAGTTAGCAAAATGCTATTGAAGTGCCCAGATATGACTATGCCGGACGATTCAAAAAGAATTACTGCGTATGATTTTGTTGATACGGTAATAAAAATTGCTGCAAATAACGGCATCAATAGAAAGGTTACAAATTGCCAAAAGGTGGATGAAAACCTGTATCGAATTGATACGAATAGCAAAGACCCTGCTACTGGCGCAGACGACCCAGAAACTTATGGGTTTCGCGTAACAAACAATCATGCTGTTTTCGTGTATAGCAAAGCGGACAGAGCGCTAAACTCAAATGAACTTGAGCTTGCATGCTTGATAATTATTAAGAACGTTTCAAAATGATTTGTAATAGCTGGTGATGTAAATCAAAGGAAGGTCGCATGAAAATTCGAGTACTAGTAATTTTTATGTGTGTTTTGTTTTCTGCTGGGCAAAGTTTTGCACTCACCCTTGACACTCTATATACAAAATCAGAGTTGGAAAAAGAAACAGCAGAACTTTACGATATTTATTTGCATGATAAAAATGACATCTTAAGGCCAAATGTTGAATCTCTTGAAGAAGGTCTGGGCGTTTTCCGCGATGCACTTAGGCAATCCCTTTCTGATGGGGCTAATGACCGTGAGCGAATTGTCAGCTTGTACAAAACAATCATCGTCCAGAATTCGATTCTCGCCTTTGAAATTTTTAGGTATAGGAATGCACTGAACAACGATAGCTTGCTTAGCGATCACTTGAATGTTTTTGCCAACAATATAAGTTTTTTGTATAAATCAATGACAGAAAATGGCATTGTTTCAGAACAACCAGAAAGATTTTTTGATACCTACATTGCGATGCGAAAAGATATTATTGCGAAAAAAATATTTGAAATACACCAGACAATGAAAGCAACGTCCCACCGGGGAAATAACCTTTCAATTTTTAGCTTTGAAAAAACGCCAAGCATGGAAAACCCCGTTGTCATTTTTAGCGGAAAAACTAAAGACGGCAAACATAACTGCACTTGGACGGGTATTTGCAATTTTGAAAATGACAGTGTCGCCTGTAAATCTGACAGCAAAAAAGGCGCGTTTCAGGGTCACCTGAGCGGAAATATTTTGTCAATAAAGCAAGAAACAATCAGTTCGGAATATTGCAAATGGGATGCTGTGGATAAAAAGTATACTATTAGCAATTAACGTACACAGCTAAACAAGCCAGTGTGTGGAGGGGAGGGCTACCTCCCCTCCCTCTCATACCATCAAGATATCATCGTCCAGCATAGACAGCAGGAACTCGTACAGTTCTAAAAACAACCCATCTTGCTCTAAATCACCCCCTCGCCCCGGCCCTCCCCCTTCGCTCTCCGTCAGGGACACAGCGATGTCGGCGTTACATAAGGCAGGGACGGCCCCATCCCACCCATCATGCAGATCAAAGAAACCCCGCACAAAGTCACATTTTAAGTATCGGGCTGCGTTGCCCGCATCAAGGGCATCAAGAAGGCGGTTGCAGCTATCAATAGTGCCCACGATATAAACGGAAACCAGCGGTTCGCGTTCATAGAGACCTCGCCAGTCTGTGACCCAACCCGATAGCGCAGGAATGTAGTCAGGGCTATCAGCCTGACTGGCATGAATAACGTCCAAGAATCCTTGAAGGACAGGAAATCTGTCATGGACAGCATCTGCCGCCGCAGTGCCAATGTCACCGATGCCAATGAAGGCAATGCGTTTATGATGGTGGAACTGATTGCCGCCCTGTGCTTTAGCCAAGTGGGCCAGCTTGGAGGTAATGGATGCCTCAAAGTCTTTAATGCTAGCGAGGACATGATTTGACTGTAATGAACTTTCCATACGCATACTCTCCTTTCTTATTGATGTAATACTAAGCTGACATGATACAATTTTCTGTTACTACTAGATCAACATATCCATCTATATTGACAAAATTGTGATTTCATGATACAATAATACTGGCGCAAGCCATGACCACAAGAAGCCATTCGTATTGTACGAATGGCTTCTTTTTTATCATTACTAAAATCGTTGGAGATCTAAATGAGTTACTCTAAGGAGATGTGCGTATTTTTACTGTCAAACCCGCAGATGATTGAGGAAGACTCATTGACAGAGCATGTGGAGGCCACCGTGTTCAAGGCCATAAATACGGCTATTTCAAAACGGCTTGGCGAACGCTCACCGTGGCGCACCAGACTTGGCCTTGTGGTGGAGGATGAGGACGGCAACGACGATACCGTTTTCGCCCCGTTGGATTGGCCGACAAAGCCAGGACATGCCGACTTGGTTGTTTTCAGGCTGACGGAGACTGACGCCAATGCCAACAGTTATTGGCTTGGAAGTGCTCTTGGCATCAACGGCTGCACCCTGGCCTTTGAATTTTGGATGGACGGCAGGCCAGCTGGCCCGTCCCGGTATAAAGTCAAACAGCACTTGGAGGTCTTTCTAAAGGAAAAGGAAGTTCTCCAAAAAGCTGGATTCCAGTTCACCAAGCGCGGCACACTTACCCTACCCTTCGCCCTCGACCCGGTTGTTGTCGCAAAGGAATACCCCGAACTCAAAAAATCGCTGGACCCCATGAACACAGCATTGGAAAGCGTGCTCAAGCTTATGCCAGAGTTCGATAAATTTGTTAAAAACACACTACCCGCCTAACGGTAGCTGACATGAAAAAGGCTCTCCATTTAATCATGGAGAGCCTTTTTATTCATATGAATTCGAATTTTTTGGCATAAAACAATATAAGCCAGAGTGGCATGGCATAATCATCTTTAAAGATACCTGTTTCTTGCGAGGCTTTCTTGCATCGCCCGCCGGGGGTACCTTTCTCGATAATCTCAGGGTTATTTTTAAGGAATTTTTTCATTCTGTTAAACTCAGATTGCTTATTTTTTTCTAAAAAATCCATGCCAATCACAGCAATAAGCCGCTCAAGTGCTAGTATTCTATTTCTTTCCGGAGTCCGCATAGGCTTTGAATTATGCGCAGCGACGACGCTGCCAAGAACTTCTTCTGAAAATCGTGAATTGCTATAGTAGATTATTGCTTCCGATACGAAACTATTCAGCGTTTCTCCAGTACCCTTAAGCTCCATCTTTACAGCTTCTAGAACTGAAAGTGCCCCAACAGAATACGTGTAGCCTTTGAAATGCCCCTTCTTTTTTAAATCGCTGGCTTTAAGATCTTTGACATTTGGCACTTCAACGTCATTTTCATTCTCAGCCGTCGTTTTCATCGGTTTGTCATTTGAACCTGAACTTTTCCTTGCCATTTTATCCTCCATTCCATGTCGTATGCCCATATTCAGCAATAAAGAAACCCTTGGTAAAAGTATTGTTAAAAACAATGCTAATAGCAATTGGCAAAACAACGTTTCTATCATTTCATCAGGGCACATTGGGAACGCTTAAAAAAGGAAAGTCTTAATGACTTTTAACTCCAGACAATATTATTATCTAAAATAGAGCAAATGAACAAATAATTTGAATTACACTAGTTAACGGTTAATATAATATTATTTATATAACTAGTTATCTCTGTATATAGTTACTGTACTAATAGCTATATTCAATCACTACTTGATACGTTCATTCGCACACAACCATCAAATCATTGCCATGATGATTGTTAATAATTCATGATGCAATAAATCTTTAAGGCGAAGATTGTTTTTTGAATTCATTATTTTCATGATCATTTTCGCATTTTCCTTCAACAACAATGTTTAAAGCAATGTTTTTAGCCATGAAATAAACAATGTTAAAAAACATTGCTTTAAACATTGTTTTGATTCTTGCCGTGCCAAATTTCAACTTGCCACGATTTGATGCCTACACAGCATTGTTTTTACCATTGCAAAAAACTTTGTTTGCAAAATGGTTTCAGAGTAGTTTTCTTAAATACAAAAAAAAATATAATCGAGCTTTGCTCTAAGCATTGTTTTTATAATTGTTCAGTAAAATCAAAATTCCTGTGTCGAGTAATAGTGTAATATTTTCAGACCTATTGACTTTTTTTCATTTTATGCTATACTGCATTCTGCTTTTTTTATTTTTATGGAGGTGTATATGACGTAGCGCACAATATTTAATAATAAAAATATTAGAAGCGCTAAGACATGGAGGCCTTTATGGCCGCAGAAACGAAAATGAATTTGGCTGAGGCAATTATCCGCATCAACAACAGCATCGCAGAATACACAATAAGATTCTGCGGCCTGCTGATCTTGATGTATAGAAGTGATTCCCAATATCTTGCGCACCACTTCGCGCCATATCAGGGGTCACTTTTTAACGGCAAACAACCCAGTCGTTTCGCAAAAAAGTTCGCGACGATTACAAATAAGACGGACTGGTTCATTACGTTGAACTTCGACACTAAAGTGTGGAAGAAAATCGACGAAGACACCTGCGAAAGGGCTTATGACATCTTTCAGGCGTACACAAACCTAGTCATGACGAATTTCCCCGGTGCTTGGTTTGCGTGGGGCGCAGAGATTGCCTTCAGCAACTCAGGCCTGCACTTCCACATGTTCGGCTCTTTCGGACAAGAGCTAAGCAGAGACCAAAAACGCGTCTTAAAGCGGACTTGGCTGGAGATGACGGGTAGCACAAATAAGAGCGCGTTTAAGGCCGTGGAGGCTGACAACTCGGTTCGTGGCTACCTCTTTTCACAAGAGAAGAAAGCCCGAAAAAAGCAATTCAGGAAGATGTTTCCCGGTCGCCACATGTTCGGCATTGTTGGCAAGCGGAACATTACCTTTGCCAAGGCCTCGAAGGAATACCCTATTAGCCATGAAATGAAGCTGCTGATCGAGCAGCTTATTCGGGTTATGGAGTATCACCGCAAGGGCCTAGATACAAAAGACTATGACGATTACGTTAAGCGAGAATTTTACCACTTCTCATTTTACCCACAGGAGGTTGTCGATGCGGTAAAAAAACTCATGAAACAACATAGACACTAAATAATTGTTGCCCCGGCTGAAACACCAGCCGGGGCAACTTGTTTATATAAACTTGGCATTTTGAAGGAGCATCAATGAAAGCAGCATTTCTTGAGATGAACCATATAAACGCTAACAGATATGAAGAGATAAAAAATATTTCCATGCGCCAATGAACCCTCTGTGCATGACATACCTAGAATTAGCAGATTTTTTAAATTTATCGCCCGGCACCGTCAGAAATAACTGGCGAAGCTACCCCCATTTTTTTGTCACTCCCACTTCCTTCAAAAGCGAAAATTTGCGGGGCGCGCGATTTAACCAAGATGACATTTTGCAATATTTTAGAATGTTGACGGAGAACAGCAATGGCAATACGCGAAATCGTGAAAAAGAATGGAATCGTGTTCCAAGCCTACTTCAAGTTTCAGGGGCACCAGTACTCAAAGATTTGCTACAGCCGAAAAGAGGCAAAGGAATGGGAGCAAGTCGCAAAAGTGGCCCTAAATCAGCAGCAAGCTACGCCACCGAGTTTGATGTTTTCCCATGCTAGTAGGGTATACTTGCAGGACTGCAAGGTGCGATTGACGCCCAACACGTTTCTTGAGCAAAAACGCCACCTCTGCGAATTTGCGGCTTTCCTTACAAAGGATGTCGCCATGACTGACATTACGAAGGCCATCGCTACCAGTTTCATACGCTCAACAGAAACTGCGCGTGGTGGCAAGGCTGCTGATCGCCGCATTCGCACGTTGAAAGCGCTCTGGAATTGGCACAAAGACGCTGTTCCAAGAAATCCCTGGCGTTTTGTTGCCAAGCCCGCTGTGGAACAATACGTCAAGTACGTGCCTACCCCTGACGACATCAGCAAGGTTCTGGCTGTGGCAAAACCGTGGCAAGCTGATTTGCTCAACACGTTGCTGCTCACAGGGGCAAGGGTAAGCGAAATTCTTAACCTAACGTGGGAAGACGTTGCCGACCACTCATTGAAGCTTTGGACGCGGAAGCGCAAAGGAGGGGCAAGGCAGTACCGGACGTTGCCCATAGGCAACAGCTTGAACGCCATTCTAACTGCCCAGAGAGCCATAACAGGCAATACGACCCATGTTTTCATCAATCCCAACACTGACGGGCCGTACTCAACTCGCCAGCAAACTATCCGGGATATGATGAAACACCTCTGCAAAAAGGCGCAGGTCAAAAGCTTTGGTTTTCATGCCATACGGCATTTTTTCGCCGTGAGTCTCATCCAGTCGCAACAGGCGGGGTTGACTGACATCCAGCTCCTCTTAGGACATCAGCGGGCCACCACGACAGATATTTACCTGAAAAGCGTGTCGCCGGACATTAACCACTTGGCGGCGATCATTGAGCGTGCAGTTCAACCAGCATCTAGTCGGACGCACGAGGTTGAAGCCAACAGGTAACACTGGATGGCCATAACGCTTAAGGGCGGGTTGCTTCACTGCAACCCGCCCTTTTCTTGTACTCAACGACAATGACGACAAAGCCATGCTCATTAGTGGGGCAAACATCGCTCAACTTGCCGCTTAAGGACCGTTTTTACACAGCGGCTTAGCAAAAGCTTAGAATCTAAATCTAAGCGATTCCAGCCACTAACAGTAATGCGTGCAGTGTCGCCGCGAGTTTGTGTAAAATGGAATCGCCCAAAGTGGCATCTGCATAATTTTCAAAAAGTTCATCGTGTCACAACTGTTCAAATCAAATCATGGGTTACGCAGTCTGCATATTTTTGGAAAAACTACCAAGGAACTGTAGTTTTTTAATCACTTTTTGTTGAAGTTTATCAATTGATGACACAGGTAATCCACATCGGATCCCTCCTCCCCTTGAATCGGTATATAAGCCTATGCTATTTGCCACGCAGAAATCTAAACGATCAAAAAACCGGTTGTCATCGTAGGGTGTTAATTTGTTATCGGTTAATTTTAACACGATCCACAAAAATGCAGTTGCCTCCGCACTAGTTAGATCAATCACGTTATTTAGTTCTTTTTTTCCTTCTCCAACACTGACGGTTTCTAATTTTCTGAAAATAGAAGCCAGATGACTGCAATCAAATCTTTTAAAGAATGTTTCATCAAGTTGTGTATGAGTTATCATTCTGTTTGAATTGCGAAATATTATGTTTGTAGCGACAAAAATTTCATCAAATTCTATACCAGCTTCAATTCGTAAAAATAACGAAAACAATTCTATGTTCTGTGTCAATTCTCGCAAAGATTTTATCCCGAACATGCTCATATCCGCAGTCAGGATATTCTCGATTTTAAGGCGCGGAAAAAATCCATAGATATCCAATTTGCGTTGATAACATTGCAACTCTGGAAGTTTAGACAACTTCATTCTTACAAAATCCTGACGGTCAGGATCAGGCAATGAATAGAAAACATCAATAAATTTGCCAAGATAATTCAATCTCGTGTCTGTTCCAGATGATGATCTTTCATTACCATCGCTATTATTACTAAGCGCTATTTCTGAAGATCTAAGCCCAAAGGTGTGTTCAACTTGCTGCAAGAGTTGTCTTCCATCTATCGCCAAGAGGAAAACAACATTGGGAACATTAAAAAGATGCTTAATCCGTTCAAGCAATTCTATTGTGTAGTTTGGGCGACAGCGATCAAGTTCATCTATCATCACAAAAATTGGAAATTTTGTTGAATTACGTGTTTCTTTTGAGAGCTCAGCCAATTTTTCATTAAATGCATTTGAAGATTCGTTCACTTCCTTTATCCAATTAACAAAAGCCTCTCCCGCATTACCAACGAACTCAGTTACAGCTCCACTTAATGGATCAGCCACAACTTTGATAATTTTTCCGCTAAATTTACAAAGTTTTGAGCCAAATCCTGCAACCGCTATCGCCCCCTGTTTCAGCGCATCGTTTACTTTTGCTTCTGGGGAACTTGCTTGGTCGATGATAGCCGCAAATAGGTTTGCTAATGGGTCACCTGAAAAATCATTTTTCCACGCATTGAAATACACGCAGATTGAGCCTGGGTTTGTGTCACGCAAATAATTTTGCCATGCACGAAGAAAATATGTTTTTCCGCTTCCCCACTCAGAATTAAGCCCGATAACATAAGCATTTTCGGTATTTTTTATGATTGGCGTTAAGCACTCTATTAACTCTTTGCGCTGCCCTATAAGGCCGTCTACAGTCGCCTTGTTCACATCATCAGCACAGCTTTTAAAAGCGAGCAAGGTAGATTCTTCGGTAGAAGTGCTGTCCAGAACTTGACTCATCTTTCCCTCCCCCAATTTACTTCTTTATCTAGTCACATAGGTTTTTCTGTGCGTCAACCTACTTACTCAATGAGCAATGGCTTGGGGAGCAAATCCTTATTTACTTATATCAAGCTGTTTGTAATCGCGCACATTTATTCTCCAAAGTGTCAGGAGAAGGGCTGAATGCCTTTAACTTGCAAATACTCGATCACTGAGAACTTAAAATCAACAATGTGCTTTTGCTGGGCTAACATCGCTGCCCCAGAAAGTGCATAATTTTTCCCGCAGATCGAGCCAAAGTATGTATGACGGTATGTATGATGGTCGCGCACTCGCTAAAAGCATACCCTTTTTGACGCGAAAACGGCGTGTTGCTATCTAAAGCAACACGCCGTTTTTATTACAATAAATGGCGGAGAGGGTGGGATTCGAACCCACGTAGGAGCTATTAACCCCTAACTCGATTTCGAGTCGAGCGCGTTACGGCCGCTTCGCTACCTCTCCGCACGGCCACAAAGGGCGTTGGGAGCCCCGCTTGCAACCGAAGGTGGTTTATATTCTATCTTTGGGTGAAAGGCAATGGTTCTGCGACACAGATACCGCCAAAACGCACAAGTTTCGGCCCGCAATCGCACAAATTGCCGCAAAATTGGCTGGAGGCGGCCAATCGGCCATCCCGCCGCAGCCCCGCCCTACCGTTTGTCGAGCGCGGCCATCACTTCCAGGGCGTCGGCCTGCTCGGGGTCTGTTTGCAGGGCGCGCAGGGCGGCTTCTTCCGCATCATGCTTTTTGTGCCAATCCAGATACATCTTTGCCATCTTGCCAAAGGTAGAGGCATGCCCGCCAAAGGTGCGCAGCACGGCCTTGTACACGGCCTCGGCCTTTTCGTATTCGCGCAGCTCCATCCAGGCGGCAACGGCCCCGGTGTAGGCCGCAGACTCGCGTGGTTGCAGAGCCATGGCTTCTTCATACATGGCGGCAGCCTCGGCAAAAAGCCCTGCGGCGGCAAAAATCTGGCCCATTTGCAGGCGAATGCCCTCTTCGTCGCCAAATTCTTCCACAATGCGCTTTAAAAAGGCCCGCCCTTTGGCCACCTGTCCATCGCGCAAAAATTCCAGCCCGTTGCTGATGAGCTGTTTTTTGCGCGCCAGCTGGTCTTCGGCCTTTTGCTGCACGGCCTGTTCTGCCGATGTCTGTAAAATTTTTGCCAGCCCGTCCAGCACGGTAGAGAGCGCGGCCTCCTTGCCCTGCTGCAAGCTGATGCTGCGTGGCTTGCCCGTATGGCCGGGGTCGAGCAGAGGCTGCAAAACGCTGTGGCGCACAAGGCCCAACAAAAACTCGTCTATCTGAATTTCCAGCTCTGCCCGTGCCGAGCGCGCAAGTTTGATTTCCGCGAGCTGGCGCACGGCCTCACTCATGGTCACAAGGGCGCGCTCCACCTCGTCACGCCGCAGATATCCCTTGGCGCGCGCGATATTTTCGCGAATGGATTTGGGAGCAGTGGTCAACATGCCAAATCGTCCTCAGCCCAATGCCGCCGCACCGTATGGGCGTTGTTGTGCAAAATCTGCAAGGCGGCACCTGGCACAAGAAAATCAACATTGCGGCCCGCCAGCCAGAGCTGACGCACCCGCGAGGCACTCACCGCCAGCCACGGCACATCCAGAAAATGCGCCAGCCCGCCACCCGGCAGAGCCATGCAGACGCACCCGGGCAGCACGGGCGGCCGCTGCTGGGCCGTGGGCCACAGCGCCTTGGCAGCAGCCATAAAATCCCCGGCAGTATGCCCCTTACGGGGCACAACCACAAAATGACACAGCTGCGGCAGCTCAAGCCCCCTGTGCCAGGTAGACAGCAGGGCAAAATCGGGGCTGCCCAAGATAAAATACAGCTCAGTTTGCGGCTCGGCCTCGCGGTAGGCGCACAGCGTATCCCATGTGTACGAGGGCCCCTGCCGCAGAGCCTCGGCCCGGTTGCATCGCAACCAGGAAAGGGACTCTGCACAGGCCTCAACCATGCGGGCACGCAGCTCAAAGGGCAGCATGCCGCTCTGCGCCTTGTGCGGCGGCACGGCGCAGGGAATCATATCAACCCCCTGCACAAGGTCGCCTAGGGCCTCGCGCGCCTCTATGGCCAAACGCAAGTGTCCCACATGGGGAGGGTTAAAACTGCCGCCCAGCAGGGCTCTTCCCGGCGGGGGGGACGCCGTTTCAGTCATCTATCGGCGCACCTGCCCCTGCCCCAATACCACAAACTTGGTGGTGGTCAGTTCGTCCACACCCATGGGGCCGTATGCATGCAGTTTTGATGTAGAAATACCGATCTCCGCACCAAGGCCTAGCTGGCCGCCGTCGTTAAAACGGCTGGAAGCGTTGACCGCCACCATGGAGGCATCCGCCTCGCGCAGAAAACGCATTGCGTGATCGTGGTTGTTGGTGCAGATGATTTCCGTATGGTTGGAGCCGTAGCGGGCAATGTGATCCAGTGCCGCATCCATGCTTTCCACCACGCGAACAGCCAGCACCAGCGCATGAAATTCCTGCCCCAGATCATCGGGCTGCTGCGCCACGGCAGTTGCACCCAGCAAGGGCAACGAAGCCGGGCAAGCGCGAAATTCCACGCCAGCAGCGCTAAGCTTGGCCGCAACCTTGGGCAAAAAAGCCCCGGCCACATCGCGGTGCACCAGCAGGCATTCCAGCGCGTTGCACACGCCGGGGCGCTGCACCTTGCCGTTGAAAACGATCTCGGTGGCGGCATCAAGGTCGGCATCCGCATCAATATATGCGTGGCACACACCCTTGAAGTGCTTGAGCACAGGCATGGTGGCCGCCTCGGTCACGGCGCGCACAAGGCCCTCGCCCCCGCGCGGGATGATCACATCAATATATTTGTCGAGCTTGCATAGGGCATTTACAGCCTCATGGCCGGGTATGGAAACAAGCTGTGCGGCATCACCAGGCAAACCGGCCTGGGCAAGGGCATCGCTCAGCGCCTTGGCAAGGGCCATATTCGAGCGCAGAGCCTCGCTGCCGCCGCGCAAAATAACCGCGTTACCCGCCTTGATGCACAAAATGGCGGCGTCGATGGTCACGTTGGGGCGCGCCTCGTAAATCATGGCAATCACGCCCAGCGGCACGCGCATGCGGCCCACAAGAATGCCGTTGGGCCGCTGCCACTGACGTTCGGTGGCCCCAACGGGATCAGGCAGGTTGGCCACGTGGCGGCAGGCGGCGCGCATTTCATCCATAATAGCGGGCGTGAGCGTAAGGCGGTCAAGGCGGGGCTCGTCCTGCCCGGCGGCGCGAGCCGCAGCCAAATCCTGGGCATTGGCGGCCAGAATTTCGGCCTGCCTTTCCTGCAGCAATTCTGCCAGCCCCAGCAGGGCTTGCGATTTGGCATCGGGGTGCGCCTTGGCTATGGCCCTGGCTGCTTCCTTTGCCCGCGCGCCGAGGCGCGTCATTTCTTCTGCAGGCGTCATGCGAACTCCTTGTGCTGATTGGCCGGGGCCGCGCAGGCAGCCTGACCAAAGGGATATTTGTTTTGACAGAGGGGTTGATTGTGGCCTAAGTAAAAAGCTTCCGTCCAGCTCCGCCGAAGACCATTCGCGCAGGGCAAATGCGTGGAAAAACAACGGCGGTTCCGCCTCCCTGTAAGGAGTTTTGATACATGAATCCGCAAAAGAATCAAGGCGCGGAGGATTCCCCCCTGCTGCGCGACCTTCAGGCCGAAGTCAGCTCTGAAAGCGCTCCCATGCTCCAGTTCATGCTGCGCCACGCTGGCACCATAGCCAGCATTGTGGTGCTGTTTGTGCTGGTTCTGGCTGGTACGGGCATCTGGCGCTGGTACACCACCAGCAAAAACGACGAGGCGCGCCAGTCGCTGGCACGCATTGTTCTGCAAACCAGCGGCCCCGCTCAGGTCAAGGAACTCGCCGCTCTGGCAGAAAAAGCCCCGGCAGATGTGCGCTTTTCGGCCTATCTGGTGCTGGGTCAAAGCGCCATGAGCAATGGCGACACCGCCACCGCAGCCAGCGCCTTTGCCAAGGCCGCCAAAGAGGGCGATGGCTCTCTGGCACTGGTGGCGGGCATGAACGAAGCCGCTGTGATGCTCAAGTCTGGCAAATATGCCGAGGCCCTGGCTCTGCTGCAACAGCTGCAATCGGCCCTGCCGGGCGAAGTAACTGCGCCCCAGCTCAAGCAGATGACTGCCGAGGCCGCTGTGGTTGCCGGGCAGACCGAACAGGCCGCCCGCATGTATCTGGCTCTGTCGCGCGAGGCGCAGGGGCTTAACAGCGAGTACTTCCGCGCACGCGCCTACGCGCTGGCACCCAAGATTGTGGACGAAGAAGCCGCCCAGGCTGCAACCCCGGCAGCGCCAGACGGCGCTGGCGCAAAAGCCCCCGGCAAAGCCCAGTAAATATTTCTTCGCAAGCCCGCGCATGTGCAAACAGCGCGGGCTTGCGTCATTGTAGGCGGGGCCGCTTGGGCCGCGCCATTTTGCATCCAGTTGCGGTTCGGGCAACTTCTGCCTGGGCCTGGAGGGAACATGAGCAATCATCCGCTGTTGCAGGGTGCTCGCGGCGAGCGACACCTGCTGTTGGGCAACGAGGCCATTGTGCGCGGCGCGCTTGAAGCGGGCGTACATATGGTCAGCTGCTACCCTGGCACGCCGTCTTCGGAAGTGCCGGACACGTTCCACCGCCTTGGCGGCGAGGGCCGCTACAGGCTGGAATATTCCGTCAACGAAAAGGTGGCCCTTGAAGTGGCCGCCGGCGCTGCCCTGGGCGGTGCCATGAGCCTTGTGACCATGAAGCACGTGGGCGTCAACGTGGCTGCCGACCCGCTGTTCACCTCGGTGTACACGGGCCTGCCCGGCGGCATGGTGCTGCTGACCGCAGACGACCCCGGCTGCCACTCGAGCCAGAACGAACAGGACAACCGCACCTACGCCCGCTTTGCCCTGCTGCCCTGTTTTGAGCCTGTCACCGCGCAGGAAGCCAAGGACATGACCCGCGAGGCTTTTCGCCTTGCCCGCGAGCTGCAACAGCCCGTGATGCTGCGCACTACCACGCGCGTCAGCCACATGCGCGGCGCGGTGGATTTTGACGACCTGCCCGCTACCCAGCCCAAGGTGGAATTCAAGCGCGATCCCAGCCGTTTTGTGCCGGTTCCCGCTGTGGCCCGCAAGCGCCATCTGGTGCTTGACGGCATCATCGAAAAAGCCCGCCAGTTTGCGGAATCGAGCCGTTTCAACACGGTTCGCGAACCGCAGAGCCCCACGCGCCTTGGCATCATCACCAGCGGCGTGGCCCGCAACTATCTGGCCGACGCCCTTGCGGCTGGCGGCTGGGAAGACCGCGTGCGCGTGCTTGAGCTGGGCATGACCTGGCCCCTGCCCACCAACATGATCACCGAATTTCTGCGCGGCTGCGACCGCGTGCTGGTGCTGGAAGAAGGCGTTGACCTTCTGGAACAGGACATCCGCGCGCTGGTGCAAAAGCAGGACATCCACGTGCGTATCGAGGGCAAGGATTCTGGCCTCACCGGCCAGGGCGAATACTCCACTACCCTTGTCATGCGCCGCATTTCTTCGTGGCTCGATACGCCCTGCCCGGCCAAGCCCGTGCGCAGTGTCGATCTTGAGCTGCCGGGCCGCCCGCCGAACCTTTGCGCCGGTTGCTCGCACCGCGCCGTTTACTATGCCACCCGGCAGGTTTTTGGCGACGATGCCTTCTATTCCAGCGATATCGGCTGCTACACCCTTGGCCTGCTGCCGCCCCTGCGCGGTGCGGACTTTCTGGTGTGCATGGGGTCTTCGGTTTCTGCGGGCAGCGGCTTTGCCCGCGCTTCTGGCAAGCCCGTGGTGGCCTTTATCGGCGATTCCACGTTCTTCCATTCCGGCATGACCGGCCTTGCCAACGCCGTTTTCAACCAGCACGACATTATTCTTGTTATTCTGGACAACGGCACAACGGCCATGACAGGCCACCAGCCCAACCCCGGTATGGTGCAGGACATGCTCGGCTCCATGAGCCAGCACATGGATATCGAAACCATCGTGCGTGCCATGGGCGTTACCCAGTGCACCAAGGTGCGCTCGTTCAACGTCAAGGCCGTTACCAAGGCTCTGGAAGAAATGAAAACCCAGACCGGCGTTCGCGTGCTGATTACGGAAGAACCCTGTGTGCTGTATGCCCGCCGTCAGCTCAAAAAGGCGCAGCCCCAGGTGGCCGAAGTGGCCGTGCAGGGGCCCGAAGCCATGCGTTGCCTCGAGCAGCTGGCTTGCCCCGCCTTTTACCGCGAGGGCGACAATCTTGCTGTAGACGCCACGCTCTGCACGGGCTGCATGGTCTGTTTGCAGGTTGCGCCCACGGCCTTTAAGGCGCGGAAGCGGTAGGAAGGGGAACACTATGAAGACTCAAGAAATGCAAAAGCGGATGCGTATATTCTTTACCGGTGTTGGCGGGCAGGGAACCCTGACGGCCACCACCCTTATGGCGCGCACGGCTCTGGAAGCCGGCCTTGATGTAGTGGCAGGCGAAGTGCACGGCATGGCCCAGCGCGGCGGTGTGGTGGAATCTGTCATGCTGCTCGGCGGCTGGCGTTCGCCCAAGCTCGACTACGGCGAAGCCGATGTGCTGCTTGGCTTTGAACCGCTGGAAACCCTGCGCGCCCTGCCCTATCTGCAACCCGGCGGCGCTATCTTTTCCAGCAGCGATCCCCTGCCCCCGCTCAGCGTTGCGCTGGGCAAGGCAGAATACCCCGACATGCAGCACATCATGGAAAAGGCCCGTCAGGTTGCCGGTCAGTGCCACTTTGTGCCCTGCCGCGAGCTTGGCTTGCAGGCCGGATCTGTCCAGAGCGGCAACACCGTGCTGCTGAGCGTGGTCTGCGCCTCTGGCGTGCTGCCCTTTGGGGTGGATGCGCTGGAAGCGGCCATCAAAAAATTCCTGCCGCCCAAGTTGCAGGAATCCAACCTCAAGGCCCTGGAGCTGGGCAAGG